>CP060221.1:0-328125 GCA_023898405.1 Myxococcales bacterium
TTTGTTTGAATCAATTGAAAATTATGATGTACAAGCCATTGAAGCAGCCTTAAGCAAAGGAGTGGACGTCAATTGCATAAATAAAGATGGATATACTCCGTTACAAATGGCAGCAAAAAAGGGCTCTCTTGAAATAGTGCGGCTTTTGCTCAATCATAATGCAAATATTGATGCCAAGAGTAAGTATGGCTCAGCTCTTTATTTGGCTAGTGCCAATAAATACCTTGAAATTTGTAGCTTGCTTTTAGAAAGCGGTGCAAAAGTAATTAGTTTGCACGCAGCCTCCGGGAAAGGCTTTATTGAAATTGTGAATCTCCTGATAGATTTTGGCGCCTTGATAAATGAGCGTAATAGCTATGGAGCGACACCGCTTCATGAAGCTTCGTACTATGGTAAAACTGCGATGGTAGAAATATTAATTGCGCGCGGTGCGCAATTGGATATACGAGATGATTCGAATGCGACTCCTCTAATTGGAGCCTCCATGCAAGGACATGCAAACACAGTTCGCTCATTTATCAAGGAAGCGCGAAAGGTCGATAATTCGTGGCTTTATCCCGAAATGAATTGGGCGCTGTATGAGGCTAGTGGAGAAGGGCATTTGCCAGTGGTAGATGAACTGCTAGGCTCTGGGGCTGACATAAATTCTATGTACCAAGGCGATGGGGCAACTCCTTTATATTTTGCTATGCGAAAACAGCAGAATAAGATTGTTGCTCGCTTATTATTTTCGGGAAGTAATATAACCGCAGAAGAGGAAAAATATTCGCCCCTTGGATATGCCCAGTATTTAAAAAAACAAGATAACTCAAAGGAAGCTCGTGAATTGTATACCTTAATTGATAAATTTGCTGAGGATGCAATGCCTTTAATAATTATGAAAAACAAGTTTGCTGATGGCAAAAAAAACTGATCATCCAGCTAGAACGATTTAAAGTATCGTCTAATTTACTCTTGAAGTTTTGATAGCGCTGCAAAAACAATTGAAGCCTTAAGGAAGGGCGATAGCGAAGATACAAACGCACGCAAAGAAGGATTGCTTCACCTTGATAGTAGCGCCATTTGAAGTCTGATGATGTATGTTTGTTCATCAATCAAAGCTGCCAAATTATCCTGGAAGACATAAGCTTAAATCTTTTTGCAACACTACTATATAAAGCCCCAATGAGTTTAAGGATCAAAAAAAGCTACTACTGACATTCTATACGGTTTAAGCCCAACTTTTTTGAATGGCGTTTTATGGTTTGCTGGGCCTAGCAATAATTAAAGATTCATTTTAAAATCAGAGTGCTACACTGTAACTGTCTCAAATGATGGTTGATAAATAGACGTAAAGTCGATTTAAATTAGGGGGTCTTAAATGGTAATTAAAGATAAGTTGTTTTTTATGATTTTATTGAAAATATTATTACTTAGCACAATTAGCTGTGGGCTTGGCGAAACCATAGATGTGCTTTCCCCTAGAGATCCAATTTTAAAAGCCGCCTCCAAGGGTGATGCTAAAACCTTGCGTTACCTGGTAAAAGAAGAAGGACGTGACATTAACTACAAAGATGCCGCCGGAGAAACGGCCCTTCATCATGCTGCACGCTGGTGTAAAGATGGTGTTATTCCTGTAATCATTAAGCTTGGTGGTTTGGCTAATGCCCGCTCAAAAAATGAGGACCAAGCAATTCACATAGCCTCAACCAAATATGGCTGCGAAAGAACACTCGCTCAGCTGGTTAATAATGGGGCTGATGTCAATTCTTTTGGCTCAGCTGGTGAAACAGCTTTACATAAAGCTATCGATTTGGCTGAAAATATTGATATACTATTACAGAATGGAGCGTCCAAAAATCTAAAAAATCTTTTAGGAAAAACCGCTGGTGATTTAGTTTCTGAGGAATTAACTGAAGAAAGAAATAGGGCTATGAGAGCCAAAACCGATTATGAGAGATGTTTAAAAGAAAACCCTACTAAAAAAG
This sequence comes from Myxococcales bacterium, assembly GCA_023898405.1. Taxonomy (NCBI): domain Bacteria; kingdom Pseudomonadati; phylum Myxococcota; class Myxococcia; order Myxococcales; species Myxococcales bacterium. The sequence goes on from CP060221.1 coordinate 1,968, forward strand.
AAAATTGCAGTGATTACACTTCGTATCACCAAGATAAGATTAATACACTTCAAAAGATGGTTCAAAAACTAAGATAGTAACAGGCTCTTTTATCTAAAGCCGGTTCCCTGTGAAAGTGCCGCATTCTTTCTGGCCAAAGGCTTCTTTGAACATAAAAAACTAGGCGGTTCCTTGGAGCTTTGCACCAGGTCGCCTGGTTTTTTGATTTCAATTCACCAGAAATTCTGCCAGTTAATGGTAAGTTTGTGCCTTATATTCAGCTAAACAGAAGGGGACCGATGACCGAGTTAAGCGAATAAACAGAACCATTAAAGAGGACCCTGTAAACAATTATTTGTTAAAGCCGCTGCTCTGGGACTGGCGCGTATGGAAAGGTGGCGCAGGCTACTTCGCAGAGGTACAAAACTCCGTTTATAGTTATGTTGGCAGCTTAGAAACTATTTTGAAAATCAATGGCGTTGTTAAGACGTGTTAGCAAAATATTTGCAATTGCTAAATGAAAATAAAATTAGTAGATGCAAGCGGCTGGTCTTAGTCTTTTATTGTTCCTTTTGATTTCTCTAACTAAGCCAAGGTTCGCTCGACAACCCATGGTTTTGAGCGCTGTCCTTTGTCATTTTGACCGCTATCCCTTGTCATCCCCGCGTAGGCGGGGATCCAGGAAAAATAGCTCACTGTCTAGTTAATGTGTTTACTTGGTCGAAAAATTTTTTTTCCACAATTACGTCGATAAAACCTGGACAGGTATCGATCACCATCATTTTAGGACATAGATTTCTAAATATCTCTCTTATATAAGAGTGTATTACACATTTCCCAGATGAATTCCGCGCATGACAGCAGGAATTTCCAAACTCATTTTTAAATATTTCGTTAAATTGATTGGCTGATCCACTGCATTTAGAATTTTCTTCTCGAGATTCATGCTAGGCGATGTAGATCAAAAAGTTACTCATGTACAAATGAGATAATTCCCCTATGCTTGCTTAAAAAAATTGTAGGAAAAACCATGAGAACTGTATATTTCTACGCGATTTTCTTTGTCTTTAAAGCTGTTGCCTCTGACATAATAACGGTGCAGGACATGTCGAGCATTAAAGGGGCCAACTATCGTTATATGCAAGAAATATTTACCTCTGGTGGCGGCCAATTTACCTGCGAAGGTTTGGATGAAATTTTGAATGAATGTCCAGATAATAGGGACACGGTAGTTATAGATCTAAGGCAAGAATGCCATGGCTTCCTTAATGGGGTTCCTATAACCTTGTGGAGTAAATACCACTGGGGCAATAAAGAAAAAACCAATGAGCAAATTAAACATTGCGAAAATGATTTTCTAGATAAAATTGCACAATCACAAAAAATAATGCGCCAGCAAAGCGATGATTCAGAAAATGAAGTATTAAAAAACTCTTGTGATGAAGAGGTCGTTATTAAATCTGTAATCTCGGAGGAATTTTTATGTGCTCAAAAAAATATTCCTTATTATCGAATATATGTTACCGATCATTGTGGTCCATCAAATGAAGCGGTGAGTGCATTTTTAGACTTATTGCCAAAAATTCAGAATCTAAGAAAACATATTCATTGTCGAGGAGGACGTGGAAGAACCACGACTTTTATGACTATTATTTGTATAATAACGTATTCTAAAATTATGTCTTTCGAAGAAATTATTGCTCTTCAAATTGAATTCAAAGGAGTGGACCTATCAGATTTTGATGTGAGCGATAGCTTCAAGCATGAACCTCGCAAAGAGAGATATAAGTTTTTAAAAAGATTTTATGATTTCGTCCAAACACACCCAGAACCTACATCAGAAGCGTGGAATGATTTTATAAAAAATATTGAGGTAAAGGGAGTCTGTCAAAGCTAAAGCCTCAACAAGATCAAGCAAAATTATTTTTTAAATAAGAACTCTAATTTTCTAAGCGCTGACGAGTTTTTTAAAAATGGCATTTTGCGTGCGGCAATTAAAAATTCATGGAAATTTTTTACCAATAACTTTGGCTTAACCAAAGTTCCCAGATCTTTGCTGAAATAAGCTTTAGTTATTAGGTGAGCTCCAAGAAAAGTAGCATCACTTAATGGTCTTTGATAATTGGGGTAATGGTGTTGAGCATGAGAAGAGTCGAGTATCCAGTGTAAAGTTGCTATTGCTCTTTTAGACTTGTTAGCAGGGGGATTATTATCAATAGCTAAACTCCAAAAAGCCAGGGGTTCTGATAAGCCAAAATCTCCTTTGTATTCGATCATGTTTTTCGGGGTTCTTGGGGAAAATAATCCATCATGAAGAAAGACATGCACTGAATGTTCTATGGTATTCATGGGAAAATCATGAGTTGATATATCGGAATTCGAATCGAAAACGCCTAATAAAAACTTTCGGTTGACCAAAACGCCATCAAAATGTGCAGGGCCATGAGGCTCTGTCCATGCGTGAAGACTTATGCGAGTGGTCCACCTATCCTCGTGGTCTTCTTTTTCTCCAAGAAGGGCATTTGACTGAACAATGAAGGCAATATCTACATTGTTTTTTATATCGTCAATGTGATTTTTTATTGCCGCTTGTAAGTTTGAGGGAAGCTGATCGAAATAGGAAGATCCAAATTGTGCGCAAAGGAGAGGAGGGACAACAAATAGCTGGCGGCTTTGAGGATCATCGATCAGCATAGGTATTGCTGGAAAAGTCTTGCCCGCATTGTGAGAATAATAATTGGTGAGCTGAGAGTCAAATAGCAAGGCCTCTGAAGCAACAGGACCAGCCAATTCACCCTTCATATCAAATAATGATTTTTTTTCTTTGAGTTGAGGTTTAGTTTTATTTTCAGCTGATTTAAGTGGGGACTCTTGATAGCAAGAGAAAAGCGAAAGACATAAAAAACTTGATAGTATCAATTTCATAGTACTGCATTAAACTCTTATTGGTCGTGAAACAATTTTATATTTATACGGAAAATGCATTTTTTCAAATAGTAATTTTGTTTCTTGCTTGAGAAGCAAAAATTGAGAAAAGTTTATTAATCTTTAATCGCTACAGACATGGCTTCCTTTAAGTGAAAATCAGTATAAATCAGTCAATAAATATGTTTTTGGCTTCCATCATTAACTGCTAAAACAAGGAAAATCATCATGATTAAGAATGTTTTTATCATTACTGCATTGGTAGCAATTAATCTTTCAGCTGGAAGGAAACAAGCTAATCCATCTCAGCATTTGACGCCCCAATTCTCGAGAGCATATCAAAAAATTATTAATGCTAAAAGTATATCTATCTTGCCAAACGAAGGGCCATTAGACTCTGAAAAGGTTTATTTTTACAAGGGGAGCTTAGAAAATGCGCACATGCATCAATATTTTCCTAAGCCCTATAACGCTAATCAAAGTAATTCCCGCATGCAAACTGAAGATGGCGGAATAATAAGAAAGATGAATCAAAGACTGCCGTACGGGCAAAGTACTGATTTTAAACTGCAAGCAAAGGTGTGGATATTGCAATATAATGATGAAGCTTATGTTTATGTGGAAGAATGGTGTTCGAAGCAAATCGAGCTTGAATATGCTGATTATTATCCCTCGAGCCCCCGTATTTATGAACCGAATTTAAATAACAACGACAATGACACTCAATTTATCCCGCCGCCGACTCCAAAGCCGATATGGCCAAGCATGGAACACAATCAGGAAGTAATAAGTGAGGAAAAAGATAGCCTAAATGACTTCGATAAGCTTATAGACGGGGGTATTCCCTCACCCACCTTAGAAGAACTGATAGCAACAGCCTTATGAATTATTAATTTTAGTTAAGCTTTTTAGAAGCAAAACTCACTCGATGTCCTTATGCACACTTTAGTAATGTCATGAACACAAAGCCTGAATTGAAATAACAAACGAGCTATAGGAATAACTATGTTTATAAGTTTATCCCCCCTCCTTTACCTGTACCTTACTAAGTTTGCTTATTGAAGTAACAAATCTGATGAAAAAGTTAGAGTTCTAATGCTAGCCGTCTTAATAATTTTGATGACATTTGTTAGCGGATGCAAAAACATCCAACATAAGGTGGTACCGGCCTTTAAATTGGCTTCGGAGTCTATTAGCCAAAATATACCAGGCCCTATTTTTTTCATAAACAAAGATAAAAATAGGACGCTTAGTATTGATCCTGAAACACTAGAGATTTGTTTAATAGGTGATGAAGGGAAGATAGTGCTATCGCACTCGCAAAATAAGATTCCGATAAAAATCATAAGTAAAACACGTGATATTTTTGTGTTTTCAAGAGATGGACTGCTTTTTACTACGGCAATTCGAAGAGATAAGATTACGGTCAAGATTTCTAATATATCTAAGCAACCCGCAAATTTGATTTTTCCATCTTTAGAAACTAAAGACCAATTTCTTCTGCCTATACTAGAAGGGGTTATGATATCGCCACATAGTAAATCCTGGATGAGCTATATGGGAAGCCATACTCGTGAATTAATCGAATTATTTTCTTTCCCTGCATGGGGACTAAGAACTTCTGCTGAAACTTTTTCATACCTTATAGAAGATCCTATTGAAACAGAGGCAATTAATTTAGAAAGCAAAGAAAATGAATACCAAAAATCATTACATATTCAAAATAAAATAAATCAATTCGCAAAGTCATTCCCAGGTGGTGTGCTTGAAGCAACACAGAATTGGGGTAATAGTGTATCTCCTTGGATTATTCAGCAATTAGAAAAATCAGGGATAAAGAGAGCATGGCTTGGGGTTAACAGTTTTGAACATGCTAAAAACCATATTGGTTTTATAACGGCTGCGGTTGAAAAAAATTATCTCGTCGGAGCTTACGATTCGTACCATTCGATGCATGATCCTAATAACTCAGAATGGCCAACAGCTAATTTGGGTTCAAAAGTTTTCAAAGAATCAAGGATAACAACCTCAACAGGTATACAGAGCAAAGGATTTCTCGGTAAAGGTTTTCATGTAAATAGTAAGTACATTCGTTCTTACTTTGAAAACATAACCGGCAATCAAATTTCTATAGGTTTCAACTCTTGGTTCATAGATTGTGACGGAGCAGGGGAACTATTTAGCAATTATGGAGAAATGTACCCAATGACTCAAGCGGAAGATCGACAGGAACGAATTGATCGTCTGCAATGGCTCGAGAGAAATTATAAGATCGTAGTAGGAACAGAAGGAGCTCGCTCTTATATAGTGCCTTCAGTCCACTTTGCACATGGAACACTTACTCCGCCATTTACCTATAGCTTTAAGCAAATATTTTGCGAGAGATACTCTATGGAGTTCCTCCCTTATTTCATGTCAATAGAAGTGAGTGGGTAAAAAACGGCAAGATAGTATCCCGCTACTATTCTGCTGTTGGAAACTTTTTGCAAGTAATTGCCCCTCAAGAACTTTTAGAATTTAATATTCTTACAAAAGATAGACTTGTTCAAAAAACTATTTTTACGAACGGCTTATGAAGTCATAGCTAATTTTTCTTCTTCATCCTTGCATAAAATAAAAATTGGAAAAAGATTTTTTATAATACCCCCATTGTCCGCACTATTGGTTTCGCAACAACAAACTCAGCTTGTAAAGGTAAAACAAATTCTGATGGGGCAAAGATCCAACGTTTTTGCTGAACATTAAGATAGCTTTTTCAAGATCTGCATCAGCAAAAATAATTGTGGAAAGTAATTTCCAGAAATTTTTGATACTCTAAAGCATCTTTAAAATCGTTTTTATAGTCTTGATACCCGTAGTGAGGGTCTAAGAGCAAATCAATTATTTTTTCAAAACAACTATTGATTTCGCATTTATAATTACCGCTTGAAATTAATTTTTCTAACTCGATTTTCACTTTTTTTCTCCATTTTTGTTTTTTAAATATTTTTTCTTGGGCACGAATTTTTTGATTGGCTTTATGTTTAAAACTTTCACTAACTGGATTTGAAAATTGGATTTGAACGGAGCCAAAAGATTGAGATTTATAATATTCTTTCTCGCCAACCAGGTCTTCAACAGCTGCTACGTAATTTCTATAGCAGGCAAGAGAATTATGCCCAGTTTGAGTTTTTTGCAATATCATCTGATCATCGTGCCTAAAAGTTACAATGTGAATTGTGTGCGAAAAGATGACAAACAGCTGATAAGTACCGCTGTCATTTGGCGAACTGGAAAAAAGGAATGTTCCGTCATTTTGAGTGCTCAGAAGCTGCAAATGCTCTCTTGAAACATTTTTAATATAAGCTTCGTGCTCATGGGCAAGAGTCGAGAATAAATTATTAGAAAAAATGCCGTTCAAGGCGAAAAAAAAACAAATAATTTTACGCATGGATGTCCTCACTGTAAAGCATTGAATACAGGCAACCAAATAGTAAAAAATTAGAACGAGAAAGTATTCCAATTACATATGAATGACTAGTATTTAAGGTCTACAATTTGGGCACTATTGCACGCTGAAGCGAAATTTAACCTGATTGAATCGAGGTAGCATACGATAATAAATGTAATTATATGTGCGCATGAAGTTGCATCTGTTCAACCAAGAAAACAACAGGTATTGAATCGAGTTTTCATGGGAAAAGATAGTAAGATAAAATATTTCCCCTAACAGCCCTTTATTTGGGGAGGATAGGGGTATATGGTACTCGCGCGTTATTCTATGACTCGTCGGGCATGCATAAAACGTGATTTATACCATCCGTCGAATTTGCGAACTTGAACTCCAGAATTAGTGGACGAGCTTGTCGAATCAATAATATGGTCTGGATCGACATAGATGACAACATGGACTACGCGACTTTTATTGCTATCTCCAATGTAGAGCAAATCACCTGGTTCAAAGTTTTCACCAGAACGAAGCTTCCGGCCAGCTTTTAATGACACGCTTTGTTGTGCAACATCGCTTGTAAACAAAATACCAAGGCCGTAGTTATAAACCCAAGTCGTAAAATTAGAGCAATCTAAGCCGACTCCACCGGTAAGAGCTTTTCCCGGTGTCGCTTCAGGAGACCAGGCCAGAATATGATGATGCCTGTACTTGATTCCAACATATTTTTTAGCGACTGCAAGTATGCGCTCCCTTTTCCATCTGATGGAGTCACATCCCGCAGGTGCGCTTACTTTAGGAAATTGTTTCCAAAGGGGACCCCATTCCCATCCTCCACTTGTCGTAATGTCGTATTTCGGCCAACTAGATTTTGGCTTATCAGTTTGGGGCAGCTGGTCTCTTTGGGAAAAATCAGATGTAAGACTAACTTCACATTGGTTAGGCAGAAGCGTGCTATTTAGTGTTGGTGTGTCTTGGACTTTAATTACGGTACCCAAATCTCCTGGTCCAAAATCAGGATTTTGTCTTCTTGTATATTTTCAGCAGGATTATTTTTATTTTCCAAAGTGCCTTGAGCCTTTGATGGTTCAGGTACTAAAACAGCCCCCAGAATATCTTGGGGTTTTTTGCCGATCGTTTCAGGCAGTTCTTCGCTTATTTTCTTCTCAAATTCTTTGGGAGGGTGGTCTATGGGCCCTGGTTTATCACTTTGCAAATCAGGTGCATTATGCCCACCAATGGAATCATCTATGCCTTTGGATGTTTTAGTAGGTTCACTCTCAATATTATGAGCTGGATTTGAAGCTTGACCTGATCCGCTACCATTACAGGATGCGACCATTATACCAGTCACTAGGATCGTTATTTGCTTGAAAAGATGTATTAATTGGTTAATTTTCATAATGATTAAAATCCTAAGTTCTAGTTCATATCGCTGACCTAACAATTTCTGTAGCGAGAAACCACGACCACGATCAAAAGCTTTGGGAAAACTCTTCAAAATTGAAGGTAAATAGATTCATTCTAAGCTCCAATCTGGTACGCTATGGTCTATTTAAAACGACGCTGATTTTTAAGCGAAAATTGCGGTTTCTAAAATCTTTGACTTACTTTTGCCTTCTACTATTCTTCTTTTGTGAATGACATTTTGCTTTTACCTTGATAGTGCTTAATGTCATGAAATGCTTCGGACTGATAGCGTGCACTATAAAACAGGCGCAGATTTTTTTCTTCAAGAGTTATATGAGATATATAAGTTGCAGGGTAAAAACCATCGTCATTTTTGGGTTCTTTTATGTTTCCAAAAAAGATCCAGTCAAAAAAGTAGGCTATGCGTGCAACAAGAAATGCAAGATGTTTTATGCTTAAAGCATTTTTTGAAAGAGCATTTTCAAGTTTTTGTTTTTCCTTAATAAAAAATACTTGAACTGTAAGTTTTGCACTGTCGAACTGCGGGCGTTCCGTGTATAAAAAGTAGGAAGAAAAATAATCCCAATCATTCCTTCTAATATTCAATGTTTCTCGCAACATTTCATCAATCATGTCTCTCATATATATCGCTAATTTTTCCTGGTTTTCAGGTAATAATGAACCGTGCTCATGTTCTTCGCTAAACCAGGAGGCAAGTGCATCAATATCATCAAGTAATTCTTCTGATACGTTATTAGGACGTGGAATATCTGTGAAGTTATTTTGTATAATTTGATATGGCACATCATCAATAGCCAAAGCAGTTTTATCGCTTATTTTTGTATTTGTAATCGTACAGGCGGCAAGCGCGAGTGTTCCGTAAAGGGCTAGTGTAAAATAAATTCGAATGCATTTGGTCAGGGAAAAAAAATGCCAATACATAGGAATCATAAAGACCTCTTTTTGATTTTGCCCACTTATCAGGTCTATTAAAAAAGTACAGTTGAGTTCAGTAACTGGAATGGCACTACTAAGGAGGACATTATCGGGGAAAAAATAAAGCAAGATGAAAAATAGTCCCCACTTTCTGCCTCTTTGAAAAATTTTGCAAAAGCGATTTTTTGGAAATATTCAAATTCTTTTCTAGTTTCTCCTGCTAAAAAGCGCGGAACTAATCCGCGCCTATTTTTTACACAAGATAATGTCAAGTATACGAACACTCAAAAAAATTCCCGTCCTCATCCCAAGGTTGAAGAATTACACTCTCAAAATCACTTGTTGTATTTATTTGTGCTGAACAATCTTTTTCATCGATGCTCCAAATAATTTCAAACGTGAAAGTAAGTTGCCCATCAACTTTACTAACGAGGGTAAGAAGTAAATCAGCTTGTGAATAGATTTCTTTAAATTCGCTTTTATCTTGGGCAAAAAAATCTTGCACTGTTTTTGATTGAAGAATTTTCTCCTTAATCTCTGGAGTGATTCCATTCACGTCATAACAAAGATCTGTTGTGGCTTGATCAAAAAAGCCATAGACGCTGGGCTCCCAAGTGGTTTGGCTAGGGACTAATAAAGAACCGCTAGGCATTTCCATGCTAATTTTACGAAAACTATTGGCTTCTATTTTTTGGATTTCAAATTGTTCTTCATTTCTTTCAAAAAGGCATTCTTCAGAAGAAATTTGATTGCCACCTGCATTCAAATATTGAATGCTTGCAGACGACCAATAATTATTTTCGTTGATTTCTATTCGGTAGGCTCCAGTTGTGGAATATGGGCAAATGACCGACCAAGTATTGTAGGCACTAGCGCTTAGACCTAGCATAAGAGTCGTAAAAATAGGTACAAATTTTTTCATTCCTTCACCTTCTGAAACTTTTGTATAAAAGCAGCTCAGTACAAAAAACTTGCAAAAAGTTTTTTAAAAGCTGTGTAAAGTTTTTATTAAAAGGGAGAAAAATTTGGCCTTTAAATCGTAGAGAGCATATTTGAGTTAGTTCGTATAATTTTATGTATCAATAACGAAAACAATCTCTAAGAGACCGTTTTGAAAATATTTTCTCAGCTTAGAGAAAATATTTTTGTCCTCTATCACGTGTCATCACCGCCTGCGCTGGGATGACAAGGGAGAGCGGTCAAAATCACAACGCTAATGGTGATATCATCACGGATTCCCGAGAGAAGGTTTTCTTTTTCTTGATCTTCGCGATAAGGATTACTTTCATCTTTCTTTGCTGATGCAATCATCAATTGATGAACAATGCTCTCAGCATCTTCTCTTTCATCTAAAAGCTTCTTTGTTTGGGTATAAGCATCGTCATTAGAGATATTGTCCCAAAATCCATCAGAAGCAATAATAAAAAATTTATTTTGACCTCTAACAAGCGGCACAAATTTAATCTCTGGTTCATAGGTCAGTCCACATTTATGTTTGCCATATCCCAACGCACGCGTCATCTCTGACAGGGGACTCTCTTCTTCCCAGTCAACCTTAGTAATTATTTTCTGATCGCTGAGTAGATCTTGGTGAGGGTTGGTCGAAATAGGAATAGATTCAGAACGATCAGGATTTTCATTTTCACATAAAAATAATTTTCTACGAACTGATTTATTACCTAGAGAGTCGCGCTTTTTTTGTACAACTTGTGGCGCTTTTCTATATTTTTCAGGTGGTTCTAAAATTGAATCTAGCTCCTTTTTTGGTTGGCACGAAAATTTTTTAATTCGCTCTTGCTCACTTTCACATTCCCAATTATGGTCGGCCGTTGCAAAAAAAATATTTTCATCGCCAAGTTCCCCCACCAAAATACGAGAGTCGCCCGTGTGAGCTAAAAAATAGCCTTCTTCATTCCTTTCATTGCGAGCAATAATTAAAACTGCAGCAGTAGAGCCAGAAGGTTTACTTGTTCTCTGTGCTCTGTAGCCATTATTGGCGTATTCGAAACTTGTGACAATGCTTTGCTCTTGAAGTTTAAAATCGGGTTGCAACGCTGTATTTAGGCTGGGATAGATTACATCCTTGGCATATTGCGACATTCCGTAGCCTCTGTGTCCATCAAACACTCCGAAAAAAGCAAAGGACGCTTTATTAACATTTATAAAACGATCTTCATTAGGACCGCTTTTTCGATTGGTTTGTTGTGTAACTGTTGCAAAGTCTAGAGAATATTTTTCAAAAATTTTTTTGCAGTTGTCTTCTTCTGGCATCAGATTGCTAGCCAGCAGCAAAGAACTAAAGATAATATTAAAAAAAAATATCAATCGAAAAAAATTTAAAAAAAATTTTTGCTGTGCCATTTTGTCTCAAAATAGTTAGGTTGATGATCCTAACCATCTAAAATCATTTATCTTTTATGTAAAGAGGAATTCTATTCCCAAATATAAAAATAATAAATTAAAAGAGTTTTCGGATCAGCCGCTAAAAATCATTCACCACATTTTCCGAGGCAGTTCCAGAAACCTTGAGTGTCACATGCTCAAACTCCTGCACACGTTTGTCCTTAAGTTTCATGTGGCTCAAAACTTTAAAGCACGATATCTGACCATTTTCATTTATTTCAGAGAAGTGTTTGCAAAAGGCCTTATTGTCATCAGCTAGGTAATCAACAAAAGTGACCTTCAAATCTCTTTCTTTCATCCACATAATCCGTTTTTTAAACTCATCGTAGCTTAGCTCTTTGCCGTTCAAATTGATTTTGGCATCTGGGTAAAAATAATCTTCCAATAAATCGACCCTTCCTCCAGCTACCAAATTAGTGAAAAGTCCTTTAAAAAATAAGTTAAGCTGTTCATTATTTTTCATATAATTTCCCTCAGTTTCTTTTGCGTATAAACTTTTTTTGAACTTCATGCTTATCAATTGCGGTCGTAAAATTATCCAAAACGGACTTAAAGAATGAAAGATCTTGAAAAACAAATAGATAGCAAGCAGAACCTTGTGGTGAGCTCACGGAAAAATTATCGTGCTGGGCGAATAATAATCGACGAACATGCTCATAAGAAGCATCAAATTATTATTCCTCGCTCAGGAAGCATTCAAGTAATCGCATCGGATCATGGCACGTACATGGCAACTTCTGGACAAGGTTTTTTTATTAAGGCTCATCAAAATCATCATGCCATTTATAGCGGAGTAATTTCTGTAGATAATTTATACTTGTCTCCTCAGGTGTGCGATTTATTGCCTGATACTTTTGTATTTGAAATAACCAGTCTTTTATCTGCTCTCGCTGAAAGGCTTTGCAAAAAATTGCACTGGGACAAATTGACCAAAGAACTGAGTTCTCTATGTTATCTATTGTGCGAAGAAATCAAAAACCATCATCAACCAGCCTCTTTTTTGCCTCGTCCCAACAATACCCAATTATTAGCAATAACGACCTCTATTGAAAACAATGTGCAATATATGAGCTCGATCAAGGATATTGCCAAAAAACTCAATATGAGTGAGCGACATTTTCGCAGATTTTTTCAAGCCGAATGCAAAATGAGTTTTTCTGCATGGCTTACTCGCCTAAAGATCATGCTGGCTAAAGAGATGCTTGCCGGAACACTACCAATATCAGAAATTGCTTTGGAATTAGGTTTTGAAGAATTTGGTTCGTTCAGTCGTTTTTTTAAAAAAAATATAGGTGTTACTCCAGCTCAATGGAGAAACAATTACTTGAGAGAAGTATGAAAAATATAAAACTGTTTTTGTTGATTTTTTATGCGGGTCCTATTCTTAGTTATTCAAGCATGATGCCTCATTTGAAAAATGAAGAGGAGAAATTCATTTCTTATGCAGGTAGAAAAAGAAATTTCCGGGAAATTAGTGCAAAGTTCCATCTAGCTGAAGTTGTTTTAAATAATCATAACTAGTTGTCGTGCTGCTTGTGACCTAGGCTTCCTCCTAATAAAATGTAAGACTTGTAATCTTGAAACGTACTCTATTTGAGGTGGACCGCTGCTCAAGATAATGTTCTTAATTACTTAAAAAGAATATTTCAAATCATCTAAGGGCGCATTAAAGCGCCCTAGCAGAAATCTAGCTCAACAATTTGTACCTGAATTATTTGGTCCTTTTGACCAAATTATAGATAGCTTCAATGTCATTTTCATTCAGCACACCGTAGTGCCGATAGATGATGTTTTGATTTTGGTTTAAGACAAAAATAGAGGGAACTTTTGTTATGCGATAGGCTCGTTGTGCAATACCACTTGGGTCAATTGCCATGTCAGTGGAAATGTTTTGTTGTTGAGCAAAATTTTTGGCGGCCACTAAATTATTTATTGAGATTAGGCGGCTATAAGCGAGGCCTTTAACTTTCTCTTCTAGCTTTTTAAACGGCTCGACATTTCTTTTGCAATGCGGGCATGAAGCGGAAAAAAATTCCAACACAATAAATGAATTGCCGCTTGTATCGCAGATATTTTTTGACTCTCCTGAGATGTGTTCTAAAGTAGGGCAAAGGAGCTGTGCATCCGTGGCCGTTTCACAAAAAGAAGATAATGGAAATATTGTAACTAAGAAAAGGGTAGAGATAATTAGCTTCATGTGAGCCCCCTAGAAGAATCGCATCCATATCATTGTCAATATATTTGCTGGAGTGGTCAAAATTTCTTTCGAGGAGTGCTCTCAATGTAAATTTAACGAAGTATTCCTAACTGTGAGCTGTAAGTTTTGACCCAAGCAATGAGAGGGTCTGGGTAGATTCCTAGCGTTATAGTTAAGAGAGCGGCAATGATTGCAATACTTGAGAAAGGAATTTTTTCTAAGCTTTGATCTTCTGTAACGGGCTGAAACATAATGAGGCTAAGCCTTATAAAAGCAATAAAAGTCAGAACGCTTGCTGCAACCATGTGGGGTAGAAACATCCACAGATTAGCTTTTATAGAAGCGCTAAAAATAGAAAATTTCCCGATAAAACCTGCAGTAAGGGGGAAACCTGTTATGGAAAAAAAGCCTATGAGTAAAGCTATAGAGTGAAGTGGACAGCGGAAGTAAAGACCTTTCAAATCCTCATTTTTGATGTGAGAAGACCTGCATGGTAATGAGTTAAGGGTGAGCAAAACAAGAAAAATTCCCAAAGAAAATGCGCACAGGTCTAATAGGACTGCCTCAATGCCTGCGATACTTTGACTCATCACTGCAATAAATAAAAATCCCATATGACTGATGGATAAAAAGGCTAAGAAACGAAGGAAATTTTTCTCAATGATCATGAGACCACTTCCCAACCATAATGAAACTATTGCCATCGCTGATAATGTTATGGAAACTGAATTGCTTTGATCAAAATAGATCAACGAAATGCGCAAAAATGTAAGCAAAACAGCGCTTTTACTGACCACAATCATTAAGGCTACAGTAAAGAATGGCGCTCCTTGGTACACTTGGGGAGCCCAGATATGAAAAGGAAAAATACTGAGCTTAAATGCAATGCCAATCAATACAAAGGCAATGCCAAAGAGCGAAAGTGGTGAAATCCCATCAAGTCTCCACCTGATTGCCTGAGCATAGAAATCAAAACTTTGGGTATCAGCATAAAACAACAGGATGCCAAACAACATAAAACTCATTGCAATGGCTGAAAGCAAAAGGTAGCGCATCGACGATGAAATGGCATAAGGGTTTTTATGGTCTCGCGAGATAAGTGCATAGATTGGGATCGACATACACTGGATAGCTACAAATAATATCATCCAGTTATGGCTAATGAGCACAGAAATAGCTCCAACTCCACTAAGAAGGATTAGAAGCAGTGAGCCAATATTTTTATCTGCATGAGAATTATTGAAAGACATAACCGTGATAGTAAAAAGCGATGGCAACACGAGTTGAAACCCAAAAGTTCCCAACGCGTCGAGGGAGATTCCCCAGATATTGATATTTGTTTGAGTGGCTACAAAACCAGAATACCAGGCCAGACCTAATAAAATAGCAAGCATGGCAAGTATGATACGCGGTGACCATCGAGCGATGTATGCACCGATAGTGAGAACTATAGCGGCACTAACAGATAAAAATGGGGCAAAAGCAATAATAGGGTTCATGGCAATGCTACCTGTTTATCATGAAGTATTTTTAGTGAACTGGAGGCCTGAGTCTCTATATTTAGCGAAGAAGCGATGTCGAAGGAATTCAAAATTAAATTGGGAAAAAATCCGGCGACAAGTAAAGCCACGACGATAAGGCCGTACATCATGTTGTCTAATGAGGTATATGCAGAAATTTTTATATCTGAAGCACTACCCCAACAAAGTCTCTGAAATAACCAAAGAGAATAAATTGCCCCCAGTACCATTCCAAGAGCTACCAAAATCGAAATCACAGGTGCTGCGCTAAAAGTTCCCCACACCACCATCCACTCACCGATAAAATTTCCAAACACTGGAAAACCAAGGCTTGCTAGAGAAAAAAATAAAATGATCACTGCAAGAATAGGATTTTTTTCCCATAGCCCATAGTTTTGACGCAAATCAACAGGAGAAAGTTGACGCACTATGAGAAGCAAAGACGCAGTACTAAAGGTTTGGCAGATCAATAAAAACATGACCCCTAAAAAAGAGGCTTGATTACTGGAAAACAGGCCCACCAGCAACATGCCTGCATGACTTAAAGTTCCATAAGCAAGCAATGAAGTAGGATTTCTTTGGCCAAAGGCTACGATTGCACCATAAAAAATTGAAATCACTCCCACATACATAATGGGTTGTGCAAACAATGTGCATGCATCAGGAAACAGTGGCCAACTAAAGCGCATAAGACCAAAAATAGCCGTTTTAATGAGCAGTCCCACCAAAATGATAGGAGCAGGTGCATTATTAAACACACCAGCAATCCATCCGTGAAATGGTACGCTGGGAAGCTTGATTAAAAATGCTAGTAGAAAACCCAAAAATAAATATGGTTGAACAGCGGTATCAATGGGCACTGATAATATTTTTGCATAGCTAAATGTAAAAATATTGGTCGACTGGAAATTGTAATAAGCCAGCCCAATAACCGAAAGCAATAAAATAAAGCCACTAAGCTGAGTGTAAAAAATATAGCGCATGCTTGAAGAACGGCTTTCTTCCTTTCCATGGAAGAGCATCATCCAATACACGGGTAACAAGGATAGTTCCCAAAAAATAAAAAACAAAAATATGTCAACCGAAGCAAGCAAGCCTACTACAGCAAATACAGCCCAGCTGATGGAAGCAAAGTAAGACTTTAAATTTTTATCGGGATGAGCAAAAAAACATGCGATAATACCCATGACAATCGTTAAAGCGATGAGCCACCAGGCGATGACATCAAGGCCAAAGTGCACATTGATATCCCATGTGCTAATCCAGGGCATTTGCCACTCATATAACCAGGGCGCAGCTTGAGTCGAGGAGGATAAAAATTCGACACCTATAGTCACGCATATAACGAGAGCTATAGCTATTCCTACTAGGGCAATAGTCTTTTGGAAAAAGAGACTATTCGGACCATAAAGAGAAAAAAAACCGCTGCTCAAAAGTATGATTAACAGTAAGGGAAGCATTATAAAACCACCATGGAGCCAGCCATGACAAGAGCTGCCAAAATTAAAAATGAAATGTAAGAACTAAGTTTTTCCGAGTGCAATTTACAAATGAGCGCAAAACTTCCTTTAAAAGCTAATAAAAAAGCAGCTTCGATTTTAAAGAAGAGATCGCAGGCCAAGTTTTTAGCAAGCCAACGATAGGGGAGAATGAAAATTATGGAGTAAAGTTCTTCGAACCCACCGCCATTTTTTAGGCGAGTTATCAAGAGATTTTTGCTGAGATTGGTTTTTCTGATTCCATAAATCACAATGGCGAGCAAAGCTCCAAAGGCAGCAATAAGTGTTGGAACAAAGAACATCAAAATATTTTCATCAACGTGAGCGACAGAATTAGCAATGCTTGGGGATAGCCAATGAGACATGAGCTTAAAGTTACCGAATATATGAGGCGTTTCAAGCCAACCTATTGAGACGGAAAAAACCGCTAATACACCAAGAGGTACAGCCATCATCCAATCAAGATGAATTTTATTTTGAGTTTTGCTTTGACCATAGAAAGCCAACACAAGCATACGACAGGTATAAAAACCGGTAAGAAAAACTCCAAAAACTCCAGCACCCCAAGCAAAGGTATTTTGGGATACCAGACTTAGGATCCATTCCTTGCTAAAAAAGCCAGCTGTTATGAGAGGCATACCCATGAGGTTGAGCGAGCCGATCATAAAAAACCAAAATAAAGGAGGATGATTTTTTCTAAGTCCGCCCATTTTTCTTAGATCATACGTGTGAAGCGTATGGCCAATGACACCTGCAGACAAAAAGAGCAGTGCTTTAAAAAATGCATGCGTTCCTAAATGAAAAACAGCAGCTTGATATGCGCCCATACCAAGAGCAAGAAACATGTAGCCCAGCTGGCTCATGGTAGAATAGGCAAGAGTTTTTTTCATATCACTCTGTATTGAAGCGATGATTCCAGCAAATATGAGTGTGGCAGCGCCCACAAAAAGAACCACGCTTAGAGCCAGTGGTGAAAGCTCAAACAGTTTGGAAAGGCGCGCGATCAAATAAATTCCAGCCGTTACCATGGTTGCAGCATGGATAAGCGCGCTTACCGGAGTAGGGCCCCACATTGCATCAGCCAACCAGGTTTGCAAAGGAAGCTGAGCAGATTTACCAACTGCTCCTCCTAAGAAACATAAAGCAGCAATCGTTAAAAGAATGCTTCCATTCGGATAAAGAATAAAAGCTTGTTCAGTTATGCTAGAGATAGTGAGGGTACCAAAAAGCCCGTAGCAGATGATGATTGCAAAAAGCAAAAAAACATCTCCCATCCGTGTGACCAAAAAAGCTTTTATTGCGGCTTTTTGGGCATCGGGTTCACGAAAATAAAAACCAATCAGCATATAGCTGCAAACTCCAACGCCTTCCCAACCCAAAAATAAGAGCAATAAATTATCAGCCAAAACAAGAAGAAGCATAAATGCAACGAACATGTTTACACATACAAAGAAGCGTTGGACCCCAGGATCCTCTTCCATGTATCGAATAGCATAGAGAACGATAAAAAATGAAACAAAGCTAACCACCACGCACATGCTAAGAGATAAACTATCGAGACGAAGCAAAAAGTCTATCGCTTGAAAATTGCCAACAGCGGGAATCCACGTAGTGATTTTTTGAGAAATATTTATCTCAGCATGAGCCTTGGCTAAAAGATACAACGCAGCCGTGGCCGAAGAAAAAATTCCAACGGCACTGAAAAATTTCAACGCAACACGGCCAATTTTTGCGCCAAAAAATAAAATTAAGAGCGCTGCCACAAAAGGTAGGGCAAATAAAAGGAGAGGGGTTATCATGCCTTATCCTCATTCGAAATGCTAATATCTAAAGTTTTAAAAATACGATCGTAGTTAAGCACCAGTGCAAGCGCTATGCAAACTTCAGCAGCAGCCACAGAAAGAATCAACAAGAACATGATATGTCCCTCGACATTAGCATTGTGAATCGCAACTCCAATAAAGCCAAAAGCTGCTCCATTAAACATGGCTTCAATGGCTAAGAGTAAACGTAAAATGCTTCTTTGAAGTGTAAGCCCCATAAGTCCTAGGCCAAAGAGTGCACCAGATATAATCAAAATATGTTCGATAGGAATCATGATTTTTTAGGCTCCAAGCTATTAGTTCGAGCCATAAGATGTAAAGCGACATAAATGGCAGATAACAAACCGGCGAGTAACAACATAGAGGTGAGCTCAACTAAAAATCCGTACTTTATAAACAAGGCACGAGCGATGTCTGTTATTTCTTGGGTTCCAGCAGAAGGAAGCGATAAATGAGAATCTAATACTAAAGAAAGTTCGCCCCAAAATAGTCCAAAGATCAGCAGGGAAAGTAGGGTAGTATTTTTTGGGTGGGAAGTCTCTTGGCCATTGCTTATGGGTAGTTGCAGCAACATGACCGCAAAAGCAAAAAGCACCATGATGGCACCAGCATAGACAATAACCAGTAAGCCAGCAGCCAAGGGAGCCGAAAGAAAATACAATGCTACGGCCAAAAACAGCAAAGAGGAAACCATAGCGATCAATGCGTGGACCGTATGTTTAAGCGTCATCGCGAAAGCCATGGCAACTATCGCCATGGATGCGTGTATGTAAAACCCTGTCTCCATAAATTCTCCTAGGGAAGTAAGCTGTGTACATCCACAGGCTTTTTTTCTCCCATGGCTTCGCCTTTTTCTTTACCTAAAATAGCCAGACCTGCGACGCGATAATAGTTGTACTCAGGAGCTTTGCCAGGGCCAGAAATAAGCAGGTCTTCTTTTTCATAAACCATATTGTTTCTTTGAAATTCGGCCATTTCATAATCAGGTGTTAATTGTATAGCGAGCGTAGGGCATGCTTCCTCACACATTCCACAATAAATGCAGCGCGAAAAATTTATGCGAAAAGATTTAGGAAAGCGTCTTTTGCGATCATCTTCAGCTGCTTCAATAGCAATGCAATCCA
The DNA here is from genome assembly GCA_023898405.1 of Myxococcales bacterium. Classification (NCBI taxonomy): domain Bacteria; kingdom Pseudomonadati; phylum Myxococcota; class Myxococcia; order Myxococcales; species Myxococcales bacterium. The sequence goes on from CP060221.1 coordinate 21,211, forward strand.
CAGGACAAACACTCGAACATAGATAGCATGCAACGCAGCGTTCTTCTCCATCAGGATCGCGCGTTAGTACAATTCGACCACGATAACGAGGAGAAAGCTTAGGTTTTTCTTCCGGATATAGTCGAGTGGTGGGTTTTGTGAAAGTGTGAGTCAATACCACCCAAATGCTTTTTAATATGCTCAGCATAAATCCACCACCTACATCAATGCTACTAATGCCGTAAATAATAGATTTACCAGGCTTAGGGGTAATAAAAATTTCCAGCCAAAACTTATGAGTTGATCGATTCGAGGCCTTGGCAATGCTGCTCGAAGCAAAATAAAGCTTGCTATCAGCGCACAGGTTTTAAGCATGAACCAAATGAAGGGAGGGAGAATCGGACCCTGCCAACCTCCAAAAAAAAGTATGGTCATCATGGCTGACATTAAAGTTATACCCATATATTCACCCACGAAAAACATACCAAATTTTAGACCGCTATATTCTGAGTGAAATCCAGCTATCAATTCGCTTTCTGCTTCTGGTAGATCAAAAGGCAAACGATGAGTTTCTGCTAACGCAGCAATATAAAAAACAATAAAACCTATGAACTGCCCTAAGATATTCCAGCCAGTGCTCTGAGCTTCGATAATATCGATAAATCTGAAAGATCCTGTTTTAATGACAACTCCCATTAAAGAGATTCCCATAAAAACCTCGTAGGCTATCATTTGACCAATGCTTCTGATTGATCCCAACAAAGCATATTTGTTATTTGATGCCCAACCAGCAAGAGCGATGCTGTAGGTTCCCAAAGAAGAAAGAGCCAGAAAAACTAAAATCCCCACTTCTGAGTCAAAAACTACTAAGTCTCTCGTCCAGGGGATAAGTGAGAAGCTTGCCAATATCGAGCCAATAATAATCGCAGGAGCAAGAATAAAAACCTTTTTATCGGCAAATGGAGGAATCCAATCCTCTTTGAAAAACATTTTGATAGCATCAGCAACAACCTGTAGAAGTCCTAGTGGCCCAACTCTATTGGGACCAAGGCGATCTTGCCAAATTGCAAGCAGGCGTCGCTCAGCCCAGATAAGAAGGGCCCCCATCGTAAGTGGAATAAGAAGGGCAATGATAGGCGAAGCTATAGCCCACCAAAAATTGAAATCTATCATAGAGCGCCTTCCTCTCTATTCTTAGCGTCGATGTGTTTAAAAATCTTTAGACCGCTAATTTCATCGCCAGGATTTTTACGAGCCATAAGCGTGTCTCTAAATGAAGCTTGTACAGAGTTCCATCGAGGTTCCCACGAGGATGATATCAATGGCAGAGGGATCTTTCTTCGGGCACCTTCCATTGAATACACTAGGGGAGAGTCGAGATCTGTAAGAGGCTTAGGCTCATGCATGCTTTTATCTGCATTCATGGCGGTGCGACCGCTGTATTCACTTGTCTGTCGCGCAATACCGTGTCCCATCACTTTAAAGTCAGCCTTGAATAATTTATTAAAAATATCCTCCGGCCAATGAAGTTCGTGAGCTAAGGCAGAACAAAGCATATCATTATTTTCCCACTGATATTTTTTGTCTAAGAAAGGGAGAAGCATGCGCCAAGGGGACTGGATATGCTGATCATCGGTACTAAAAACGCTAAAATAGCGTTGGAGTCTTCCTTCCTGACTGATAACCGAACCAGTGCTTTGAGCAAAACTTAAACAGGGAAGCGCAATGTCAGCTTTTTCGACAGTTGCATTGTGCTCGTAATCGATCACTATCATGTGTTTGGCTGATGTGATCGCAGCCAATGAGCTCTCATCAAAATGAGAGTACAAATCGTTTTCTAAAATAATAACAACATCGACAGGAGCTTTAAGCTTAGATAAAGGCTGTGCAGAGAGCAAAGCCAATCCAATACTGTTAACCTGGGGAGCCACTATAGAAAGCTTGGCTTCTTGAGAAAGTGGCTCAAGAAGCTGTGCAACATTTTTGATCAACACTGGATTGTGGAGCGAAGTTCCGCAGATAATGACAGGCCTTTTGGCTTTTAAGAGGGCTTGTCCTGCTTGTTCTATCCAAGAATCTAGCTTAGAGTTGCTCGATTTGTTTTCTAAAAATAATTTTAACTCTAGGAGCAGTTCGTGCAATTTTTCTAAGGGTAACGCGCATGTATCTTGTGCTATGTCGTCAAGGCCAGTGGTTGTAATGTGAGCACTTAATAAGGGAAACGTCGAATTTCTTACATGATTGCGTACAGCCCCATCATTCCATGATGGAATTTTTTGCTCAACCCAAGCTTTTTCTTCCGCTGCACTGATCGCAGCCTGACGTACGCTCAATGCCATCATGGGAGCGCTGTGAGTAATATCCTCGCCAATAATAATAATAGCATCAGATTCTCTAATGTCTCTGAGAGAAGCAATTTGTTGGGGATAGTGTTTAAGCTGGGCTAGGGCTTCATTTACGCTCAGAGAAACTGACGAGTTCTCTCCGTCATAGAAATTTTCTGCTCCAACCAGTTGGCGCAGAGCCCAGTTTGATTCGAGCGAGGCTTTAGCACTGCCAATGCCGATGATATTGTGTGTGGTTTCCAAAATAGCTTTAATTTTTTCATTCGCCTCACCCACATCAGATGCTTTACCTTGGAGTAGAGCAGTTTTTAGGCGTCTAGGACTGTTGATGAATTCGTGACCAAAACGCCCTCGATCACATATAAAATAGCCATTTACATCATGATTATAGCGATTTTGGATACGTCTCAGCTGCCCATAACGTGCCCCAGGAGAAATATTACATCCCACGCTACAGCGTTGACATATGGATGGAGCTGTTTGTAGATCCCATTTTCGTATGTGATGGCGATGAAATAATTTGTCGGTAAAAACGCCGGTGGGGCAGACCTCTACAAGATTGCCGCTAAAACCGCTTTCAAGCCTCCCATCCTCATTACGCCCAAAGTAAACGCGTCCACTATTGGCAAAAGGGCTTAAATCTGTGCCTCCGGCAATATCGCGATAGTAACGTACGCAACGATAACAGGTTATACACCGGTTCATCTCATGATTGATGTAAGGACCAAGGTTTTGATTTTGAAAGGTGCGTTTCTTAAAACGATAATGACGAGAGTTATGACCTGTCATGACCGTCATATCCTGCAAATGGCACTCTCCACCCTCATCGCACACAGGGCAATCGTGGGGGTGGTTAATCATCATCCACTCGATAACGTGTTTTCTAAAATTGGTACACGTAGGATGGTCGATAGAAAAGCGTGCACCTTCCTTTAAAGGCGTCATACACGCCATAACGGTACGTCCCTGAGTGTCATTTTCGTCTGCAAACTGTTGAACTGCGCATTGGCGGCATGAACCAACAGAGCCTAAAGCCGGATGCCAACAAAAATAAGGTAAGTTGAGGCCTTCTAGTAAAGCAGCCTCTAAAAGATTGCTGTTTGGATCGCATTCATAGGATTTTTGATCGATAAAAATAGTTGTCATGAACATCCTCAGTTGCCATAGGGGCAGCGCTTTTGAGCTATATGTTCCAAAAAATCTTTGCGAAAAAGTTTAAGCCCAGACCCTAAGGGGGCTGAAGCGCCAGGAGCAAGAGCACAAAACGTGCTTCCTGGTCCCAGTAAACGCGCATGATTTTCTAATATTCCAATATCTGATTCCTGGCCTTCGCCGCGTTCAATAGCCGATAGTGTCTCATAAACAAAAGATAAGCCTTCTCTGCACGGTGTGCAAAACCCACATGATTCTTGTTTGAAAAATTTTTCTAGATTCAAAAGCATTCCCACCGGACAGGTGTGGTCATCAAGAATAATCATGGTTCCAGTACCCATTCGAGTTCTTTTTTGAGCCATGGAACTGTAGTCCATAGGTACATCAAGATATTCTTCCGTTAAAAAATCTGTAGAAGCGCCTCCAGGCAAAAATGCTCTAAGCTTAAGCCCAGCTCTCATCCCTCCGGCGCAGTTTTCAAGAATTTCACGTCCTAACGTACCCATGGGGAGCTCAAAAGCTCCAGGATAGTTTACTTTTCCACTGACGCCATAGATTTTGGTACCAGCATCGATTGCTTTTCCCAAAGTTTTAAACCACGCAGCGCCTTTTCGTAGAATATGAGGAAGATTGCTTACAGTCTCAACATTCTGTACAAGGGTAGGTTTCCCCCATAATCCACTGACCTGAGGAAAAGGAGGCTTAGCTCGAGGAGTTGCTCTGCGGCCTTCAAGAGCATTCAAAAGCGCCGTTTCTTCGCCACAGATATATCGTCCAGCACTCATATGAATAAAAATATCCAGGTTATAAAAAAGATTGGCCTTGTGAGCTTCATGCAAGGCGTGCTCTAAATATTTTTCAGCGGTTTTATATTCGCCTCTTAAAAATATATAGGCGACTTTTGCCCCAATAGCATGTGCAGCGATCATTACACCTTCAATGAGCTGGTGCGGATTACCTTCTAAAAGCCAACGATCTTTAAAGGTTCCAGGCTCCATCTCATCAGCATTGACAACCAGATAATGAACGTCATGCTCATCAATCACTGGCGGCACAGCGCTCATCTTGATGCCAGTGCTAAAACCTGCGCCACCGCGCCCTAAAAGTCCAGCCTCTTTGATGAGACTAATAACCTCACCAGGCTCCATTTTTATTGCATTATTAAGGCCTTCATATCCATGAGCAGATTGATAATCCTTTAAACTAAGGGGTTGACCATTGGTGTTCATGAGTCCGGTGAGAGGATTCTTCACGGTCTTTCTCCTCGTTTTTTTTTGTTTTTAGAATGGCGCTTATTTTTTCAGGTGTGAGATGGGTATGAAGCTCATCATTCACCATCATCGCTGGACCTTTATCGCATGTCCCCAGGCATTGAGCGGGCAAGAGTGTATACTCATTATTTTTGCACGTTTCGCCCCAGTCAATACCAAGTTCTTTTTTTATGCACTGACGAACTTTTTCATAGCCCATGATCCAGCAGCTTACGCTGTCGCACAGACGTATCACTTTTTTGCCAACAGGTTTGCGATAAATAAGATTATAAAAAGTGGCGATACCATCGAGTTCGGTGGCTGACATTCCAATATAATCCGCAACGTCTCTTAAGGCCTCATCGCTGACATAGCTCCGGTGGCGTTGTACCACCAACAAAGCATCTAAACACGCACTTTTGCGCACGGGAAACTTAGCTATTTCAAGATCTATTTCAGCTATTTCAAGCTTACTAAGCACAATATTCTCCCCTAGCGATCCAGGTCAGCAAGAACAAAGTCCACGCTTCCCAAAATGGCCATTAAGTCTGGAATAGTCGTTCCTTTGGCAAGCAAAGGAAGCATCTGTAAGTGAGCGAAAGATGGAGTCCGAATACGAGTGCGGTAGGATCGATTGCTGCCGTCACTGATCAAATAGTAGCTATTGATACCTTTGGTCGCTTCAATGCCAAAAAAAGATTCACCGGCAGGCATCACAGGTCCCCATGAAACATTCAAAAAATGCTGAATCATTGTTTCAATATTTGCCAGAGTTTCTGCTTTGTTTGGCGGGGTTGTCAGGGGATGATTCGATTTAGTTGGACCATTAGGCATTTTTTTTACGCATTGCTCGATAATACGCAAACTCTGGCGCATCTCTTCAATGCGCACCAAACCTCTATCGTAGCAATCGCCATTTTTAGCGGTAGGAATATCGAAATTAAATTGTTCGTATCCCGAGTAAGGGCGTTTTTTTCGTAAATCCCATTCAAGGCCAGTTGCTCTTAGTCCAGCCCCGCTTATTCCCCATTCTATCGCTTCTGATAAAGAGTAAGCTCCAATTCCAATAGTGCGTGCCTTAAAAATGCTATTTTCCATGACCAATCGATCATATTCTTTAAGCTTGCTTGGGAAATTTTTTGTAAAATCTAAGACTGCATTTTCCCATCCTTGCGGCAAGTCGTGCGCAACACCGCCAATACGAAACCAGCTTGGATGCATACGGCCACCAGTTATCCCCTCGACAATGCGAAATATTTTTTCACGTTCATTAAACATGTAAAAAATTGGAGAGAGAGAGCCTATATCCTGAGCAAAAGTGCCGTACCAAACTAAGTGACTGGCAATGCGAAAAAGTTCGCACATCATGACTCTGATAGTTTGAGCTTTTGGAGGAACATCTATGCCAGCCAGTTGTTCAACAGCCAACAGATAAGCAAGATTATTCATAACCCCACCGAGATAGTCGATTCTATCAGTGTAAGGGATATAGCTATGCCAATTTTGTCGTTCGCCCATTTTTTCAGCGCCACGATGATGAAAGCCTATATCCAGCACTGAATCAACAATTTCTTCGCCATCAAGCTGCAAAATAATGCGTAAGACTCCATGAGTGCCAGGATGCTGAGGACCTAAGTTTAAAAAGATATATTCATGATCATCATCTTTTCTTTTAAGTCCCCATTCTTCAGGTTTAAATTCTAATAGATCTTGCTCTGCTTGTTCTTGATCTTCATCGAGGTGGTAAAGACCCATTTCTGTTGCGCGAGCAGGGTGCACTTTGCGTAAAGGGTGACCTTTCCAAGAACGAGGCATGAGAAGGCGCATAAGGTGAGGGTGACCTATAAAGCTGACACCGAACATGTCAAAAATTTCTCGTTCGTACCAGTTAGCATTTTTGAAGAGCTCAGTCACGCTTTCTACGCTGAGTTGGCTATCCTTAAGCGCAACCTTAAGACGAATATCTTCGTTTCGTGCCAACGACAAAAGATGATAGACCAAAGTAACATCCGAATTGGGTTGAGCATCACAGTGTTCTCGTTCAGTTTCATCGATAGCGGTCAGATCATATAACATAGAAAAAGGTTGAGGCACATTTTTTAGGTAGCTAAGAATAGTTTTAATTTTTGAGCCTTCGATCCAAACTGTAGGGATGAGATCATTGCTCCTTTGCTGTCCCTTGATTGCCTCGGGAAACTTATTTTTCAGGCTCGAAACAATAGCTTCGTTCATGATTCACTCGCTACATGTGGTTGGGTTCATCGTAGGTTTGGACTGCTTTTCTTGTCTCGCCTTTAATTTTACGCATAGAAAGAGGAGTGGGTTTACTTACGTCTTGTGAACCTCCCAACCAGGAAATAGGGCGCCTTTCCTTACCAATGGATTCACGCAAGAGCAAAATACCCTCCATAAATGCTTCGGGCCGAGGAGGACAACCTGAAATGTAGAGATCAACAGGTAAAATTTTATCGACTCCTTGAACAACGCTATAGATATCGTACATTCCGCCCGAGTTTGCGCATGATCCCATGGATATCACCCATTTTGGTTCCATCATTTGTTCATAAAGCCGTTTTACTATGGGAGCCATTTTTCTAAACACGGTTCCGGCTACCACCATGACGTCAGCTTCTCGAGGAGTTCCTCTTATAACTTCCGAACCAAATCGCGCAACATCATATGTGCTGGTAAGACTGGTTGCCATTTCGACGTAGCAACAACTTAAGCCAAAATTAAAGGGCCAAACAGAATTTTTTCTTCCCCATGAGATCAGATCTTGAAGACGAGAAAATAAAAAAGTCTGAGCCTCATTCGGGCCAAGCTGCCCTTTAAGCCATTGTTCGGGGGTTTTAGTAATTAGAGTCATGATCGAGCACCACCTGCCACGCGAGGACGAGGACCAAATCTCAATACGCCTTTGGCTATGACATAATAAAGAGAAAGCAGCAACATGCTGATGAATACAGAAATTTCTATAAATCCTAACCAACCGACGTCGACAACAGAAGTGGCCCACAAATAAATGAAAGCTGATTCAAGATCGAAAACAACAAATAAAATTGCTACCAAAAAGTATTGTGCAAAGAAGTGTACACGCGCAGTGCCCGCAGATTTAATACCGCCTTCATAGGGAGTTCGTTTTCGTGGATTGGTGCTACGTTCTCCTAAAAAATAAGATGAGAGCATTACCAAGACAACAGTTATGACGCCAAAACAATAAATCGCCAAAGACATGAGTGAACTCCGGGGTATCTAAAGCCGATCACTTTACCAATAGTACAGCACAGTAGAGCAGCAACAGCGGTTGTGTTTAATTTATTCAGATTTTTATTTGGAAAATGAGCTTATAAGCCTATGAAAACTTGATTTATTATGGAGAAAATAATTCAGCAGGTGAGAGAATATTTTTTGAACTATTACATGCTTTTTATTGCGGGCCTTCTGAGTGAGGCTATGTATATTACTCCGGCTGCAAAAATACTAAAAAAACTTCCCATCAAGAAGGTGGCCGATAAACCAAAGCGATGAGATAGATTTCCTGCTATAGTATTAGCCAAAAATAATGCTACGCCGCTGATTACAAAAAATAATGAATAGGCAGTTCCTCTAAGTTTTGCTGGGGTTGCCTGGGCGATCATGGCTTTAAGCAATCCTTGTGTAGCTCCCATATGTAGTCCCACCAAAATGACACCTATGATTGTGCCAGCTATGGAACTTACATAAGATAGGAATGCCTGTGCCGTAAACATGAGCACAAGACCCGCCGATAACATCATGCTGCGAGAAATTTTATCAGCATATTTTCCACAAGGAATGGCTACACCAGCATGTACAAGATCCATCACGATGATCATCATGGGCAAATAAGCTACCGACCAGCCAACTTCTTTTGCCTTTAATGTTAGAAAAGCTTCGCTAAAGCGTCCAAGCATAAGAAAGAAAAAGGCCAGCATGAGCCACCAAAAAATAGGAGAAAATTCTTTGATGTCGGTGAGCTCAACTTTTTTCCGATGGTACCTAGTATCAGCTCTTGGGTGAGAGTTAGGATTAGGTTTGATCCACAAAAATAAAATTAACAAAGCCAAACTTGCAGGAATGGCAGACAAAGCAAAGACCAAACGATAATTGTTGTTGGAGCTCAACATGAGCAACATTGCCGCTAAAGCTCCGACTACCTGACCAAGAGTATAGAGCGCCTCGCGAAAGCCAAAATTAGTGGCATAAAATCCACGTTCACTGAGATCTGCGATCAAAGCATCTGTGGGAGCTGAGCGAATACCTTTGCTGAGTCGATCGATAAACCTCAATCCAAAAACCATTCCTGTAGTAGTTGATAAGGCAAAAATTGGCTTTACCATGGCGGTAAGTGCAGCTCCTAACAAGATCAGTGGCTTTCTCTTACGCATGACATCGCTTAAGAAACCAGAAAAAAATTTAGCCAAAAAAGAAGAAGAAATAGCAATTCCTTCGATCAACCCAATATCATGATGCCCGGTCTTAAGTTCATCAACCAAGAAAGCCGGTAATAAACTAAAAACCATGAGTGTTGACATTGACCAAAAGAAACTCATCCAAGCAATGCCCTGAATGTTTTTGTGATCGCTTTTGCTATGGTTTTTAGCGGTGGGCATGTTCATATTTTTGGCATTCACCCTTGTCCCCAATCTATTCATAAAAACTTCTTGCCGTAGTTTTCGGCAATTGCCAAAGGAGGGGTGCCAAAAATGCATTATTGTATTAAAAAAGCTACAAAATCGGAGTGTTGGCTTTGTTCGTTGTGTGGTGAATTTATTTTTATTATAATTTTTGAGCCATGGAGAATTTATGGAAATAGCAAGCAGGCGGCGCGAACAAGAAGTGTGGCAAGCGTGTGATGACTTGTGGGCATTACATGGAAGTATGGATGGTATTACCGGCGAAGCTATTCGCGAGCGCTTGTTGGGGATGGGAAAGAGTCGTGGCAGTCCCAATGAAATCTATAAATATCGTAAAACATGGACAGTGAGCCGAAAAATTGGGCGAGAAAATACTGGTGACTGTAGTGCTAATTCTGATCCAATTTCGCGCGCAGTTCGTATGGTGCATGAAAAAATTCAGAGCGAAACTCAAGAAGAAATTGAAAAGATAAAACTAGAATTTAATGAAGAATTACTCACAAAAGACAAAGAAATAGAACAGGGCAAGAAAAATATAGAGGCTCTTGTTCATGAAATGACATCGCTACAAAGCGAGTTTTCCCAGCTGAGTCAACAACATCAAGCACTAAATGAACAATATCAACGAGAAATAAAGACAAGAAAAGATCTTGAACATGATTTTTTAATTTTCAAATCTCAGCATGCACAAGAAATAAGCTCCCACGAGCGAATAATGGCCGAATTTTACAAAAATCAAAAGTACACTTTGGAGCAGACCAAAAATGCATTTGATAATGCTCAAAATACTCTACAAGCACAACTGATACGCGCCAATGAAGAAAAAAAACAGCTGGGACAAGAATATTCTGAAAGTCTCAATGCTGTAAAAATTGAGAAATATAATCAAGATGTAAAACTAGGCGAACTAGAACATCAGCTTACATATCTGAAAGATACGCTTGAAATTTCCCAACAAAAAATAATTGAACAAGATACAAAATTTAAGACGGTATTGGAAGAGAGCCTCAAACTTCATAAAGAAAGAGATGCATTGCGTGAAAAATTAGCTTTTGTACAAAACGAGCTTTTTATTGTTCATAATCAACTAAGTGAACTGAAAATAGAAATTGTCAAACGTGATGTTACGATAGCTCGTTTGCGAGCACTGCAGGCACATAGTAGAGGAAAGACCAATGGAGCATCTAGAGAAAGGCCAGCTGCAAAAACTTAGGTCGAATCTTATCCAAAATGAAAAGTCTGATTGCCGCATTAGAGCTCGCAACGATGTTGAAGCATTTGAACGATGGCTCGACGAGTATTTTGAAAAACCCACCACCTACCGTAGTTATAAGAAAGAAGGAGAAAGGTTTTTGGTGTGGTGTGCGCTTGAAAGAAACTGCACGCTCGAGACGCTCAGCAGAGACGATGTTGAAGCCTACATTTCATTTTTAAAAAACCCTCAACCCTTTGAAAAATGGTGTGGTCCTAAGGGAGGGCGTTCTCATAAGGGTATTTGGAAACCATTTAGTGGTCCACTAGGTGAGAGTGCTATTCGCTGTGCGCTTGCTATTCTCAACTCTATGATGGGTTATTTGGTGGATGCAGGTTATGTTTCTTTTAATGCTTTTGCCCTCATACGAAGAAAAAGTAGGCTTAAAGAAAAATTGGTCAGTAATCGCTTTTCTATTGAGGAGCGAATCTTAAGCCAAGAAGAATGGCGGGTGTTTCTTCAAACGATGCGCGATTATCCGGAAAATAATTCTCATGAAGTGAAAAAAAAACAAAGGCTAATTTTTTTAGTTACAATTCTTTATTTTTTGGGTTTACGGATCGATGAATTAGCCCAATCAACATGGGCAAATTTTCGTCAGCTCAATGGTAAATGGTGGTTTTTTGTACGAGGGAAAGGCGATAAGCTGGGCAAAATTCCTATCAATCGAAATCTTTGGCAGGCAGTTATAAAATTCAGGCTGAGCCTTGCTATGTCACCCATACCCCACGAAGAAGATTATCTGCCTATAATTCCCTCATTAAGCTCGCCACAAAAAACACTCACGACCAGGCAAATGAGCAATTTGCTTAAAGAACTAGCACTCAAAGCGGCTTTGCAATTGAAGGGAAACCCACATAGCGCCAAAAAAATGGAAAAATTTTCCCCGCACTGGTTAAGACATTTATCGGCATCGAGGCAGGATTTGGCTGGTGTTTCATTTACCCACATTAAAGAAAACCTTCGGCACTCAAACGAACAAACGACCAGACACTATGTCCACGCTTTTGATGATAAGCGCCATGAAGAAATGGAAAAATTTAATTTTTAAAAAAATTTAATCGTTTTGGACTTTTTCGTCACCAATACACACAGACGAACGAGGACCAGATGAAAAGAATTTTATCCTATTTAACTTTATGTGTAGCGCTGTCACCGGTTCTGCATGCTCAAGAAGAGGCAGTCTCAAAATTAGAAAAACCTTATTTGGGTGCAGAAATCTCTGTGAATCAAGCGGTGGCTCCCGGTGCAATTTCAAGTCGCTTTGGTGAAAGTCGATCATTAACTAGCGATTTACTTTTGAAACCTACACTGAAGAGCAAAGAATTTTGGGGCGACCGTTACCTTAAAGCCGATTTAGAATTTTATTCTATTTTTGAATGGATGCCCAAAAATACCGCTAAAGCAGGAGAAAAACTGAGTTTTAACGACGTGAAATTTAGAACACAGCTGAAAAATGCCGTAAATCACCAAGCATCAGGAATTTCCTATGCTCCTGGGGTTGAAGTGGAAATACCCGCATCAAAAACTTCTTCAGTCAGCAATCGTATCATTGGGCTTGGACTGAATTCTGCTTTGTCATGGAGCAAATGGGGACTAACTCTAAGTTATAAACCAACAGCAGTGGCATATATTCACTCGCTTCCCTATAAAAGTTCCGCCTGCTCACCTGATAGTTCCGCCGAAGATAAATTAAGTGGAAATCAATGTCGTGTCGATGGACGGCAGACAATGCTGATGTTGAAGAATCAATTATCTGCTGAATATACTTTAGGGGCAAACGTTTTTACGCTGGCCTTCAAAACCTATCACAATTTTCTCAGACCGAATGAAGAAGCACAAAAGTACACAGAATCAACTTTAGCCTATCTTGAATATGGCTATAAATTACCCACAAGTTTTGAGACGATACTAAAGTTGGGAATTACCAGCTACAATCCCGCTTATGATCCTGCCAATGGTTTTAAAGTGCCCTTCGTATCTACTAATGTCGGTGCATCAAACTTCACCAATATCTATGCGGGGGTGGATATAACTTTGTAAAAAAGATTCTACGTCGTTACTGAGCCAGAGCCTATAAGAATTTTTAACAATGGTATTTAAAATTCCATATAGGCTCCTGGGCACCGGTGTGCTCTTCATTATATTTTCATGCATAGTCATTGACCTGTATTGAAATAATAGTTATGCCAATCCGATAAATCACTAGTATTGTATGTTTTAGCTAATGTTGGAGTGTATTTATGATTGTAAGGATAATTGTTTTCTTTTTATGTCGCAGTTTGTTTTCGTTGAACATGTTTGAGCAAGGTGAAGAGATTCAGAGAAATGAGCTCATAAGCGAAATTATTATTCCGGATACTGAAAACGATGAGAATAGAGCTCAAGAAATTAATCTAGAACAAAATCTAGCCGATGCAGGTATCGAGGCTGAAAACGAAAATTTAAGAAATATCATCACTTCAAGGAGGATTGTTCAAGAAAATAGATCTGAAGTTGGAACTGTTGAACAAATACTTCCAGAAGTAAGTGCAATGGGTGACTTTAATAATGATAATGCCAAAAATAACGAAAAGACGTCAGAAAATACCAACGAAAAGATAGTAAGGATTTTTCGCGTTAACCAAGGCTCTAATCATGGTGAAGTGTTTGGTTCACGAATTTTTATGGGAAAAGGTAAGATGTTGGGTCTTCCCAATGAAATTTGGGCGGAAATTGCTTCCTATCTAGATCTAAAAGACCTAGCAAATTTCAGACTGGTTTGCCATGACACCAATGATGTGGTTTCGTTCGCAGGCAAGCTGCAGGATTCCTGGCTGCATTCGAATAGGTTTTATGAACATTTGGCTTACCTAAGAAAGTTGACCGGTTTTATAAAAATAAGTGAAAATTTAGCGGTGTCACATGTGGATAAAAAGTTTGTGAAAATTTGGTATAGATCAGATGATAGTTCTTCTTATTCGCTGTTAGAAACAATAGATCTCAGTGAAGCCGTCAAGGTGGGCTCGTCTGACAGAATTAAACCTTTGGAGGGTAGCAATTTCTATTTATGTTCTTATGAGCACAACGACGATACCTTCGGTGTGTCCACCGATGATGAAGTAGGTGCGTATGTTTTTAAGCTTGAGGAAAAAGGATTTACATGTGCCTATGTGGCAGATGAAAAATTGGAGAACCTTAAGATTAACTGCTCTAGTGCGGATATACTTTCCTTTGCTTTGATGATTAATCTAGGGCCAGAGAAGGTGTGTTGCAAGGAAGATATGCTGCTCATTTTTGAATCCTTAGTGGAAAAGTATCAGCCAACAAGTAAAAAAGCCCAAGAAGTATTGTTGTCACTAATTATAGCGGCAGAATTAAACAAAGAAGTTGCTGACCGAAAGCTATTACTATCCGCGTGTCAGGCCCTACATGAAGTAGGCGAAAAACGCTGTAGTGAAAATAAATCAATTAAAGGGTTGCTGTCTGATGTCACTAAAGAAGACTTTCTCGACTGCAATTCAAAAATAAAAAAACAACACAACACATGCGCATTGTTGTAAGCAGCACTTATCAAGCTAGTGCCCTTATATCAAGCTAGGTCAAGCATCAATTGCTCTGTCATGTCGATATTGAATGTCCCATGTGGATAACGTGGGCATAAATTAGAGGAGACAGAGCCCGTTTTTCACTCGGTAGTGCAAAATTTAGCTGTATCACTCAGCTATTCCCAAAAACAATTCACACAGTGTTATACCAAAAAGTTTTGAAATCAAAATCATCGCTTTTATCATTGCACACTCTATAAATCTGCTCCTTTTTTATTTTTTCAAACAACCATTAGAAGTATTAAACGATAACTCCACCAAAGTATCGGAGTAGTTTTATGCAGTATTTATTTTTTATTTTGTTTTTATTTGCCCAATCTCTTTTTGCTATTGAAAGTATAAAAATTGACTTTGAAGATTATGCTACCGAAATTTTTTTTACTCACGATGCACAAGACTCATTTAGAGGCAGCATAGTAAATAAAACGGATATCTTTGGAGTATGTGAGGGTAATTTTTTCTATGATCTTAAAAATGGAAAGCTTGAGCTTACATATAATGATGATGAGTGTCTGTCGCAAAACCTCACTCTTTTTTTCGACTTTATCTTGTTAAAGAAAATTACCAACGGCATTAGAACGCGCGTATTTTATAAGCGTGGGGATGACAGACACACCCTAAAACAGGCCTACATGCAAATTTCTATGTTGTTGTGAGCGCACTGCTATCTTCCAACGTCGTTATATCAGCTTTAACCTCTTCACCTCGTGCAATTGATCTAAGCAGTCTGCGCATGATTTTGCCTGAGCGAGTTTTAGGCAACAAAGCTCTAAAGTGAATAGCAGCAGGTTTGGCAAAAGAACCAATGCAATTTTTTACTTGCTCTTTAAGCTGTTCTTCAAGACCATCACTTGGCTCTACATTTGGCATGAGGCTTACAAAGGCAACTAAGCGTTGACCTGTGACATCGTCATGAATTCCTACTACCGCTGCTTCTGCTATTGCTGCATGTGCAACAAGCGCACTTTCTACCTCCGCTGTACCTAAGCGGTGACCGGAGATATTTACCACGTCATCAATGCGTCCGTTAATGTGTATATCTTTGTCTAAATCGAAATATGCGCCATCTCCGGTAAAATAAGCTCCAGGAAATTTATCAAAGTAGCTTTGTAAAAATCGTTCCTGGTCACCCCAAATACCTCGAGCAAGTGATGGCCAAGGCTTTTTGATCAAAAGATAACCTGTTTCATTATTTTTACAAAGCTCTCCCTGTTCAGAAATAATTTCTGCATCGATAGCAAAAAATGCCTTTGATGCTGAACCAGCCTTTGGAGTGTCGATATCGGGAACCGCGCTCATCATGATGGCACCAGTTTCAGTTTGCCACCAAGTGTCAACGATATCACAACGATCTTCACCCAAGACGCGTTTGTACCACGACCATGCCTCAGGGTTGATGGGTTCACCAACGCTTCCCAAAAGCCGCAGAGAAGAGATATCGTGTTGTCCTTTGTATTCTTCACCTGCAGCCATGAGCATGCGAACTGCGGTAGGAGCCGTGTAGAGGACAGAAATTTTATGTTGCTCGATCAGTTGGTATAACCTTGCAGCTGAAGGAAAATTAAAGGCGCCTTCAAAAATAAAAATACTATTGCCCAGCAAAAGTGGACCGTAGCAAATGTAGCTATGACCGGTGATCCAGCCAATATCTGCGCTACACCAAAATAAGTCTTTATCTTTGAGGTCAAATATCCACTGTGTCGTTGAGGCAACTTGAACTAAGTAACCACCTGTGGCGTGAAAAATGCCTTTTGGTTTACCTGTTGTTCCCGAGGTATACAAAATAAAAAGTGGATGCTGAGCATCAAAAGAGTGTGGTTCTCTTACTTTTTCTGCCCAGTTATCGGTTGGAACAAAACGAATATAACGAGAATCGCTTGCTAAAGTCTCACAATCAAAACAAAGCACAGTTTCTACGGAATTACATTTTGTATCATCCAAAGCCTTATCAACAACGTCTTTTAACTTAATAGTATGCCCTTTTCGTTTGGTAGAATCCGCTGTTATGACCGCTTTCGCTTTAGCATCGTGAATGCGGTCTATCAAAGCTTCTTTAGCAAATCCACCGAAAATTACTGTATGGATAGCACCCAGTCGCGCGCAAGCAAGCATGGAAGCAATGCCTTGAGGGTTCATGGGCATATAAATTGCGACGCGATCGCCTGAAGTGATACCCCGTTCATGAAGCAAATGAGCAATTTGACAAGTTAATCTGTGAAGCTCTTGATAAGAATATTTTTTTACAAAGCCATCCTCATTTTCAAAAATGATCGCTGTCTTTTGCCCCAGGCCATTTTCAATATGTCGATCCAGGCAGTTAAACGAAGCGTTGAGGCCTCCTCCTAAAAACCATTCGCCACCAGCGAATGTGCCGTCGTGTACCTGATGAAAACTCTCTTTCCACGATAATCGCATGGCTTCGTGGTGCCAAAATCTGTCATAACTAAGTGAAGAGGCTTTCTTGTAAGATTGCTGTTTCTCTTTACTGGACTGCCAAGAAAAAGGATGGATTGCCACTAAAAGCTCCTGAAATAATTTTTAGTTTATGTAGGAAGGTTGATTGAAGTTATCAAGAGATTCAACAAATAAGCTCAGACTCTGGCTGAATATTATAAAAAATGCCCTTAGATCAACTAGTTCCAAGGGCCGCTTGCTTTTGCAGATAGTCTGCAAGAATTAATCTAGGCTTACAGCTTCGATGGCTTTTACCCTTTCTAATGTAGTGGGGTGAGAGTAATGATACGCGCTATACCAAGGATGTGGTGTAAGGTTGCCTAAGTTTTCCTTGGTGAGTTTTACCAATGCATCGGCGAGATGCTTTTTATCCCGAGTTGTGTGAACCGAAAACTCATCTGCTTCAAATTCATTGTGTCGAGAAATTTTTGTAAAAATCGGTGAAATAGGAAACATGAATACCGATGAGAACAAAGCAAAGAGTACAAGTCCTACATGAATGCTTGGCTGAAAGGCACCAAGTGCAGTGAAAAAAGGTGGCCATTGAATGCAAAGGGAGAGCACGTAAAAGAGTGCCAGCATAATAACCGAAGATAACACCAAACTTTTTTGGATATGTTTTTTGACGTTATGTCCCATTTCATGAGCAATTACGCCAACAATTTCATCTTCGGAATGTTTTTCTATGAGCGTATCAAACAAAACAATCCGTCTCATTGAGCCAAGGCCTGCAAAAAAAGCATTAGAGTGCGAGGAACGTTTAGAACCATCTATGGTAAAAATTCCAGCCATTTTAAAATTAACTTTTTTCGCCAAGTCCTCGATTCGTGTCTTTAAGCTTCCATCAGCAAGAGGGCTAAACTTATTAAAAATAGGAGCTAGAAACACGGGATAAATGGCTGCCGTGAAAAGTTGAAAACCCATCACTAATGCAAAGCCAAAAATCCACCATTGAGGACCACTCTCACCAATAATCCAGAGCAAAGCAGCAATAAGTGGAACTCCAAATAATAATCCTAAAAGCGCACCTTTAATTTGATCGAGTACAAAGGTTTTAAAATTCATTCGGTTAAAACCAAATTTTTCTTCTAAAACGAACTGGTAAAAATATGATTGAGGGATTCCAAAAACAAAAAATACGCCACCTACGGCAAAGGGATAAATAACTCCTCGCCAAAAAGTATTGCTGAAATAAGCAGAAAGCCAGGTGTCGAGATGTCCAAAAAAACCACTCAAAATCAAAGTAAAAACAAAAGCAGTTTTTAATATGAGAGTGAAAATCTTAAAATTAGTTTTTGCTTTGGTGTAGTCGATGGATTTTTTGTAGTCAGTTTCAGAATATATCCCCTTAAATAAATCGGGTACGTGGGATTTATGTTGATCGACGTGGCGTATATTAAGAAGGTCGAGACCAATTTCAACCAATAAATACGCTAAGTAAAAAATCAAAAATACAACAAAAAACCAATTATCAAAAATGTTCATTGTTATCGAATCCTTTCGCCTGCTTCTGTATTGTGAAGAAAAATTGGTTCTGGCACTTTTTCTCCAGCAGCCAAAATCATACCTTCACTCGTACCAAAACGCATTTTTCTTGGTTGAAGGTTAAATACTAACACCACAGTTTTTCCTACCATATCCGCAGGTTCTACATGGGGGCGCAGCCCGCTAAAAACAGTGCGCTCGCCAAATTTACCCAAATTAAGCTTGCATTCAATGAGTTTATCGGAACCCTCAACAGCTTGAGCGTGCATAACTTTGGCAGCCCGCAATTCTACATCCATAAATTTATCGATACTGATCAGTGGTGAAGTTTTTTCTGTCAACTCTTGTGGTTCATTTGGTTGTGCAGTGTTCATCGTTTCGTCCTTTAAAGCTTTAAGTTGGGATTCGTCAATTCGTTTGAATATATGCTCGTATGCTTTAAGTTTTTGATCTTTTTGAAATGGGAGCGCTAGGGTGTCAAAATAAAATTCTTGGCCATCGTTAATAATGTTTTCTAATTTGCTTACTGCTTGAGGAATTACGGGTTTTAATAGGCCAAGACAAATCTTTCCAATATAAAGTCCTGTTGTTAGGATTGATTGAGATTTTTTGGGATCTTGGCCTGCTATTTTCCATGGCGCACTGTCTTGCAAATATTTATTAGCGTCCTCGGCCAAACGTACAATTTCATTAAGCGCTTTTTGGTATTCATAGTGGAGATACAAATTTTGTACCTCACCTACACTGCGCTGGGCCTTACTTATAAGTTCAGCAGCATCATTATCAAGCTCGCCAGCATGATATTCAAAAAGGCGGCCCAAAAGTGGCAATGCGCGAGATACCAGGTTGATGACCTTATTGATTAGATCGGTGTTAACCCGTTGAATAAAGTCACCTAAATTGAGATCAATGTCTTCAGCTCTACTGCCAAGTTTGCATGCAAAATAGTAGCGCAGGGTTTCTGGATCGAAGTGCTTACTGAATGTGTCGGCCAAAATAAAAGTTCCGCGAGATTTTGACATTTTTTCGCCGTTGACGGTAAGCATGCCATGCACCACTATTTGAGATGGCAAATTATAGTCAGCAGCCATAAGCATAGCCGGCCAAAAAAGTGTGTGAAAATAAACGATATCTTTGCCAATAAAATGAATAATTTTAGTGTCTTTATCGAGCCAATAATCCTTAAAACTTTTTCCCGTTAACTGCGCTGCTTTTTCGCTAAGACTGATGTAACCCACTGGGGCATCGAGCCATACGTAAAAATATTTGTCGTCTTCGCCCGGTATAGGGAATCCAAAGTAAGGTCCGTCTCTACTTATGTCCCAATCTTTTAGTCCCTCTTGAAACCACCGTTCGAGCGAAGCTTGAATATCTGGATGAACTGTATTGTCAGCAGCTGTCCAATCTTTAAGTTGCTTGGCCAGCGAAGACAATGAGACAAAATAGTGGCGACTTTTTTTAAGAATAGGTGTAGCACCACTCAATGCACTTTTAGCATCAATTAAGTCGGTAGGTTGGTAGGTGTGACCGCAGGATTCACAGTTGTCACCATATTGATCCTGAGCTTTGCAAAATGGGCATGTGCCTTTTACCATGCGATCAGGTAAAAAACGTTTTAGTTCAGGATCAAATAACTGCTCTATTTCTTTTTGCTGAATAAAACCCTTATCTTTGAGTGACTTAAAAATTTGTTCGGCATGCTTTTTATTTACTTCAGTGTGAGTTGATCCATAGCCACCATCGAATTCGATATCATAACGTTTAAAACTTGCGTCTTGTTTCTTTTGCCACTGCTTTGCAAAATCAACTGGGCTGATCCCAGCTTTTATAGCGCTCATTTCTATAGGAGTGCCGTGGCTATCGGCACCACATACATAGAGCACATCCTTTTTGGCCATACGAAGAGCACGGACAAAAATATTAACTTGCACATGTTCAACAAGGTGCCCTAGGTGAATGGGACCATTTGCGTAAGGAAGGGCGGGGGTAACAAGGTATTTTTCTTGCATGATAAAGCCGTAATAAAGAGTGTAAATGGTTCTAAAAGGGAAACTGTTGCGCTCATGAGCTATATGGTTTAGCTATGTTCGATCAACATATCCCTGATTGGCGGGTGCAGCTGAGCTTGAACCAGCTACTTCCACATATAAAGCCAAGCTCTAATTGGTTGTGCACCTGCGCTCACCGAAATAAGCAATACAGCCAGTTATGCAAGGGGGTTGTTTTGCCTCAATAAGGAGCTAAATTCAAATCATGACAGCACAACAATTTCAACCAAAACACCTGACGAGGACACGAAGAGTCTTGCAAGTTTTATGGTCGAAATTTGATTTATTTCTAGCGCCATTTATGAGCCAGGGAGTTGTTATTGCAGTCAGTGGAGGGCCAGATTCTCGAGCGCTGTTGGAGGCTCTTGCATGTTGGGTACCCAGAAAAAAAGGAAGCTTTGTTGTAGCAACCTTCGATCATGGAATGCGCCAAGAATCATTGTTGGAATCTCAGTTCATATGCCAGCGAGCTAAAAGGCTTGGTTTTGATGTGCACCGTGAAAGCTTTTTTTCCCCCATAATGCTGAACGAGCAAGAGCTACGCATAAAACGCTATCAGGCTCTAAAAAAAATATGCAAAAATTATGATCTAAAAAATGTGTGTACGGCTCATCATCTTGAGGATAACGCTGAAGGTTATATGATGGCTCTATTTGGAGTTGGAGGAGGGGAGATGGGGGCAGCAATGCAAGAAGTTCAAAAATTTGCGGACCTTAGGTTGATAAGACCTTTTCTTGGGCTCAAAAAAGAAGATCTACGGCTGGCTTTGAATATGCTTGGGTTGTGTGATTATGCTAGGGATAGTTTGGATGAAATGAGAATAGGGCGAAGAGCCTATATTCGGCACGAGATTATCCCCACACTGAAAAATCATAAAAATCAAATCGTTGAGAGGCTGAACCATTTTGCCCATAAACAAGCATGGCAGATTCAGGCTGTGTCAAATGTGGCGCAGCAAATTATTGAATGGAGTGATAATGAGGCAATTATTCAAGCTAAAAACGCAGACCGGGCTGTTTTGGATAAGGCTCTGTGTACGGTACTGAAGAAGCTCGCCCCAGAAAAAGATCTGCGACAAACCTGGCCAACAAGAGAAAAAATAATAAATTATTATTTTTCTTTGGAGTCTCAGGATAAGTCTTATACCCAAGGGCTTGACCGACCGTTATACAAGGTTATTGTTAACCACTTGAAAACTAAAGAGTACTCTATGCCGGGAGTTGTGATAAGAACCAACGGCACGAAGGTCGCCATAAGGCGCGTTTAAACGTTTGGCATACTATCAATTATTATATTAATTTGATATGGTGAAAGTGCCTGTAAAACGGAACTATTGATATTAAAAGAAGTAGTTCAGGTTTGAACATTTTTATAGAAAAAGAGCTCGTACACCAATGCTCTTAATGATTGTGAGGCCAATCGGTGAAGCAATATCAAAAAACCCTACTTGTGTGGCTTGTTTTCGGTCTTTTTATCGTGACCGTTTGGAGCTTTTTTGGCAAATCCAACTCGAATCGGCAGGAAAAGCCTTTTTCTGAGTTTTTATCATCAGTTGAAGATGGGCATATAAAAACTGTTACCATTATTGGGCAAGATTTCACTGGAGAAAATAAGGATGGTAGCCAGTTTCATAGCACTGGAGTTGTCACAGATCATATTCTGGATACTCTCAGCAAAGCCAACAAAAAATATGGCACTGAATATCAGCTAAAGAAGGAAGAAGGTGGTACTTTCTGGCTCATAGTCGCGCAGTGGCTTCCGATGCTTTTGATTATTGGCCTTTTTATGTTCTTCATGCGCCAGATCCAGGTTGGTGGCGGTCGTGCGATGTCATTTGGCAAATCTCGTGCCAGAATGATGACAGAAAATCAATCAAAAGTTACGTTTAAGAACGTTGCTGGGGTTGATGAGTGTAAACTCGAACTCCAGGAAATTGTTGAATTCTTGAAAGATCCTAAAAAATTCACTCGTCTTGGGGGACGTATTCCTAAAGGTGTTTTACTGATGGGGCCTCCTGGGACAGGAAAGACTCTCTTAGCTCGTGCGATTGCCGGAGAGGCTGCAGTGCCGTTTTTTAGCATTGCAGGTTCAGATTTCGTGGAGATGTTTGTCGGGGTTGGAGCCAGCCGCGTGCGTGATCTCTTTGAACAAGGGAAAAAGAATGCTCCTTGCATTATTTTCATTGACGAGATTGATGCGGTAGGAAGGCAACGTGGCGCTGGTATGGGTGGTGGTCATGACGAAAGAGAGCAAACCCTTAATCAAATGCTGGTTGAGATGGATGGTTTTGAAGCCAATGAGGGCGTCATCATTATCGCTGCGACTAATCGCCCAGATGTTCTTGATCCAGCTATTCTACGTCCTGGCCGATTTGATAGGAGAGTAGTTGTTCCTTTGCCAGATGTACGCGGCAGAGAAGAAATTTTTAAAGTTCATACTGTTAAAGTTCCTCTTGCTGAAGACGTTGATTTGAGCATTCTTGCTCGTTCCACCCCTGGTATGAGCGGGGCTGACATAGAAAATTTAGTTAACGAATCGGCTTTGATTGCTGCCAGAGAAGGAAAAGATCAGGTCAGCATGTACGATTTTGAAATGGCAAGAGAAAAAATAATCATGGGAGCTGAACGTCGAAATCTTGTGATGTCGCGAAAAGACATTGAAAATACAGCATTTCATGAGGCTGGACATGCCTTGGTATCGGCTCTGATCAGAAGAGACGCTGAAAAAGAAGGTGTTTTTGACACAACTGATCCTGTCCATAAAGTTACTATTATTCCTCGAGGACGTGCGTTGGGTGTGACCATGCAATTACCTACGGATGACCGTTATAATCTGTCGAAAACCTATGCACTTAACCAAATTGCAGTGATGATGGGTGGAAGGCTCGCTGAGGAAATTAAATTTAAAGAAATTACCAGCGGTGCTGGAAATGATATTGAAAAAGCCACTGATCTTGCCCAAAGAATGGTAAGGGAGTGGGGAATGTCAGAAAAAATGGGTCCGCTTGTCTATGGTAAGAAAGAGGGACAAATATTTCTAGGCAAGGATATTTCTCAGGCCTCTGACTATTCCGAAGTTACAGCCCAAGAAATTGATAAAGAAATTAAATCAATAGTAAATGCGCAGTATGAAAGAGCAAAAAAATTATTAACAATGCATTTAGATATGCTGGAAAGAGTAGGGAAGGCACTGCTTGAATACGAAACTATAGACGGAAATGAATTGTTGGTGCTAATGGATGGCGAAGAACTTAAGCGTGAAAAGCCATTGTCTCGTGTGAAAACTCGTGAAGAATTAAATGCAGAGCGAGAAATGCAAGAAGCACAACAAAATTCAAAGTCTGAGTATTCTTCTCAAGTGCAGCATCCTGAACCTGAGTTGAAAAAAGCATAATTGAGATTATTTATGAGTTTATTTGAGATTAAACACAAGTGTATTCTCGTTGGTAAAACCAATGTAGGTAAAAGTACGCTTTTTAATTGCCTGTCTGACAAAAAAATTAGTATTGCACATGGAACTCCTGGGGCGACTCGTGATTGTATCATGAGGGATGCTCAATTTTTTGGGCACCAAATTACTGTGGTTGATTCAGGGGGACTCGAGCACGAGTCACATGTTGATAATCCCTTTCAAAGTTTGGTGAGTAAACGGGTTGATAACTTCATATCTCAGCAGGCAAGCGTCATCCTTTTTGTGGTGAGCGCAAAGGATGGCATTACTGCAGCAGATATGGAAGTTGCATCTATGCTTCGTAAGACAGGTAAACCGGTTATAGCTGTGATCAATAAGGTTGATCATAAGAATAATTTGGTTAATGCCTTGGATTGTCTACGCTTTGGTTTCGAACAACCGGTATTTGTCAGCGCCGCACAAAAAATTGGTCTTGAGGAGCTTAAGTTAAAAGTTTTGGAGAAGCTGAAGCTAAAGCCTCGATCATCAAGTGCTCGCCACCTTTCACTTGTATTGTCAGAAGAGCCCGAACAGGTGAAGCGTCACTTTGATCCATCTAAACTAAGTCTTGCCGTAGTGGGTAGACCTAACGGCGGTAAATCAACTTTTGTCAACGCGATTCTCAATGAAGACCGGGTCATGACATCAGAAATACCTGGAACCACAGTGGATGCAATCGACACTTACTTTTCTTATGCGGGAAAAGAAATCTGTTTGATCGACACTGCGGGTATTAGGCGCCAGAGAAGTATTGATGAAGAAGTTGAGAAAATGGCTGTTGCACGGTCGCTCTGTGCAGTGGATCGCTCGGATGTTGCCATAATGATGATCAGCGCCAAAGAAGGGGTTACAGAGCAGGATAAAAAAATCGCGGGTATTATTTTTGAAAAGAAGAAAGCCTGTATCTTAGCTATCAATAAATGGGATGAGCAGACTTCAAGCGAGACAAGCAAGACAAAATTCATTGAAGAAGTAAAGTTTCATCTGCCGTTTTTTGCCTATGTGCCGGTAGTATTTTTGTCTGCTAAGTATGGTCATCACGTATTTGATGCCATTGATATTGCATTTAAGTTGGCCCCTCGATTTAACAAGCGTATTAATACATCGCAGCTCAACCGCGCTTTGGAGAGAGCTTTAGAGGCACACCAACCTCCGTCGGTTATGGGGCGCCCCTTAAAAATGTATTTTGCTACGCAAATCGATACGGCTCCACCAACTTTTGCCATCAGTTGTTCGAAACCGCGTGAAGTTAATTACTCGTATAAACGCTATTTAACCAATTATTTCAGGAAAAATCTTGATCTTGGTGAAATCCCTCTACGACTGGTTTTTCGAAGTAAGTCTGATGCCAACGCCTTTAAGAGAGACGCTTGCTGATGCCTATTTTCGATTTAAACCAAAAATCCACTCAATACCAAGTGCTCGATCGTGCTATTGCTTATAAGTTTAAAGATCATTCCTTGTTAAAGCTTGCACTTATGCATAAAAGCGCTCGTGTTAAAAATAATCCAAGCGATCAGCTGATTAACAATGAACGCCTGGAATTTCTGGGTGACGCTGTGCTGTCGGTCATAACTGCTGATTTTCTCTATCAAAACAAGAAACATTTGAGAGAGGGTGATCTAAGCCGCCTAAGAGCTCAATATGTTTGCCAGGAAAATCTTGCGCTCGGAGCTCAAAGAATTAAGCTTGGTGATTACTTAGTGAGTGACAGAGCAATGAGAGCGGCAGGCGGAAACTATACAGCAGCAGTATTAGCGGATGCTCTCGAGGCTATTTTTGGCGCTGTGTACATTGATGGCGGGCTTGATAGCGCTCGTGTAACTATTTTTTCTGTTTTGGGAGAACCTTCACTTGATCTCTCTACCATCGAAAAGGATGCAAAAACACGATTGCAAGAAATAGTTCAGGCTCACATCCATCAGGCACCTAAATATATAATTTTGGACAAGAGTGGACCTGCTCATGCTCCAACTTTTCATGTAGGAATTAAGGTGCAGGATAAAATTGTAGCCAGCGCTCATGGGGAAAACCTGAAAATTGCCACTCAGAATGCTGCAATGATTGCTCTATCCGACTACGAATTAGCATCGCGCTAAAATTTTAGTTCAATGTCCAAAGAAATTTTACTGAAAGAATATGCCACTTCACTCGGCTTTGATGATATGGGAATCGCTTCTGTGGATGGTCCGCTGCCCTTTATTCAAGAAGTTAAGCAAGCTTCGGTTGACGAAAGGTTTGGCCCACTCGATTATCTCTACCGAACACTTCCTCAAAGACTAGATGTGCGCTCATTTTTCCCAATAGCTCAGAGTGTTATAGTTGTTATAAAAAATTATTACACTGGTGATCACCCAACTTCTTTACAGGCTCAAGCAAAAATTGCTCGTTATGCCTGGGGGCACGATTATCACCAGTGGTTTAAAAAAAGACTTAAAAACATCTCAAATTATTTACAAAAAGAATATGGAGCACAAAGCTGGATATTTAACGATACAGGTCCATTTTTAGAACGCTCGTGGGCTTTGAAAGCAGGATTAGGTTTTATTGGCAAAAGTGCCATGTTTATTCATCGGGAATTTGGAACGTGGACGTTTATAGGTGGTGTGGCCACTGACTTAAACTTACAAGCTGATGAGGCGTATACAGGGCCAAATTGTGGAACGTGCACTCGCTGCATTGATGCCTGCCCAACAAAAGCTATAATAGCCCCTCATACTATCGAAGCAAAAAAATGCATATCTACCTGGACCATTGAACGAACGCTTCATAGTGAGTCTATAGCGCTTGCGCCAAGAAATCATGAATGGGCTTTTGGTTGTGATGTATGCCAGGAAGTTTGTCCTTGGAATAAATTCGAGAAGTTTAGCCCCGAGCCTCGATTTCAGCCAGTACCTGGAAGGGTTTTCCTCAATCAAGAAACTTTTAATCAGGATCTTAAGGGGTCACCGCTTTACAGGACAAAAAAAGTTGGACTGAGAGTCAATTTAATTCGTATTCAAAAAACTCTGGCATCGATGAATCACCGCGATCATCAGTATTAGAGCGCAATGGAATATAGTCGATGGTGGTTTGAATCAAAGTCATTCTTTCTGAGTGAGATATAATTTTTGTCTCTTCGTTGTCTTTCATTAGAAGGGGCGGATCACGAACTTGTTGCCATTGCATTACATCTAAAATCTTTTGAGCAGATTTAGGACGGAGCCGCGGGGTAGGGGCAAGTAAAGCTTTAATGAGGTAGAATAAATCCTTCTGATCGCCTGTTACATTTTCCTCTAGTAATCTAAATGATCTATACATTTTTGCGGGATTAAAAGATTGCATGGTAATGCACTCAAATAAAATTGTGCCCAAACTGTAAAGATCCGACAAATGACTGGTCTGAGCACCAAACAAGATTTCGGGAGCGAGATAGCAAGTTTGTCCGAAAGGAAATGAACTAGAAAGCGGACCAAAACTCGCAGCACCAAAGTCGATTATGAGAGAACCCTTATGTTGCTGCCAGAGCAGATTATCGGGTGATAGATCGTTATGATAAATGCCCGTAGAATGAATATAGGCCAATATTTCTAAAAGCTGCCTTGTAATGCTTCTTATATGCTCAAGTGAAAGCTTGCTCTTAATCACCTGTCTGAAGCTCTTGGCTGGAAAATAATCCAAAATAATTCCTAGTGATTCCTTAACCTGGCAATATCCTTGATATGCTGGGATACACGGATGCTTTAAAGCACAGAGTGCTTTGGCTTCCCGCTTTGCCTGAGAACGATCATTATAAATCTTTAGGATGATATCTTGATAGTGAGGTAGTATACGCCCCTTGTAAAGTGTAGCCTGTCCCCCTTGATTTAGAAATTCAGTAACTAAAAGCAGATGTCTTTGTTCAAAAATATTCTTGGCGATACCATCGTTGTGCAAGCTCATAGGGACCCGTTTTTTGCTTGAAAAATCTCAGTTGTCACAATTTTCTGCAGCTAAATATTTTTTCGATCGATAAAAAATAAAAGTCTAGTTGGTAAAGGCCTACTAGCCCAAAATTGCAGCATAATTTTGGTTTATGCTTAGCAAAAAACGTATACCTTGGTTCACTTAATCCACATTTAAATTAAAAAATTATCAACAAATCACTGTTATTAGTCACTTAAATTGTATCAAGCATCTTTACAAATGAACCGGATTCGATACAAAGATCACGCTAATTTTCAAATCTTAGATAAATAAGGCGGAGCTAAACTAAAATAGTAAAGCCAAGTGTAAGGACAGAAGTAGTATGCCAACGATTAGCCAATTGGTTCGTAATGGTCGTCGTAAGCTTTCAGAGAAAAGTGATTCGCCGCACCTTCAAAATTGCCCTCAAAAGCGAGGGGTGTGTATTCGTGTGTACACCACTACACCTAAAAAACCTAACTCAGCTCTAAGAAAAGTAGCTCGGGTTCGTTTAACTAATGGAATGGAAGTGACCACGTATATTCCTGGTGAAGGCCACAATCTGCAAGAACACTCTGTTGTGCTCATTCGTGGAGGTCGTGTTAAAGACTTGCCCGGATGTCGGTATCACGTTGTTCGAGGTGCATTGGATTCAGTAAGTGTTAATGGTCGTAAAAAAGGCCGTTCCAAATATGGAACCAAGAAAGGGAAATAGATCCTAAACAATTTAAATATCAGTGGAAAAAAAAACGTATGCCAAGAAGACGAGAAGTAGAAAAACGAAATATCGATCCAGATCCTAAGTTCAACGATCGCTTAGTAACCAAATTGATCAATGTCGTAATGAAAGATGGCAAGAAATCAGTAGCCGAGCACATTGTCTATGGCGCATTTCAAATCATTGAAGATAAAAACAAAGAAGAGCCTCTCAAGGTCTTCAAGAAAGCAATGGAAAATGTAAAGCCTGCAGTAGAAGTGAAGTCTCGCCGAGTTGGTGGCGCAAGTTACCAAGTACCTATTGAAGTGCCAGCTAATCGACGTGTCGCTTTGGGGTTGCGCTGGTTAAGGGATTCAGCCCGTAATCGTAATGAACGCACCATGGAAGAAAAACTTGCCGGTGAGATGTTCGATGCCTCTCAAAGCCGTGGTCTCGCATGCAAGAAACGGGAAGATACTCATAAGATGGCAGAAGCAAATAAGGCATTTGCTCATTATCGTTGGTAATTAGCTTAGGTAGGGATAGGTAGCGAAAATGTCAGAACAGTTTCCTTTAGAACGCGTCAGAAACATAGGGATTGTGGCTCATATTGATGCGGGAAAGACTACAACAACCGAACGAATTCTGTTTTACACTGGACGGAGTCATAAAATTGGTGAAGTGCACGAAGGTGCGGCTGTTACTGATTATATGGCCCAGGAGCGCGAACGCGGTATCACAATTACAGCCGCAGCCGTAAGTTGTGAATGGCGCCGAAGAGAAAATCCAAAAGCAGCTCCTTATCGTGTCAATATTATTGATACACCAGGGCACGTGGATTTTACTATTGAAGTAGAACGTTCTATGCGTGTTCTCGATGGTGCAGTTACTGTATTTGATGGCGTTGCAGGTGTAGAGCCCCAATCGGAAACTGTATGGCGTCAGGCTGATCGATATGGCGTACCACGTATGTGTTTTGTCAATAAGCTTGATAGAACAGGAGCAGATTTTTTTAGATGCGTTGATATGATTGTAGAGCGTCTAAAAGCTCGCCCTTCCGTATTGACTTTGCCTATTGGTAATGAAGCCTCGTTCAAGGGAATTGTTGATCTCATTCGAATGAAGGCTCTTATTTGGCACGATGATTCTCTTGGGGCTCGTTATGATGTTGTTGATATTCCAGAGGAATTAAAGGAACAATCCCAAAAATATCGCGAGAAACTCATAGAGGATTGTGCTGATTGTGATGATGCACTCGCTGAGAAATTTCTTGAAGGTGAAGAACTTAGTGAAGATGAAATCATAGGAGCAGTCAGAAAGGGCTGCTTGTCCGGTAAGATTATTCCGACCTTTTGTGGTTCAGCTTTCAAAAATAAGGGTGTCCAGTTCATGCTGGATTCAGTGGTTGACTTTTTGCCTTCTCCTCTTGATGTGCCTCCGATTAAGGGACAGCTTGAAGATGGTACTGAGGCCTCAAGAAAAGCAAGTCTGGATGAGCCCTTTTCAGCTCTGGCGTTCAAAATTATTAATGATAAATATGGCCAATTGACCTTCGTGAGAGTTTACTCTGGATCACTCAAAAAAGGTGATTCAATCGTAAATATGCGCACAGGGAAAAAAATGCGAATAGGCCGCCTTGTTCGTATGTACGCGGATAAACGAGAAGATATTGAAGAAATTGATGCTGGTGGTATCGCTGCAGCAATCGGTATAGAGGCAACTACCGGAGATACTCTATGCGATGGTGATCATCGTATCATCTTAGAGTCTATGGATG
Source organism: Myxococcales bacterium (assembly GCA_023898405.1). Taxonomy (NCBI): domain Bacteria; kingdom Pseudomonadati; phylum Myxococcota; class Myxococcia; order Myxococcales; species Myxococcales bacterium. Next base: position 51,266 of record CP060221.1, read on the forward strand.
TTCCTCCTGCGGTTGTAAAATTAGCTATTGAACCTAAAACCAAGAGCGATCAAGAAAAGATGAGTATTGGTCTTGGCAAATTAAGTAGTGAAGATCCATCGTTGCGCCTAAGTGTAGATGAGGAAACTGGGCAGACTACCATTGCTGGCATGGGTGAGTTACACCTTGAGATCATTGTTGATCGTCTAAAACGCGAATTTATGGTCGAAGCAAATGTTGGTAAACCCCAGGTTGCTTACCGTGAAACTATTACTAAGCTTGTTGAAAGTGAAGGTAAGTATGTTCGTCAAACTGGTGGTAGAGGTCAGTACGGACATGTCTGGCTTAGAGTTGAGCCTAATGAGGCTGGCAAAGGCTTTGAATTTGAGAGCATCATAGTTGGCGGTTCCATACCTAAGGAGTACATACCTGCTGTTAAAAAGGGCGTTGAAGAAGCTCTTGATTCTGGTATTAGAGCAGGATTTCCTGTTGTTGACGTTAAAGTTTCCCTGTTTGATGGTAGCTACCACGACGTAGACTCTAATGAAATGGCTTTTAAAATAGCTGGTTCAATGGGTTTCAAAGATGGAGCTAAAAAAGCTGCCCCTATTATTCTTGAGCCGCTTATGAAAACAGAAGTCATCGTTCCTGAAGAATGGATGGGTGATGTTATAGGCGATCTTAATAGTCGACGGGGACGAATCACGGGTATGGATGAGCGAAGTGGTATGAAAGTTGTTTCAGCAAATGTGCCACTAGCTGAGATGTTTGGTTACGCGAATGATCTAAGGTCACGAACCCAAGGTCGTGCTACGTATACCATGGAGTTTAGCCATTATGAGCCAGTGCCAAATTCGATTGCCGAAGAAATAATTTCCAAGGCCACTGGTGAGTAATTGGTTGTTGTTTGATTTTATTTGCAGAAAAGCCTTTGTTTTTCTGGTAGGGAGTAAAAATGTCTAAAGAAAAATTTTCTAGAGATAAACCACACGTTAATATTGGTACTATTGGTCACGTAGATCACGGTAAGACCACTCTTTCTGCGGCTATCACCAAGATTATGGCTGAGAAAAATGGCGGTAATGCTGTTGCCTATGATCAAATTGATAAAGCCCCAGAAGAAAGAGAACGTGGTATTACCATTTCTACTGCTCACTTAGAGTATGAAACAGCCAAGCGTCACTACGCTCACGTAGACTGCCCAGGGCACGCCGATTATGTTAAGAACATGATCACCGGTGCTGCGCAGATGGACGGCGCTATATTGGTTGTTTCGGCTGCTGATGGTCCTATGCCTCAGACACGTGAACATATTCTTCTTGCTCGCCAAGTAGGTGTGCCATGCATCGTTGTTTTTCTTAACAAAGTAGACATGGTAGATGATGCAGAATTGCTGGATCTCGTAGAACTTGAAGTAAGAGAACTGTTGAGTGCGTACAAGTTTCCTGGTGATGATACTCCAATCATTCGTGGTTCAGCACTTAAAGCTCTAGAAGGCGATAAGAGTGATATCGGTGAAGGTGCAATCGTCAAATTGATGGATGCTGTGGATGAGTACATTCCTACACCATCACGCGCTATCGATCAGCCTTTCTTGATGCCTGTTGAAGATGTATTTTCTATCTCCGGTCGTGGTACAGTTGTTACTGGCCGCGTAGAGAAAGGTGTCGTTAAAGTAGGTGAGGAAGTAGAGATCGTTGGATTTAAGCCTACAAGCAAGACTACAGTGACTGGCGTTGAAATGTTCCGTAAACTACTTGATCAAGGTCAAGCAGGAGATAACGTTGGATGTCTTTTGCGTGGACTAAAGCGTGAAGATATTGAGCGTGGTCAGGTTTTGGCTGCTCCAGGTAGTATTAAGCCACACAAGAAGTTCAAAGCAGAAGTTTATGTTCTCACCAAAGAAGAAGGTGGGCGTCATACCCCATTCTTTACTAAGTATCGTCCTCAGTTTTACTTCAGAACAACTGACGTGACCGGTACTGTATCTTTGCCTGAAGGCGTAGAAATGGTTATGCCTGGTGACAACACTCAAATGGAAGTTGAGCTGTTGACTCCGGTAGCTATGGATAAAGAACTTCGTTTTGCTATTCGTGAAGGTGGTAGAACTGTTGGTTCAGGAGTTGTTACTCAGATTATTGAGTAAGAATAATGTATTAAACCGCCGAATAGGCGGTTCCCTTCTTGCAAGATAAAAAAAAATACATATAAAAAGAATCTCTCATTAAGGTAATAAGGAAAGTTAACAAGATGTCCGCAACTAAAATTAGAATTCGCCTTTCAGCATACGATTGTAAATTGCTGGACCGCTCGGCCCAAGATATTGCAGGAACCGCTCATCGTACAGGAGCAAAGGTTGCAGGACCAATTCCGCTCCCGACAAGTATTACCAAGTATACCGTTTTGCGTGGTCCCTTTACAGATAAAAAGTCTCGCGAACAATTTGAAATTCGTACACATAAACGTCTGCTTGATATTCATGAACCAACGCAGGGTACGCTGGATGCGTTGATGAAGCTTGATTTGTCTGCTGGTGTTGATGTCGAGCTCAAGAATTAACAATTTTTAAAAGATTTTAAGCCCTTCGGAGGTAAAGTTAGCGTTATGGCTACATTTGAAGTATTTAATTTTGCTGGTGAAAAAATCAGCCAGGCAGAGCTGGAAGATAGCGTATTTGGAGCCGAAGTACGGCCGTATCTTCATAGTGAAGTTGTAAATTGGCAGCGAGCTTGCGGGCGTGCAGGTACTCAGAGCGTGCTTACTAAAGCAGAAGTTGCTGGAACGACTAAGAAGCCTTTTCCTCAGAAGGGGAGAGGTTGTGCTCGCCAAGGTTCAGGTCGTAAAAATCCGCATCAGAAAGGTGGTGGTGTTGCCTTTGCTCCTAAGCCACGAGATTACAGTTTTAGCATGCCAAAATCAAAGAAAAGAGCTGCTTTAGCTTCAGTAATTACAGCTCGTATTCAAGAAGGCAGGTTTAGATTGCTTGATGAACTTTCTTTTCCTGAACCTAAGACAAAACGCGTTTGTGAATTACTTGGTAATTTTAAGATGGACTCTTGTCTGTTGATTGATGAAGACAACAATAAGGCACGTTTGAGTTCGAGAAATCATCAAGGTGTGAAGTTTCTAAAGCAAGAAGGTATTAATGTCGCTGATGTGCTTAGGTATCCTTACTTGATTATGACGGTAAATGCCGCCAAAAATCTTGAAAAACGTTTAGTAGGTTAGAAACATGTTTGATCAATGTAATGTTTATGAAGTATTAAGAAGACCTATCCTCACTGAAAAATGTTCCCAGATGAGAGAAAGCCAAAATAAAATTCTCGTGGAAGTAGCGCCCTGGGCTAACAAGTATCAGATTGTTCAAGCAGCAAAAGCTCTTTTTAATGTTGAAGTTGTTGATGTGAACACTCTTAACTATAGGGGAAAGATCAAGCGAGTACGACAACAGATGGGTAAACGCAAGAATACTAAAAGAGCCTATTTAACATTAAAGAATGGTTCGGATGTTGACTTATTCGGTTTGATAGGACAAGAAGTTTCGCACCAAGAAGAACAAAATGCTTAATTTAGCTCTTACCGATAAACCTTTATGGTCCTATGGTAGGAAAGGAAATATCTAGTGGCTATTATTGTATACAAGCCGACAAGTGCCGGCCGACGAAATTCTAGCATTAATAGGGATACAACTCTCAGTAAAAAGAAACCCGAAAAAAACTTAGTGAGAGGTAAAAAGGCGATCAGTGGACGAGGCTCAAATGGTCGTATTAATGTCCGCTTTCGTGGTGGTGCCCATAAACGAAAATTGAGGGAAGTTGATTTTGTTCGAAGCAAAACGGGAATTGCTGCCAAAGTAGTAGCTTTTGAGTATGATCCAAATCGCAGTGCTAATCTAGCCCTTATACAATACCTAGACGGTGTCAAAAGCTATATTTTAGCTCCTAATAATCTTAAGATCGGAGACACTGTAGTTTCGGGTCCGGCTTCGGAAGTAAGAGTAGGCAATCACTTACCGCTAAAAAATATTCCCTTGGGTTTAGAAATTCATAATATAGAACTCAAACCATTAAAGGGTGGGCAGCTTGTCCGTTCGGCTGGTGTGGTTGCGCAGTTGCTTGCTAAAGAGGGCGACTATGTGACTATCAGAATGCCGTCCGGTGAGATGAGATATATTCATGGAAATTGCTCCGCGACCATTGGACAGGTTGGCAATGTTGGGCATGAATTGCGTAAGATCGGGAAGGCAGGCAAGAAGCGTTGGTTAGGATTTAGGCCTCATAACAGAGGGGTCGCAATGAACCCTGTTGATCACCCCTTAGGTGGTGGTGAAGGAAAATCCTCCGGTGGTCGACATCCTGTATCGCCTTGGGGACAACCTACTAAAGGTCACCGAACCAGAAATAATAAACGTACAGCTAATATGATTATTAAGCGTCGCAAGAAATAAATTTGGGAGATCATTGTTATGGCACGCTCATTGAAAAAAGGTTTTTTCGTAGATCACCATTTGTGGAAATTTGTTACTTCTGCCGATGAAAACAATAAGAAAAAAGTATTCAAAACTTGGTCTCGTCGTTCGACAATTACGCCTGAGTTCGTAGGTGGGACTTTTGCGGTTCACAATGGTAAAAAATTTGTACCTGTTTATGTGACAGAAAATATGGTTGGGCACAAACTCGGCGAGTTTTCCCCTACGCGTTATTTTGTTGGGCATGCGGCAGATAAAAAATCTAAGAAATAGGATTTGAAGATAATTATGGCAACGTTAGAGAAAAAAAAGGCATTGGCTAGAAAAGCCGCTAGAAGAGAAGGGCCGGTTCGCGCAAGCATGAGAAACCTTCCCATGAGTGCTCGAAAAGTGCGGGTAATTGCTGATGCCATTCGAGATACCAAGCTTACTCACGCATTAGCTTTTTTATCGACACAGAAAAAGGCTTGTTGCGTCCCATTGAAGAAGCTCTTGGAAGCTGCGGCTGCAAACGCAGATAGTCGAAAGCTTGACGTGGATGAGTTGAGTATTTCACGCATCGTTGTGGATAAAGGTCCCTTGAGAAAGCGTTTTATGCCTCGTGCTCAGGGACGAGCTACAAAAATTCGTAAGCAAACGGCTCATATAGAAGTGTTCTTAGGGGCTAACTAAAGCATGGAAATCTTTATTTCGGTATTGAGAAGGTAGGTAGAATCAATGGGTCAGAAGGTTAGTCCGATAGGTTTTAGGCTAGGCATTAATAAAACTTGGGATTCCAAGTGGTTTCGTTCAAAGAATTATGCACAATGGCTTAAAGAAGATTTACAAATTCGTAAATTTGTAAATAAACAGTGTAAAAGCGCTGCTATCAGTCGTGTTGAGATAGAACGTGCCGCAGATAAATGCAAAGTAAGTATCTATTCTGCTCGTCCAGGCGTACTTATTGGGAAAAAGGGTACGGAAATTGAGGGACTAAAAAAGAATATTCAAAAGTATTCTGAGAGTGAAGTATTTCTCAATATTCACGAAGTCAGAAAACCTGAAATGGATGCGACTTTAGTCGCTCAGAAAGTTGCGCAAGAGCTTGAACGACGTGTAGCTTTTCGTCGAGCCATGAAGAAAGTTATGGCAAGCGCTCAGAAGTTCGGTGTCTTAGGAGTGAAAGTAATGTGCTCAGGACGGCTAGGTGGGGCTGAAATGTCTCGATGCGAGTGGTATCGAGAAGGACGTGTTCCGCTTCATACTTTGCGAGCTGATATTGACTATGGTTTTGCTGAGGCAGATACCACTTATGGAAAGATTGGATGTAGAGTTTGGCTTTTTAAAGGTGAAGTTCTCCCGACGGAATCTGTTGAGAACAAGCGCCAACCAGCCTAGTTTTTTATAGGATTTGATGGATAGAAAAAAATGTTATCTCCTGCAAGATTGAAATATCGAAAAACACAGAAAGGACGACTGCGCGGAGCAGCAAAAGGTGGCTCGGAAATTAGCTTTGGTTCTGTTGCACTGTTAAGCACTGGTGCTGGCTGGGTGACCAATAAGCAAATAGAAGCTTGCCGTATTGCAGCTACTCGCCATGTTAAGAGAGGCGCCAAAGTATATATCCGTATATTTCCAGACAAGCCTGTTACTAAGAAGCCTGCCGAAGTTCGGATGGGTAAAGGTAAGGGAGGTGTTGAAGGCTGGGTGGCCTGTGTCAGAAGAGGAAGAATATTGTTTGAAATTGCCGGCGTGGATGATGCTTTAGCTACGCGCGCTTTAGAGCTTGCTGCGGCTAAATTACCGGTAAGTACAAAAATAATTTGTTCTTCTAATGAACTGTAGGATAGACAGGAGTTATTTATGGCAAATGATATTGCAAAAATGGGAATTGTTGAGTTGAGAAATACTGCTGTTGAACTAAAGAAGAAGCTAGCCCAGATGCGATTTGATAAGGCTACTGGTAAGTTGCTGGATTCTTCCGCGCCGTGTAAGACCAAAAGAGAATTGGCACGAGTTTTAACAAAAGAAAGCCAGCTGACGAAGAAGTAAAAGGATCTAAAAAATGAGTCAGGATAAAAAAAGAGGCATTGGTAGAACATTACGAGGTGTTGTATCAAGTGATAAAATGGACAAAACCATCACGGTCACTGTTACAAATACTGTAAGACATGCGGCTTATAAGAAATTTATGAAACGTTCAAAGAAATACCATGCGCATGATGAAAATAATCAATGTAAATTAGGGGATGTTGTTGTGATAAAAGAATCAGCCCCCTATTCAAAGACTAAAAAATGGCGTTTAGCTAAAGTGGTCGAGACCCGTAAGCTATAGAGTGGGTATAAAAAATTTTGTTTTGGAGTAAGTTATGATTCAAACGCAGACTTGTTTGGCAGTGGCTGATAATAGCGGAGCTAAAAAGATTTGTTGTATTAAGGTATTAGGTGGATCTCATCGCCGTTATGCCTACGTTGGTGATGTTATTGTAGCAAGCGTTAAAGAGGCGTCTCCAGGTTCTAAAGTTCAAAAGGGTTCTGTCGTAAGAGCGACCATAGTACGAACCAAAAAAGAAATTGGTAGAGCAGACGGTACCTATATTCGTTTCGATAATTCGGCTGCTGTTCTAGTAAATAAGGATAATGAGCCAATAGGTACACGTATATTCGGGGCAGTAGCTCGAGAGTTGCGCGCTAAGAATTTTATGAAAATTGTTTCGTTAGCACCTGAAGTGCTCTAGGTGGGTTTTAAAATGAAAATTAAAACAGGTGATCTAGTAAAGGTTATAAGCGGTAAGACCAAGGGATTGACTGCTAAGGTATTATCTGTAGATATTGCCAGTGAACGTGTGGTGCTTGAGGGTGGCCCTAAAAACTTGCGTCACTTGAAACCAGAGAAAAGCAAGAAGCATCCTGAGGGCGGAATTATTGAGCGTCTGTCTTCTATTCATGTTTCTAATCTAATGTTGATGTCTGAAGAAGAAAATAGACCGTTTAGAACTGGGTATTTAATTAAAGACAAACAAAAGCTTAGAGTTACTCGCGGAAAGAACACTACTGGAAAACAAGTCTAAGGTTTTCAGTTACTTGAAGTTATATTGTTGTTAGGAGATAACCATGTCTGGGCCCACTATGCCACGGATTAAGAATTTTTATAAAAAGGAAATAATTCCTAAACTAAAAGAAGAGCTTGGCATTGTAAATATGATGCAAGTTCCTTCCTTGGAAAAGATTGTTCTCAATATGGGTCTTGGTGAAGCAACCCAGAACCCTAAAGCCTTGGAGTCAGGGGTTGAGACTTTGCGTTCTATTTCAGGGCAGAAGCCTGTGGTGACTAAAGCGAGAAAATCTATTGCGACTTTTAAGCTAAGAGAAAATATGCCTATTGGTGTTATGGTCACTCTGCGCGGCGAAAGAATGTGGGAGTTTTTTGATCGCTTAGTAAATATTGCCCTGCCTCGCGTACGAGATTTTCGCGGTATACAGAGCAAATTCGATGGGAAAGGAAATTGTTCCATTGGTATCAAAGAGCAGATCATTTTTCCTGAAGTTGAATATGAAAAAGTAGATAAAGTCCGAGGCCTCAATATAACTATGGTTACAAGTGCGGGCGAAGACAAAGCTGGAAAAATTCTTTTGAAATACTTAGGAGTTCCGTTTAGGAATTAGAAGGGATTGTTATGGTTAATGACCCAATAGCAGATTTTTTAACGCGTATACGCAATGGAGTTTTGGGAAGAAAACAAGAAGTCTTGACTAATTGCTCGAAAATGTCCAAGCGAATAGCTGAAATACTCGAAAACGCAGGTTATATAGCAGGATTTAGTGTCGAAAAACGGGGACCAGCGTCGATGATGCGCGTATCTTTGAGATATGACTCGACTGGTAAATCCGTTATTGAAGGCCTAAAGCGGGTTTCAAGACCAGGATTGAGGGCTTATTCTTCTTCAACTGATCTTCCCGTTGTTAGAAGTGGAATGGGTTTATCCATTATTTCTACTTCAAAAGGCGTTATGACAGGCGTAGAAGCTCGTAAACAAAGCGTTGGCGGCGAAGTATTGTGCTTAGTTTGGTAATAAGCAGTAAGGGTTTATAGAAATGTCTCGAATAGGAAAATTGCCTATCTCAATTCCTGAGAAGGTTGATGTTAAGATTGCAAGCTCCAGAGTCGAAGTAAAAGGGCCTAAGGGTACACTAGCCTTTGATATGCCAGGCAAGATTACAGCGAAAGTTGAATCCGGAAGTGTGGTAGTGCAAAGAAACGATGAGGATGGTGAGTCTAGAAGTCTTCATGGTTTGTGTCGCAGTCAGATTGCTAATATGGTCAACGGAGTGAGCGTTGGCTTTACTAGAGACTTAGATATCAATGGTGTAGGTTACAGAGCTGAAGTGAAAGGTAAAGAGCTCCATATGTCGTTGGGGTACTCTCATCCTGTGGTTTACCCTCTTCCTGAAGGAATAACAGCCGTGGTTGATGGTAAGCGTACAAGAATTACCTTGACAGGAATCGATAAGCAACTCTTGGGAAATACCGCAGCGAAAGTGAGAAGTTTTCGCCCACCCGAACCATATCGTGGGAAAGGGGTTAAATACGCTGAAGAAATTATCAAGAGAAAGGAAGGAAAGTCTGCTGGTAAGTAAGAAGGGGACTTTTAAAGCAATGAGGCTTTGGTAAATATTATGAAGTATGATTTAAAAGCTATAGGTAAAAAAAATAAACAACATGCGCTACATTTGCGTCGTAAGGCTCGTATCAGAAAGATTATCAGTGGAACAGCTGAGAGACCTCGTCTGAGTGTGTTTAAGACAGCCAAGCACGTTTATGTTCAGGCCATCAATGATACGCAGGCCATCACCTTGGCAAGCTCGGGTTCTTTGGATGCTGGAATCAAGGAAAGAACCAAGGGATTAAAAAAGATTGATGTGGCTAGGCTAGTTGGGCAAGCTCTGGGCGAAAAATTAAAAGAAGCCAAGCTTGAACATGCGGTTTTTGATAGAAATGGTTTTCGCTATACTGGACGGATTGCTGCCGTAGCTGATGGTATACGGAGTGCAGGGTTAACAATTTAGATAAGGCAGCGACTCGGAGAAAGGGTATGGAATTAACAAATAAAAAAAATGAAAACTCGAGCGAATTTAGTGAAAAGGTTATTAATGTAAACCGTGTGGCAAAGGTAGTGAAAGGTGGTAGACGGTTTTCATTTAGTGCTCTTGTTGTTGTTGGCGACGGAAAAGGCCAAGTAGGTGTTGGATTGGGAAAGGCTGGTGAAGTACCGGAGGCTATTAGAAAGGGTACCGAGCAAGCCAAAAAAAGCATCCGACGCGTTTCCCTTGATGGAAGCACTATTCCACATCTAGTGGTGGGGCACTATGGAGCTGGCAAGGTGCTTTTGCGTCCTGCTTCAGAGGGTACTGGAGTAATTGCTGGTGGTATTGTCAGAGCTGTATTAGAAGCAGCAGGGATTCATGATATTTTAACTAAATCTATTGGCAGTAAGAATCCGCATAATGTTGTTCGAGCTACTTTAAAAGGTCTTGACGCTTTGCGCTCCAAAGAAGAATATTTTAGACGCATTGCCCGTGCGTAACTGCCTTGACGATTTCTCAGGGAGAAATTGCGGAGTAATAAGATGAGGAAATTAAAAATTAAGCAAATAAGAAGCACTATTGGTAGGTGCAAGAGTCAACGTTTAACCATTAAAGGACTCGGACTTGGAAAAATAAATCGTGAAGTTATCCTGGCTGATACCTCAGCGATTAGAGGTATGGTTACAAAGGTTCAGCATTTAGTCCAAGTAAATATTGAAGATTCAAATAGTTAGGATTATAGGTTATGGAAACAAAAGAAAATTTTTTGGGTCTGCACAATCTTGTAGCTCCTATTGGAGCGAGGAAATCGCCCAAACGTTTAGGCAGAGGTGAGTCGAGTGGCCATGGAAAGACTTCTGGTCGCGGTCACAAGGGGCAAAAGGCGCGTAAAAGCGGTAATGTGAGAATTGGTTTTGAGGGTGGGCAAAATCCACTGGCCAGAAGATTACCAAAGAAAGGTTTTACATCCTGCGCAACTAAAAATGAGATTGTCAATTTGGCTCTTCTGGCGGAGCGTTTTGAGGCCAACTCGAAAATAGATCCCGTAGCTCTCATTGCAGCAGGACTCTTACGTAATGCTCAGAGCCGAGTTAAAGTTTTAGGAGTAGGGGAACCTAAAAGTGGTTTTCAACTTCATGTACATGGAATCTCGGACTCTGCCAGAAAAAAAATAGAACTTTCTGGTGGAAAGATTGAGATCCTAGCCTAATCGTTTTAGCGTAGGATGTTGTCATACACAGCTACTTGTATGAGTAGCTTTCTCTTATGGGGGCGGAGACGTTATGTTCTCTAAGATTTCCAAGTTATTTCAAATTCCCGAACTAAGAAAACGTTTAGCATATACTTTGGCGTTACTCGCCGTATATCGCGTTGGTATTTTCGTTACATCACCAGGGATTGATCGAGTGGCAATCAGAGAGCTTTTGAATGCTCGTCAGGAAAGTGGTGGTGGCTTTCTTAATCTTTTTAACTTCTTTTCCGGGGGAGCCTTGGAAAATGCGAGTGTCTTTGCGCTTGGGATTATGCCTTACATTACCTCATCCATTATTATGTCTCTGATGGCCGTTGTTGTACCTACAGTTCAGAGGCTTCAAAAAGAAGGTGAGCAGGGCAGGAAAAAGATTAACCAATTTACCCGTTATGGAACAGTGTTAATTTCATGTATTCAAGGCGTGATGATTGCCAATTATCTCAAATCGCAATCCTACAATGGACAAGGCGTTGTAAATGCTGATTGGGCAACAGCATGGGGTGGTTTTGGTTTCGTTCTTATGACGGTGCTTACGCTCACAGCCGGAACAGCTTTTATCATGTGGCTTGGTGAAAAAATTACCGAACGGGGAATTGGTAACGGGATTTCGCTTATTATTTTTGCCGGTATTGTTGCGCGACTGCCTAATGCAATTATGGCTACTGTTATGGGGCTACAAAATGGTACATACAAGCCATCTGAGATTATCGTTTTAGTCGTCGTAATGCTTTTAGTATTAGCCGGAATCGTTTTCATCGAGAAAGCACAAAGAAGAATCCCTGTGCAATATGCCAAACGTATTGTTGGTAACAAACAATATGGTGGTCAATCTACCCACCTGCCTTTAAAAATAAACGTTGCTGGTGTTGTGCCTCCTATTTTTGCATCTACTATTCTTTTATTTCCAGCTACATTGGCTAGTTTAATTCATGCTGATTGGATTCAATCAGTTCAAAATGCTTTGCATCCTGGAAGTTGGATGTATCAGTGTCTGTTTGTTTTGATGATATTGTTTTTTGCGTTCTTTTATACTTCTGTTCAATTTAATCCGGTAGATGTGGCTGATAACCTTCGTCGTTTCGGAGGGTTTATCCCAGGTGTGCGTCCTGGGAAGTCCACAGCGGATTATATTGATTTTGTTCTCAACAGGATTACTTTTGGCGGAGCTCTTTACCTGTCTGCTGTTTGTGTGTTGCCCGTGACAATACAATCGCTTACTTCCAATCAGGTTCCGTTTTATTTTGGTGGGACAGGCTTGCTAATCGTAGTTAGTGTTGCTCTTGATACTGTTCAGCAAATTGAAGGCCATTTTATTGCTAAAGAATATGAAGGCTTTTCCGGTAGATCAGAAGTCAAGATTAAGGCGAGAAGCGCAGAATCATCTAATACAGCGAGAGCTTAAATAATTCTGGTATGCTAAGGCACATTAGGATCTGTGGTACTGATATGAAAAAAGCTATTAAACTAAGCCTATTTGGTGTTCCAGGTGCTGGTAAGGGTACACAAGCTGAGTTGCTGACCTCCTTTTTGTCGGTGCCTCATATCAGTACTGGTGATATGTTTCGTGCATTGCAGACTGGTCAATCAGATCTTTCTAAAAAGATAAAAGCTATTTTAGACTCTGGTGAACTCGTTTCTGACGAGCTTGTTACTGAGATGACTTTTGCTCGACTTGGACAGAGCGATTGTGAAGATGGTTTTTTACTTGATGGTTTTCCTCGTACTTTAAGTCAGGCAAAATCCTTGCAGGAATCGGCGTTTGCGATCGATTTTTTGATTGAAATTAAAGTAGAACGCGATGAAATTGTGCGACGCCTTTCTGGGCGTCGAGTTTGTCCTGTGTGTAAGGCAACATATCATATTGATTTTCTTAATAGTGATCTGGTTTGCACAGCAGGGCATGGGAAGTTGTTTCAACGCGAAGATGATAGGTCGGCTGCAATTGAGAAAAGGCTTAATTTATTTGAATCCAATCTAGCTCCGGTATTGGGATTTTACCAAGAAATTGGCCGATTTCGCTCAGTTGAAGGTGCGGGTCAGCCTAAGGAAGTTTTTCAAAGAATTTTGGGGGCTCTAGGGTTTTCCGATGAGGAGTAACTTTAGATGAAGTATGGCTGTCTGGTACTTGTCAAGTGGATTTTTTGCTGCTAGCAAGGCTGGGTGTTTGAATTTTAGGTTTGTTTTTTATTTCGGAAAAAAGGCAAAACGTTATGAAAGTAAGAGCTTCTGTGAAGAAGATTTGTGAAAAGTGTAAAGTAATTCGTCGTAAACGTGTCGTTAGAGTTATTTGTGACAATGTCAGACACAAACAAAGACAAGGTTAGATTTTGTCGATTATTTGACCTGATAGTCAGATGATCAAATATTTTTTTGTTCAAATTGTAGTGGAGTAAAGAAGTGGCGCGTATTGCAGGTGTTGATCTTCCCAGAAATAAGAAAATGGGGACTGCGCTTACCTATATTTATGGTATTGGTCCTTTTGCTGCAGGGCAAATTTTAGAGAAAGCTAAAGTTAACAGTGACTTGAGAACTGATGCGCTAAGTGAAGATGACGTAGCACGAATTCGCGATGTCATCGAACAAAGTTATCAGGTCGAAGGTGATTTGAGACGGCAAATTTCGATGAATATTAAGCGGCTTATGGACTTAGGTTGTTATCGTGGGTTGAGGCACAGAAAGGGCCTACCAGTAAGAGGACAAAGAACTCACTCTAATGCACGGACACGAAGCCGTAAGAAGAGCAGGGCCTAGTTTGTTTAATTTTTTGTTGTTATAATTTAAGGTAAAAAAAATGGCACTTCCGAAGGGAAAAAAGAAGGTAAAGAAAAATATCAGTCAAGGTGTTGTTCATATCTACACTACCTTCAATAATTCGATTATTACCGTAACAGATCCTCAGGGTAACGCGGTTTCTTGGTCTACTTCTGGAGCAAAAGGTTTCAGAGGTTCCAAAAAGAGCACTCCTTTTGCGGCACAAATTGCTACTGAAGAAGCATGTCGCAAAGCTAAAGAGCATGGCATGAGGGCTGTTGAAGTTTATATAAAGGGTCCTGGTGCTGGCCGGGAATCTGCTCTTAGAGCAGTATCAAATCAGTTTAATAGAATTTCATTAATAAAAGATGTGACCCCTATTCCTCATAACGGATGTCGACCTCCTAAACGTAGAAGAGTGTAAAGCTTTTTCGTTTTAGTTGTGTGGGTTTTATCTCTCAGATTGTGCGAAGGTGATTAATGTATCGGAATTGGCGTAGCTTAATTCGCCCGAAGGGCCTAATTGTAGAACGTGATTCATTGAATGAACAGTATGGAAAGTTTGTTCTTGAACCTCTTGAGCGTGGTTATGGCGTTACCCTTGGTAATGCGTTGCGTAGAACAATGTTGTCTTCCCTGCAGGGTGCTGCTATTACTTCGGTGCGCATTGAAGGTGCGCAGCACGAATTTATGGCATTGCCTGATATCAAGGAGGATGGTACCGATATCATACTCAATCTGAAGGAAGTGGAACTTCAGCTTCTTGAGGGCCATCAAAAGACTGTCAACGTAGTAAAGCATGGTCCATGCACAGTTACCGCTGGTGATATTCAGTCGGATGGAACTTTGAAGGTTCTTAATCCAGATAAGCATATTTGTACGGTGAGCGACGGCGGTGTATTTAAAGCTGAATTTGTAATCGGTACCGGAAAAGGCTATGTTTCAGCGTCCCAGTTTCGTGAAGGCAATTTACCGGTTGATTCAATACAAATTGATGCTTTGTTTTCTCCGATCCGCAAAGTTAACTACAACGTTACTAACGCTCGGGTAGGAAGACAAACTGACTATGATCGTTTGGTTCTGGAAGTTTGGACTAATGGAGGGGTAAAACCTGAGGATGCGGTAGGAATTGCATCTAAAATCCTGAAAGAACAACTTTCTATTTTGATCAATATTCCAGAAGATGTTGAACCTACTGTACCTGAAGCAGAAGAGCACTCTGAGAGATTTAATGATAACTTGTTACGCTCTGTTGATGAACTTGAACTTTCGGTAAGGTCTGCCAATTGCTTGGCAAATGCTGAAATTAAGCGAATAGGCGATCTAGTTCAACGAACTGAGAGTGAAATGCTTAAGACCAAGAATTTTGGCCGTAAGAGCCTGAAAGAAATTAAGGAAATCCTAACAGAAATGGGTCTTTCATTGGGAATGAAACTAGACAGTTGGCCTCCTAAGAAGACAATTTTGCCGTCTTCGCCTGCTAAAGTAGATGATAAAGACGAAGATAACCACTAGATTATTGAATCGTAGGAATTAGAAAATGCGACATTTAAAACATGGTAGAAAATTAAACCGTAACCAAGGCCATCGCAAAGCTCTCTTTAGAAATATGGCGATCGCTTTGTTGAGACATGAGCGGATTGAAACAACAGATGCTAAAGCCAAAGAGCTGCGCGGTTACACTGAAAAATTAATTTCCTTAGGAAAAAAAGGTGACCTCAATTCCCGCAGAATGGCTGCCAAAAAAATTCATGATGCTGAAATTTTGAAAAAACTTTTTGATGATGTTGCTAAGCGCAATGCCGAGAGAGCAGGTGGTTATACCCGCGTCGTGAAATCTCGTTTCAGAAAAGGTGATTGTGCACCACTTTCTGTCATTGAACTAGTTGAAAAAGGTGAAAAAGCTGTTATTGAGAATGTAGCTCAATAGGCTTTATGCCTTTGGCGAGGTAGCTCAGCAGGTTAGAGCGACGGTCTCATAATCCGTAGGTCGGGGGTTCGAGTCCCCCCTTCGCCACCACGCCTTTATGGCGTTTTTTTTTGCTTAAAGCATGATTTTGTAAAATGACTTCTGGTTTAAAAATATAGTTCGAGTGACAGCAAGTTGTTTCTTAACCTGAGTTTTGCTCTCATGATTGATCACATCTTTTTGTTGACAAGATAGATTCGGCGATTTGGTAACCTTTATACATAGCATAAAGTTCTCTAAGCCCTCGCCATAAGACTAGCCATCCAGGAGGACCGTTATATTTAATGTGTCCTCCCAACCTTGCTATTTGCCTTAAAACTTCATCGACAGTAAGCAATGATTCCGCGGTATAATTTTGCAGCATAGCTAATAATGGAGGCGGTATATAAAGTTCTGGTGAGCTATTTGCTTCATTTGCTTTATTGCGTAGCCGCAGGAGAAACCAGGCTATTGGTATAAAGACTCCCAAACAATTTTTCAGGCTGTGAAAGCTTTCTAACTGTCTTTTTTCATATGAGCATCCAGTTTTAAGGACTTTAAAGTATTCTTCTATGACCCAACGTGAGCAATAGCATTCGATAATCTTTTCGATATCTTGGCGCGAAGCGATTGGTTCTTGAGTGAGTAAAATCCATTCAATAGGCTTTTCATCTTTAGGCGGATTTCGCTCTAGAATAAGAACAGCATTTATATCTAAAGATAATGCATATTTTTTATCTACACAGTTTGATCTTTTTAATGTAATTTGTTTTGCTTTAATATCTACTATCGTATTGCGGGCATCTCTTTTAACAAGCCTTTTATTATTAGCCCCGCCGGATTTTTTATTTCTTCTAGAAAGATGTATTTCTTTAGAAAACAATCTGCTTTCTTCTGCAAATTCCTCGCGTAAATGCTTGCCGTTTACAAGGGCGCGGTCATAGCAGCCCCTAACAATAAATCGATGTTCTTTGTTCGATAAATCAGCAAGCAAAGCATAACTATCTGTTTCACTATCGCATACGTGGATTGCATTTTTAGCGCTTTCGCTGAGTTTAGAAATGCTATCGATTGCGTCATTCCATCTTTGTTTTTCCGATGGCAGGCGACGAGACTGAGTCTGTGTAAGAATCCCTTTTTTTCTGAGTGCATAAGGACTGATTTTTTCACCGCGCTTAAAACAATGCAACCCCAATGTACCTAATGGTTCTCTATCTGACGCAGAAATAGCTAAACTGAAATGACCAAAGAAGCTTGCACTTTTACCTAGTGAGGTTGTTCCAAGGTCTCGTCTCTTTCCTGAAAATACAAACTCACTCGAATCATGCGCAATAATAATATCATTATTCTTATTGCACATACGCTTTAAAGTAGCTTGTTTGTGCGGTTCTAAAATGTCTTTTATTTCTATGTAAGGATTTTCCACAAACCGATAGAACCCCTCTAATTCTGCCGAACTCCCAAATGCCTCAGGAAAAGATTTCTCTGGACTTTCAATAACCGAGCTAACAATTGATAAAAGGCGCTTAGTTAAGCGCTTATCACCAAGATTTGATTCTATAAATTCTGTTCTTATATGATTCATTGAAAAACTTGATCACATCAAATTAAACTTGAAAATGCTTAAACGACTTTGTCAACAAAAAGATGTGATCAATCATGAGGGTTGCCCTGAGGTTTTTTTTAGGGTCTGTCCCTAATTTTCCATTATCGGGAACCCTTCTTGTCCTCGCCTTGCTGCGGGTGTTCAGAAATTAAAGGCTCAGTTAATTTCTGGGATTGGTATTATAGTTAGATAAAAAACAATGATTGTCATAAAAAAAGCCTGAACCAGTAGGCACAGATGTATTTGTTGTCATACATATCAGCAATGTCATGCCCTCTGGCGAGATCCTACCTTTATGATAATCCATCTGACTCACATCTTTACGCTTACTAGCTTTTTTTGCATCTCTAACGGCTTTTACAAGTATTTCACTGTTTATTCCATATTCAACAGCTTTAAGAAGGCCCAGAAGTGTTCTTTGGTTAAGCTGATCGCGTTTTTTATGTGTATTAAAATATGCCTTATCTCGTGCTACACAGTATGCTTTTTTACCGCAAAAGCCCTCTACTACATTATTAAGATCAATACTTGCTATTTCACCCTCCAGACCACGAATTGTTTGTTCATCTTGAGGAGAGACGCTTACTGGTTTATTTTGAGGAAACTTTTTAATTTCATGCGGTTCCTTTAATGGTCCACACCCTCCTAAAATCATCATACTTAATAAAATATATTTCATAATCCTTACTCCTATTGTATTTATGTTGAATACTTCATTGATACTAGCGTCACAATAGACTATACGATAAATATTTCCTAGCCTGATTCTGAGGCCGTAAAAACAGCGAAGGATGTTTATTACTTTTTTAATCCTTATGGATTTATGGCAAAAAAAATTACGCATATCTTTCGCCAAAACCTTAAACTTAACCTTGCCAAAGTCAAGGCGGCATCTTTAATGATTGCAGCACTCCTTGGTGGTCGCACAGTGTCCAGTTGTCTAAAATAGCCAGGCACTTTGGTGGTAAGGCCAAATCCGATTCCTCATTTAGGCGTTTGCAAAGACTTTTGTCTAAACTCTCTTTGCCTAAGGAAGACATCGCTCGATTAAATCTAAAGATCATGGGCCTTGATAAGAAGCCTGTAACTTTGATTTTTGATCGAACCAACTGGATGTTCGGCAATCAGCACATAAATATTTTGTTTTTGTGTGTAGCTTTCAAAAGTTTGGCTGTACCGTAGTACAGTAATAAGGGCTTTATGGGCTGTAGCCTTATTCCAACACAGGTAATCAATATAGTTTTTGTCTTTGCGCTTGGTTTTTCGTAGGTCCAAGAACGCATAAAAGACTATGTCACTTTTTTGAGCAAACAATTGCTGTTTTGGCTCCAAATGTTAGGGAAGGGTAGGTGGGGTTTTTCAAAAAAAGTGGTTTATATTACTTATAGGCTGTACATTGGCTAAATCAAAAAAAGGCTTTTATGGTGCTTATAAACTGTGTTCGGAGTAAGGGATATCTTGTGTCAAAAATACTTATAGTCTTTTTTATACTATGCCAATTCAGTTGCGTAGTTGACCGTGAGCAGGAAAGGGCAAAAAATGGCTATGCTTCTTTGTTAAAAGACTTCCTTCTTAGAAAAAGCCACCTTGAAGGGCCAGAAGGTACGCTCTGTTTTGCTGATAAATGTCTTTCTAAATTGGCTGATACCACTACTGCTACAACGCCATTTCTGGCCGACTACAACACCGCTCCTATAGCGAGTGTCCCCCTACTTATGGCCTGTTTTCCTTATGAGATGACTGCGCGAATACCTTCCATTATTTTAGAAGCTATTAAGGAGTATAGAGTTGAGAAGGAATTCATAACATTTTGTCTTAACGTGCAGGCAAATGGTTCGTTGCTAGAAAAAGATGCGCGAACGGGTGAAAAATTTACCCGTCTTAAGGCCCATGGTTGGCTGAGTCCAGATGCTCCAAAAGATGAAGAATTGCGAGGAGATCTTGCCAATCGGAATCTTTTGTTTGGAATTTACGACGCACCCAGCACGTTAAAAGCCATTCCTGGCGGGCTTGTTGAGCATCAATTAGTGCCCTTTCCCGTGCATACTCATCAGGTTCCAGCCGGACGATTGCCACTTTCTCCACTAAACATGGCAAAAATAGCCATTCATGAAGATAGCCCCTCATTGTCATTCTTTAGCTTGGTTATTGATGCGTGGCCTCCCGCTGGATTAAAAAGAAGGGCAGGCATAACGCTGCATTTAATCCTTGATTCTAACGATGCCGACTCAGGTCAAAGTTTGGAGAAGCTTTTTGAAATGCTCAATGAAAGCGATAAAAAAATATCTTTTGGTGATTTTATTCATCAGCTAAGAAATTTGGAAAAAGATACTCAAAAAGAATATCTACAGCCTATTAAAGCTATTTTTAGAGAATCATGGTGAGAATAATTCTGGTTCTATTTAATCAAAGCGCTCATTGAAGGTGAAGACACAACATTCGTTGCTCATCATTAAATATCCCCAGACTTTTCTTGTAAACCATAGTTTAGCCAAGTGCTATGCAGCATCGATCAGATATCTGAGCGTATTTGGGTTAAGTTCAGGCAAACCCCTGCTACGGATAATTGACCATGAAACCTCAATCCCACAATTAAACGATGACCACACGGTTATGGGATTTAACCTTCATGCGTCGGAAGCAATAGAGGCGGATGATAGGTCAGGGCTCGAAAGGGTTTTAAGGTACATGGGCGTCCACCTCTGTCAAAGAAGCGTCTCCAACTAGCCCCAGGTGATGTGGTTGTAGTTTAGAAACTCGCCGTTTGTCTCGTTCATTAAAGGATTTGCTTATCATTATGGAGCACATCGATAAAGCTGGAAGCGGATTTCGTTCTCTAACCGAGTCGATTGATACAACCACCCCGGCTGGGCCCATGATGATGCAAATGGTTGGAGCATTTGCCGAGCTCGAACGAGAAATGAGCAGAGAGTGTATCAAAGCTGGTCTTCAGGCTGCACGCGATCTGGGTCGCATTGGCGGACGACCTTCAAAAGCCGAACGCGGTGTTAGATTTTTCTTTCGCGTGGCCAAAGGCGATGATGGCGAGTTTGCTCCAGAACGCTCTTATATTTGCGTAGAAAATGTTTCTGGCAATAAATCGGCAGGTGCGGATAAATCACATGACAAAAGTGCAATAGCTGAAAAATTTTTGCGCATGTTGTCAACCTACCATCGAGTTGGTTTTTGCCCGCGCACGCGTGTGCTCATGTGTGACGCTGCTTTGTCAGAGTCGCGCTTGAAGGCTCCCTCTGCCCAAATTCCTCGCCTAGCATGGATTCTTTAAGACCGGATTAGCTATTGGCCTGAAAATGAGCATAGTTTTACCCAGGAACCGGGTGTTTTAAATATCAGCATTTCATTGCTGAATGAATTTTGTATTTTATTTTCCAATTTTTATGCTTTGGTCGCGTATCCCAACGTGCAGTTCTTTATCAGTAACAATAAGGTGAAATTTATCTGATAATTTTTCATAAATAATATATTTAGTAAAAAGAGAATAAGGCCTTAGATTGGCTTTTTTCAATTGCCTAAATTCATTGGCAGTTCTAAAAGCATAATTTTCTCCATTCATAATTTCTTTTTCTTCCAACTTGCCATCGCTATTGAGCAACCAAACCCCTTTATCTGTAAACACTTGAACGACCGAGCCATTTTCGGCTTTAAAAATGGTAGGGTTGTTAGGGATAGTTATTTTATTCAAAGCACCATCTTTTAGAATTTTTAAATCCCAAATATGTTCATGCATGCCATCTTTGCTAATTCCGACTGACTTTAAAGCAAAGAGCATTGCCTCATCATCAAACAAGGCAAAAATTGAACCCAACTCATGAGCTGAATACTTTTTGACTCCTCCTAGCAATTTCTCGTCAGAACTTCCTCCAGGTAAAAGTTGGTTTTTAGGGATAGCAGATATGTCATATGACCTTTCTGTTGCATTATATTTTCCCAATATTATGCCATCTCTTCTAGGTGCAACGTACATCAGCATTTTTTCAGTATCTAGGCCCAACATGTGGCCGTTGCTATCCTTAATGCTCGTATCCCATTTCTCATTAAGAGCCATCGAATTAAATTGGAAAAAAAACTGGTCCCTATTTTTTAAAGCAATGACCTCTTTGTCTTGTGGCCCAGAAGTTACTACTATTGAGTTAGTTCCGTTCCATAATTCGCTATTCTGCCATTTTCGAATCAATTGCCCATTTTGAACCAACCCGATTCCAGGCGAAACCAGTTCCCCCACCAAACGTGCCTTGTTTTTTGCGTCAAATATAACTCGATTATCTTTAAGCGGGTTTAACTCCCTCAAAGTAAAATTAGCAAAAGTTGTTGTTAAATCTACTAGTTTAAATCCCAGCCCATCGGAAGAAAAATATAATTCATCTGATCCTTTTCTTTTTCTGGAAATAAAATAAATGTGGTCATCAGTGAGAGTAAATAAAGTGCTCGCTGTATGTGCTTGAATAACAGTCTTTTTTTCATAGTTACCGATATTTATGCCAAAATCACTCAATGGGTATTTTTTCCATAATGTGACGTTATTTATTATTTCTTCTTTGTTTAAACTATCTGGCAAACAAGAATAAAAAAATGTTAAATTGAAAACTATTAATGGGAGAACTATTATTATTATTTTCTGATTAAAAATCATCAATATATCCACATCAAAAAGAGGTTTCAATTGTGCTATTTAATCGATAGTGTTGCAAAAAATCCTGATTTTGTGAGTGAACTCCATTTTTACTACTATTGATGGATGAGAAAACACACTTCATCAGATTTTAAATGGCGGCATTATCAAGGCGAAGCAATCCTTCTTTGCGTACGTTGGTATCTTTGTTACAGGGTCAGTTATCGTGCCCCAGAAGAGATGATGAAAGAGCGTGGCCTAAATGCCGATCATACAACAATCTACCGCTGGGTTCAGCGCTATGCTCCCAAGATACAAAAGCTGCCAAGCTGTTTTTAGGCAAGTTATCAAGGTTAGGCAGGAGTCCTGAGCCACGGGCTTTAACTGTTGAGCGCAACCCATCATATCCGGCTGCCTTATCTCAACTTCAAATGGAAAGCACGTCATAGCATGAGCTATTTCTCTTACAAAACAGCCGTCAATACAATTTGCGGAATTGAAACAATGCATATGCTATTCAAAGGTCAGCCCTACCACTTAATGGATACAAGTTCACTATCAATTAAAGTTCATCAACAGATAATTTGGACTGAGTGACCCAATTCTTGAAATGTAAGTTAACCTATTGAAGGGCCTCTTTGTACTCTGCCATTGCTTGCAGCGCTGCCTTTTGTGGGGAACAAGGAATAAATGAGTGAAAATGGATGTAGTATTGGGGTTGACAAATGGGTGTATTTGGGTGAACTATTGGGTATGATTAGGATAGAAACATTAAGAATAACTCAAGAAATTCTTTCACTAGTAGCTGAAATTGATGAATTTAAAGGTGCTTGGAGAGCTTTAGGTACTCTTGCTCCGGAACGCTTATCTGCTTTACGCCGTGTTGCTACCATTGAAAGTATAGGTTCTTCAACCCGCATTGAGGGGAGCAAGTTAACCGATAAAGAGATTGAAAAATTACTTTTAAATCTCCAAATAAAAACATTTGAAACTCGTGATGAACAGGAAGTTTTTGGTTATGCAGAGGTCATGGAACTGGTATTCAGGTCTTTTGCAGATATTAACTTTAATGAAAACCATATTAAACAACTGCACCGTGATTTATTAAAATATAGTTCTAAGGATGATTATCATCGCGGCGAATATAAAAAAAATAGCAACAGTGTTGCTGCATTCAACGAAGGAGGTAGGCAGATAGGAATTGTCTTTGAGACTGCAAGTCCCTTCGATACGCCTAAGTTAATGACAGAAATAGTGACTTTTGTAAATGAAACATTGAACAACAAAAGTCTTCATCCTCTTTTGGTTATTGCTATTTTTGTAGTTGTATTTTTAGAAATACACCCATTTCAAGATGGTAACGGTAGATTAAGTAGAATTTTAACTACGCTGTTATTGTTGCAAGTTGGTTATCACTATGTTCCTTATAGTTCATTAGAAAGCGTGATTGAGCAGAGCAAAGAAGGTTATTACCTTGCTTTGCGTCAAACCCAAGGAACTATTCGTACAGGTAAGCCTAATTGGCAACCATGGATATTATTTTTTTTGCGTTCATTATCTCAGCAAATGAAAAGATTGGCTAAAAAAGTAGAGAGAGAGAAAATTATACTATCAGTTTTGCCTGAGCTATCTCTGCAAATTTTAGAGCACGCACGAGAACATGGTCGTGTAACAATTGGTGATATGGTCCAACTCACGGGAGCGAGTCGTAATACTCTTAAGGAACATTTTAGAAAATTAGTTGAAAAGCGCCATGTAACTTTGCATGGCAGTGGGCGTGGTGCTTGGTATTCTTTAACCTAGCTCTCATCTCAAAAATGGGTAGTGTTGCAAAAAATCCTGATTTTGTGGGTCGTGTCCCAAATTTGTTGAAACCTAAATTTCGAGCCCAAATTCATATTTGTTAATGAACAATCCAAGCACGATATCGTGCATAGTCTCAGACTTAGAAAAGCAAATAGTTTTTCGCACCAGCCGTTTTAATCTTGTTCGTAGAGTCAAATGCTTTCGCTCGATCTTTTGGGTATTTTCTTTCCCCATGGAAAGACTTCTCGACGGAATATGCCTATCGTATCTTCCCCAACCATCTGAGAAATAGTGCTCTATCCCGAATGGCTTTAAGAGCTGCTTTAGTTTCAGCAATGCGTCGTCATGGTGCTTACCAATAACGTAAGCTAGGACTTCGCCAGTCTCATGAGCTATGGCATGCCAGAGCCATTCATCGCCATATCGACTATCTTTTCCTTTATCTCTGACAGCCAGCCCTTATTGTTATAGCTCACTATGAAGGTTTACTATCGCAAGCTTCATTTTGATAGGAATAGCGTTGCTTATTGTTGCTTGTCTTGCCAAATTTAACGACTGATTCGGTGTCTTTGCAACGAGGACATTCCAGCGGTAAGTATACAGTCACGACCTGCCTCTCAAATCTTGTTCTCGAAAAAACTCAATTTGTTAACGGACGGACCGTAGAATTTAGTTCAACAAATTTGGGACACGACCGGCTTGGGTAGGTAGGCATTTTCAAAAAAAGGCTTTTGTATTACCTAACTCTGTCAACGATCAGACTCATCGGGTGCGCGATGATAAATGCGATAATTTTGATCTCGAAACTCTTCGCAGCAACAGCCTGAATCTTTTTTGGATACGGAAAAGCAAAATGGAGGTAAAAATTGTATAGCGCGATTACCATGGTTAAAAACCTACTTGTCAATAAAAATCCGACCATCATTTTGGCGGTGATTTTAACGGTCTTAGATCTTTCGTGCGTAAAAAGTTCATTAAACTTAAACATCAAGCCAAGTGAGATAAAAACAGCTCTCAATCACTCTCAAGCTACAACCAATGAATTTTTCTTCCAAAAGCAACGACGTGGCACCAATCTGTTCGATAAAAATGAGCCATTCGATTTAACAACTATCCGCGAAAAATTCAAAGCCATAAGACGGATGAATCTAGATTTTGTAAGGATGACGCCTTCGAAATGGAAAAGCGCGGCAAAAAATGCACAAGATGGCGACTTT
Organism: Myxococcales bacterium; assembly: GCA_023898405.1. Taxonomy (NCBI): domain Bacteria; kingdom Pseudomonadati; phylum Myxococcota; class Myxococcia; order Myxococcales; species Myxococcales bacterium. Next base: position 75,987 of record CP060221.1, read on the forward strand.
CTCATAGGTCCGATGAATTCTTATAAGGGAATTTACAAACCTGATCTTTCGACACTCATTAAAGTGCTTGATATTGCTGCCGAGGAAAGAGTCAAAGTAGTGTTGGTCTTTTTAAATATCCCTAATCGAAGATGGCGGCAGCATACGCGAAATCAAGTGCAAGAACGAAAAATCTGGGAAGACTTTAAAGCACAAGATACCGCTGTGAGTTTTTTCGATGACTTGATGCCGCATATCAGAAATCACCCAGCTCTAGCCGGTATCAACCCATTGAACGAACCCAAACCAGAAGCAGGCCCCATAAAATATGATGGCGAATCCACTAAAGCATATGCCAAATGGTACGAGAGTGTTAAAGGCACCCCTCAAGACATCAATTTATTTTATCGCCGACTGGTGGAACGCATACGACACTGGTCAGCGAATATTCCTATCATATTAGATGTGGGAGAAGACGCATGGTACACAGGTCTTTCCATAATCACGCCCATTGATGATGAAAAAATAATTTATTCATTTCATATGTATGCGCCCTTTAGGCTTACCTTTAAACGCGTGTTAGCAAAATATCCTGGCTTTGTTCCTTATAGAGTTAAAAAAAACTATGGAGACAACTGGGATAAAAATAAATTAGAAAAAGAACTTAAACAGATTGAAGAATGGCGGATAAGAAATCGCGTAAATCCCAATAGAATTTTTGTCGGTGAATTTGGTATCCATCGTGATGTTCCAGGCGCTGTTGATTATATGAAAGATATCGTCAGCATTTTTGAAAAATACAATTGGCATCATGCTTACTATTCTTTCCGTGAAGATAATTGGAAAGTGATGGATAGTCCTGCTAAGGAAGTTATCTATCGTCCGATGAATTATGAATTGGGCATTGACCATAAAAATTTGTTTCTTGTGCAAAATAGTAATTTTAGTTCGAGACCTAACTATCGACTTTTATCGCCGTCACCATTCATGAGTATCTTGAAACCGCGAAACAAATCCAATCGTCCTGTAAGCCCTCTAATGGGCTGGAATAGTTGGAATTGGTTTGGAAAAAAACAAATCAATGAAAAAATTGTTGAAAAAGTGATCGATGCTATGAGTGATACTGGTTTAGTTGCCGCCGGTTATAAATATATTGTTGTCGATGGTGGTTGGAGAGCACCTTCATTGGGTAAAAATCGCGAACTTCTATGGGATCAAAATAAATTTCCCAAGGGAATTAAATTTCTTGCCGACCTAGCCCATACCAAAGGTTTGCAATTTGGATTACATGTCGTGCCAGGAACTCACGACTGCGGGATGGATCCGGTTGGTAGCTATGGTGTCGAAGAATTGCATGCCAAACAACTTGTGTCTTGGGGTGTTGATTTCATCAAACTAGATGCTTGTGTTTATCACAACTCGAGCGACTGGCCACCAAATAAATTGCGCGAAACCGTACAAAAATGGAGGCACATTTTGGACGAAATTGATGGTGGCAAAAATGTGCATCTAAGTGTTAATGCTATGGGCGCCAAAGAGTGGTATCGCGAGCTGGCCACCTCAGGACGAACAAGCGAAGATATTCGACCAAAAATATTTGGCGGTGCGGTATTTGATAGTGATTTTACAGGCGAGTTTCTTTCGGTAATGGATGTAGCCGAAATAAATAGCAAGGCTCAATCACTTGCTGGTAATGGCTATTGGAATGATGCTGATATGCTCGTGGTAGGCGATCCAAGCTTGACTCAAGACGAGCAAATGACCCATTTTGCACTATGGTCTTTAATGACATCGCCACTCATGCTTGGTAATGATCCAAGAAATATGAACTCGTTCGAAAAAAAACTCCTTACTAATCCATCGATTATTGCTGTCAATCAAGATCCAACAGAACAGGGATACCGGATCCAAAAGATTGGCGAAGTAGAATATTGGCGCAAACGATTGAATGATGGCTCCTGCGCTGTGCTGGTGATCAATAGAGGCAAGCAAGTTGAAGATGTCAGCATTACGCAAGATCTCACCATCATGCCGACAAATTTTTCCATATATGATCTCTATCGCCAACAATCCATTGCCCAAAATTTGAGAATGTTTAACTCAAAATTAAAACCGCAAACGAGCATGTTCTTTAAAATTTCCCCAGACACGAAAAATGACCCTTCCGCTTAATGTCCGCCGTAGTGCAGTAATGAGGGCTTTATAGGCGAAAGCTTTATTCCAGTGCAGGCAATCCTATAGCTTTTGGTCGTGTAATTGGTTTTTACGGTCGACCCAAAAGCCCACAATGGAAATTATGTCGACTTTTTGGGTAGCCGATTGAGATTTTAGGTCCAAATGTTAGGGAAGGCTAGAGAGTCAAAGGCTTTGCGTCTAGATTAAAGTCTCGCAAAAATTGAACATGACTCCAGCTAAAAAAGCTTTTTAAATTGTTGAGGAGCATTTTTATGGCTGAGCAGTTTGGAGTTTATTGAAAAGCGAAAAAATAATCTTAAAAATTGCATCGAGTACGTTTTCAATAGTGGATAGAGAGTTGCGTAACAAAGTATTAGCACTCTTTAGGGGAAAAAAATCAGCTGCTTCGCAAATTTTTTGGCATGAATATGCAAGGCTTAGTAATCAGAATCAATATGCGAAAATTGAAGAGTTAGAGGTCTCTAAGAAGAAGTCTATTGTCGACTCATGCGTAATTTCAGAAGATGGTGACTCATGCCTTGTTCAGTGCGGTGACCGTATTTATACAAAAAATGTTATCATCGGTAGTTTTTCAGGAAAAAATTTTGCAAAAAAAGGGTTCATGGCAATGGCACCGAGCGGAAAGTTCTAGCTGAAAAAAAAAACGGCTGAAAATTTATTTCAGCCGAAAAATTTTTTTAAGAAAAACTCGCTCTAGACTTTGTTACCCTCGTTGTGCCGATCTTTTTAACTTTAGTTTGGAACGCATGACATATTGGCAATCGCTTTCATTAATGTCACGGTCGTCAATCACTCAAAGCTGTTTGCTGAACAACAAAACCATATCAATGGTATTGAAAATTTTTGGAACCAAGCCAAACGGCATTTACGCAAGTTTAACGGCATAAAGCACGACAAGTTCTGTTGCTTTCTTAAGGAGTGTGAATGGCGCTTTAATGGGGGCAATCATCAACAGTTTCTAAAGCAGCAGCTAAAATATTGGTAAAAAACACTAAGCACTAACTCTTAGCCACTTCATCCCCAAGTTCGTATGCTCTCCGTAAATTAAAATACTTTACCGAGGCTTATAGGCAGGATAAACCCTATTTTCCCTCTGGTCAGTGTACAAGCTCACTAAAAATTCTACTCGGACAAAATTTTGGGGGATCGGGTACTGGATGCCCGCTCTCCTCACTATTTAATTGATTTTTGTTTCCAAAACATAGCTGTATTCAGAACCAAAAGTTCCGCTGGAGGTATAACTACAAATCATATACGTGCCATCTGTACGCTTTTCAAAGAGAGGGCTACCAGCTGTTGTCTTAGCCAAACTGTCCCAACTAAGAGTAGGAAATTTATTCTGACCAGATGTCATTGAAAATGGTTGATTGCCATCTTTGATAATTACGGTTGGCAATCCACCGTAACCTGAGGTTCCTGGATCAGTGTGTAAATATTGAAAATAGAAATGAGGAAGCTAGCTACCTGCCCTAAACGCTCATCTCGCCGTCACATAATCGATGAGCTTAGCCAGAAAACCTAGCTTTCATAGTTAGTTAAGGGGAATTGTATAATATTTTAAATATAACGTAATAAGATCTATTTTAATTAACAAGTAAGCATGCTTAATGTAGGAGTATAATTATTTATTTGGAATATTTTATGAATTTTTTAAAAATATTGTTAGTGTTGCTTTGCGTATTTTCCAGAATGTCGCTGAGCTTGAACGTCAGCATAGAAGAAAATATTAGTGACGTGGACGACGATGATTGGGAGATTGACTCGGATAGCCCAAACAAGAAAGGGAAGAGCCAATTTGGATCGAAAGAAAAAAAAGGAGTGAATTCTGATGCTTTTTTTCGAAAGACTGGTTTGAGGAATGAGAAAGACAAAGAACTTTTTAGCAATTTTTCTCTTTATAACCGCACTCCAGTGAGACTTGATGATGAAAATAAAAAGGTAGAAGAGGTCCGCTTAGCTGAATGGCTACCCAGTAGTGCTACTCATTTTGAAATACGAGAGTGGGTACCTACTAGGAAGCCTCCAATAACAAAACAAAAATTCGGTCATCGAATTAAATTCGGCTGTAAGCAATGCGGCGCTAGCGAGACGCCAGAAAGAAGGCGAGGACCGAGCGGTAAGGTTGATTTGTGCAATGCATGCGGTCTTCAATACAGGAAAACAAAAGATAATTCTTCCGAAGAAAACCTGGAAAGAATAAAAATTAAAAATTTGTTAAATTAAGCTCATCCTTGCTTAAGAGCTAACCAAAAGAGCATGAGGAATGGGTAAAAACACTGGACCGTTGACGTTTTTGACTAAAAAATTTCGCAACAGGTCCCATGTTAACAGAATTTTTCTGCTCTATTGGTTGATGATTTACTAAAATCCTAAAAACTCAATCCAGTTAAAGCTATTAACAACAAAATAGTCGAAACCGCTTAGGCTCTTTATCGATGAGCGAACTTATGACTTGATAACAATCGTTCGTAAAAATATTAAAAATAAAGCGCTGATAAATTATTCATATAATAACTGCTATGTTTTAATTGATTTACTGTAATATAAAATAGTCAATCTCAATATTAGAAAACTGCTCAGCAAGCTTTGATGATTTAGCATAAAGTCGGGTAAATTGCCCGCCGGCATTATGACCAACTACAGTTAGGCATTGCAGATTGGGAAAGCTGTCAGATGCAATTAGATTGCTTAATAACAAGTCAGTTACAGTAAAAGAACTCATTTCAATATACTTATTTTGGGTTATCCCGCCACAGAGCCACCCGTCTTGGTTCCAAAAGAGTTCCTTCGGTTCAATATTGTCGTTTATGGTTTTAAAAAAGGGAACTATAAGCAAAGTATTTTGAAAACTATCATTAAATTTTAAAGTTTCATTCATGGTATGTAATAATTTTTCAGGAGCGTGTTCATGCCCGGCAATTGCCAAAATAATAGAGGTAATGGAGGGATTATTTTGCTCTAATGGATAATTGGAATAGACATTAAGCTTTTGATCAACCAATAAAAAATTGTTGATATAGGTGCCGTTGTTAGGGGGCGTGATCGGATTAGTAAAGCAGGCCAAAGCTAAGTAAAAATAACATGAAACAGCAATTATAATTTTCTTCATTACACCACCAAAATAATATCGATATTCTCGGGATACCTGAGCGATGGTTGCTTAGAGCTCTAAAATTTATTAAGAAGCCTTTCAACGTTTTCTGGACACAACCCGATTTGCTTTCGAGTTCGCGCGGTAAATAATGGATTTTTCGAGCTTGAGAGCACTTAATACTTACGGTCTTGCGGCATGACGAATAGCTTCTAACGAGGCCGCAGAAAGCGGCATAGTACGTATATACGCCATATTTTCATGACTTCTTTAGCAAAAAAATTTTTTTACAGCTTCATAAAACTAAATCACGATGCTTGTTAATTTTAAAATTAATAACCCTTGTTTTAATGCTATTATTGTTGTTATTGTTATTTTCAGTATTTAACTCAATAATGCCGCCGTATTCTGATATTAAATGCACGGTAGAATTAATTTTTTCACCATTATAATATGCATTACCTTGATTATCCCAAGTAATTACACCGACTTCACCACGATGGCTTAATTTAAAATTAGTGACTGATAATTTATTAATTACATTACTTAAAATTTCTTCTCTTTTTTGGGTTTCTAAATTTTCTCTATTTAAATCAGGTTTAAATCCAATATAATCAGAGGCGAATTTTGCAGTATCTTTTTCGTTAAATTGTCTTCTAATTAAGTACATATTAACTTCACTCAGTGTTTTGTTTCCACTTATTTTTTCCACATGCAATTCATAAAAACCTTCATATTTTTTACTTGCTTTTAGATTGAACAAATAATGGTGGCTGACATGCAAATAATTATTTCCATCGTTTTGTTGGTGATAAGACCAGTGGACATCTTTGCCATTACTATAGTTGCCACTGGCTCCTAAAGAAGAGGCCCATAAACTGCCCCAACCCACATGGGAATTTTTTAATCCGTTAAGATTTTCTAACGACAACACAATTTTTTTATTAGGAATTTTTTCCAAGCCTCGGCCATTGTCGGCATAACCTTCGCCAAACCAAAGGCCTGGTAAAAGCGGGCAATCACTTAGTCGACCAGGATTTAGTTTTATTAATGGTCGCTCATGTTTTTCTGTGAGTTCTGCTGTATCTTTATGGGAATTCAAATAAACCGGTTTTTGTTTGATTTTCTTTGGGGTAGCAACCGGAGCAAAATATACATCGTCATCACTGGAAGATCTACTATTGTCTTTGTTTAAGTGACTTTGAACCAGTGCCAAGTTATTGGAGTTAAAATCATCATCTTTATTATTTAGTAAGCCTTCTGTCCAAGCATCTTGATAGCTTTTATTTTGCTCTTCAAGCTTAGCTTTCTCAGCACGCGCTTTTCTTGCCATTTTTTTTCGCTTATTTTTCGAAAGCTTTGGTTCTGACTCAAGGTCTTTATTAATATCTACTTGTTCTTTGGTAGAATTATCGTTGTTAACATCTGTATGATATTCACGATTATTGTTAGGTTTTTTATAATCAGACTCATAGGTTTGCGGGAAATCAATTTGGGTTATTTTTTCTGATCTTTCCAAAGTAAAGACAACTTGTTGTGTGTAAGAAGCACCTTTTGATTTGGCTTTTTCACAGGATAAAATAATTTCATTAGCGTTATTTAATTCAACATTGAAACCATTAAAAAATTTCCAACTGTAAAGAGTGGTTCGTTTAGGTGGCGGCAGTTTTAGATTTGCAACTTTCTTGTCTTCTAATTCCAAAGTAAAATTAAAACTAGCAAGGCGAGGAGGATTTCCAACATTTATTTTCATCTGATATTCATTATCACTACCATCAACACTCTTTATTTCAGCTGAAGCAATATGCCAATTATTGTTTGAACTGCCTTTAAATGAACCTAAAAAATAGTCTAGAGTAGGGCGCAAAACTTCGCGATTTTTTTCTGTTATAATAATATTATTACTATTATTAACTGGAACACCAGGTGAGGCTATTTTTTTGGGCGCAACCGCTTCTTTTACAATAGGTAAAAATTCAGGATTTTTGCTCAAAGTTACTTGTTCACTGTAGTTATTTTTACCGTCGTTTCCTGTGAATTTAATTATTATGCTTTGATAATCGTCTGTGTAACTGACTGACAATTCATGAATAAATGATAAAATTCTATCATTTCTAATAGGCTTGCCTTTTTTATCTTTCTTGAACTTATTATCTTCTGCAAACGCCACGTTTTTAGATTCTTTATAGATTCCCTGTTTTGTTTTTTCAATAAATCTAAATGAATCTATCATTTGCAAATTTTTCAAATTTGCTACCATTTGCAAAATCATGGTCTTTTTAAATGAATTATCATCAGGTGAAAAACTGGCTTCATAATAATTTTTTGCTCTATCAATCAACTTAAAATCTACTGTAATTGGAAGGTATTGATTTGCGTTTTGACTAAGATTTAAAAATTTTCCTGACATTTTCCCATGGAGCGACCCTTCCGTTAGATTATTTGTTCGAATAGCGCTAGGAGTAAAAATTAGGATAGAGTTATCAAAGTCTTTTTGTTGAGCTAATTCTTCAATCTTTCTTTTATCAGCTGCGCCTAACTTAATGAGCTTAACTAGCGCAGAAAAGCTTTGATATGTTATCGCTAAATCTAGGGGAGTTTTATTAAGATCGGTTACAGCATTTAAGTTTGCATGGTAGTTTTTGTGAAAATGCTTAATCAACTTTGAGTTATTGCTCTTTGCAGCCCAATGCAAGGGTGAAATACCTTGACAGTTTTGCTTGCAGGCTTCTTGTTCCATCAGAAAATCAATTGTTTCCTGGTCAGATTTTTCATTTATAGCCTGATGTAAAACAGTAAGACTGACCAAATATTTTACGTTTAGATCATTTTGTTGAAACAATAACTTAATTATATCTAAATGCTTATTTTTGACCGCAAGATTGAGAGGCGTTTCACCATTGCTGTTTTCTTCATTTACATTTACCCGTGTTAACAGTATGCCGGTCATGTCATAAAGACCTTCCATTGCTGCAATATGTAGTGCTGAATCAGAATCAAAAATATTGCTAAGTTCTATTTTTTCGTATTCAAGAAATAGCTTTACCATTTCGATATTATTATCAAAAATAGCCTTTGCTACTGGAGACACTAATATTGTTTTCCCATCTTTTATGGTTACAGGAGACTTGAGATTTATATCTGCTCCTGCACTTATCAGAAGTTTTACAATGTTAATATTTTTTGCCGTAACAGCACGAAACAAATGGGTAAGCCGAGGGGTCTCAGGGCTTAGCGGCGCCTTATACTTTAACAACAATTTAACTATATCTTCATAACCAAGACTGGAAGCTACTTGAAGAGCATAATGAAGAGTTCCCTCAGGTTTACCTTTTTTCAAAAGACTGCGAGTTTTTTCGGTATTATTTTCTTCTACTGCCCCAAGTAAATCATCCTCAAGGATGCTAGAAAAATTAGCAGGTTGAGCGTTTTGCGCAAAGGTTAATACAAGTAGGATCGTGTTTAGATAATTAATTAAGTTCATTTGAAAATCGATTGTAAGTATTTAAACCACACTTATATAATTCTATTCGTCAAATAACAATAGCTTTACAGCATATTAATATGCTAATTAAACGTATTGTTGCCGATAATATCATATATTGAACATTTTCATGTTGAAAATCCCAAAAAACTAGGGATGTTGGGATACCCCAAAAACCCATGCAACCATTCGATTTTGCTTAGGTATCTACGAGTCAATACTCGCTAGATATCGGAACCAACACTCTAAGAAGCGATAGATTTTTTCCATATGAAACGCCATGTCATGTCTGTATAAAAAAATACGGCCGGAGAAATAATGAGCCTATTTTCTTGCAAATTCAAAGCTTGGAGGGCTTCTAGTCTATAAGGGTGCCAAGCATTGTTGATATCAGCCTATGAGCTGAATTTTGATTTTTTATATCCTCTAAAGAGCAAGCTTGCTAAATATATAGTGCTGCCTTAAATAATCTAAATTAAACAACACTTCCAATATTTATACTTGCTGTTTATTGCGTGTTATCTTTTATGTTGTAATTGGGCAGGAGACGGTATGATAACTACTTGGGTATTAATCGCGCATGGAGATGCAGCAAAAATATTAGAAATTAAAAAAAATGGTCACGAAATCTCAAGAATTAAAGAGTTGATTCATCCTCAGACGGCTATGAAAGATGTGGATATTCATACTGATAGGCCGGGAAGAAGTTTTGAAAGTGCCAATTCAGCAAGGCATGCTTTGGATTATAATGAAGATCCTACCGATCACGAAAGAAAAGTCTTTGCACAAGAAATCGCCGAATTCTTGGCGCAGGCTTTCGATACTGGCAGATTTGCCAAACTTATCCTTGTTTCTTCTCCCCATCTTTTGGGAAATATTAGAAAATCATTAAAAGAACCAATTAAGAAAATTATTGCCCATGAATTGAGCAAAGATTTGATGGCGCTGGATCTTAAGGATCACGAACTTATAGAAAAGATTCGCACTGCTCTCGGTATTATTGCATTTTGATAAAAAATAAATATCTGACCCATGCCTGTTAAAGTTTCAGCAAAAAATTCAATAGTAGAATTTATGACAGCTGGGTCATTCACTGATTTATCGTTGTTCTAACGTGTCTCCATTTTTCCTCTCAAAATAATTTTTTATTGCATAGGCGGAATTCCCTGAAGATTTCGAGAACGTTAGTTTTAATAGTCATTTTACAGGCCAGATTGTGAGCGATATAATACACATGGAACAGCTTGAAATTATAGAAGAGCTCTGTATGGGATTTTTCTATGCTTGAAAAACCTGACATTGCTGACGAACTCATCATTTCTCATCTAAAAGAACACTATCACTTGCATACTGTTTCACTAACTTTTCTGCCTCTTGGCGATAGAGACACAGCTGTCTATCGCATTGTAGCTGATCATGGATTGATCTACTTTCTAAAATTACGAAAGGACCTTGACGAGATTGCTGTTAGTGTTCCAATTTTTCTTAAATCGAAGGGCTTTAAAGAAATCATCGCACCGATTGAAAGCAAATCCCAGCAGGGATGGGTAGATTTTGGCGACTACAAAATGATTTTGTATCCCTTTGTTGAGGGAAAAAATGGGTTCGAAATTGAATTATCAGACCTGCAAAAACAAAAGATGGGCAGGGCTTTGAAGGCGCTCCATGAAATTGATATTTCACTAGAACTAAAAAAACGTATCCCAAAAGAAACGTTCTCTCCAAAATATCGCGACGACATGAAGAGTTTTTTCGGGCAGATGACAAATAAAATTTTCAAAGATCCCATCGCAGCTAAACTCAACGAATTCATAAAAGTAAAACGGAATGTAATAAATCATCTGATCGACTGTGCAGAAAAATTAGCTTTTGAGCTCAGACAAAAGCCATTGGAATTTGTTCTTTGTCACACGGACATCCATGGTGGAAATATTTTAATTAGCAATGCTGGTGAAGTTTACATTGTGGATTGGGATGCCCCGATGTTTGCACCCAAAGAACGCGATCTCATGTTCATAGGTGGTGGGATTGATGATATATGGAAGACCAAGCGGGATGAGTCCATGTTTTACAAAGCTTACCAAAAAGCAAATATTAATCTTAGTGCATTGGCATATTACCGTTATGAGCGAATCATTGTAGACTTGGTTGAGATATGCAATCAATTATTATTAACAGAGGGAGGTGGGGCAGATCGGGAACAGGCTTATCAGTGGTTCATTTTAAATTTTAAATCTGGTGGGACTATTGATAGAGCAAAGAACACTCGTAACATTTGAGAAAGTTCTTTCTAAAGCTTAAATAAAAACATTTTAAATCATTTGTAACATTTTCATAAAAAACTCTTTTATAGGAAGCACCACAAAAGTATTCTTGGAAATCAAAATAATTACTCAGCTGAGAAATACCCAAAAAATTACTTATCTCCTATAAGAAGCAATAATTCTCTAAATAGTCATTGGGCAAATGAAAATACTTAGATATATCCGTAACGATTTGTGTGAATAGAGCCAAGTTTATCCGAATGAGATAGAGGCATTGTGAAGGACCGAGCAGAAAGACATAATCCTATTTTCTTGAAAGTCTTCACAAGAAGGCAGCACCTTAAATAAGAAAATACTTTATTCATCAATAGACACTTCTGATTGATTCAATGATTTATAAGGGTGACTTAAATGAAATTGGCACTACAAATAACAATTTATTCAATAGTTATGAGCCTTTCTTTTCAAGCTAACCCAACAAAACATTCTGAAGTCAAAATCGGGAAAATCTTGGGTATCTTTTTAAATAAGATGGATTCTGCAACTAGGATAGATCAAAATTCTGTGGTTGTTCCTGACAGCGTTTTGTATGACAAAAGTCCAAATTTTTATTCATACAGCCATACGCTATTAGATTATAGGCCAAGCAACAACCACTATTTCAAAAAATATCAACCTACTTCTGTTAATTTTGGAGATAAAAAAGCAGAGCTATCTGTAGTGGGATTAGTTCGAAAAAGTGTTAATATCGCAAGTCAGAAATATTTTATCGAAGTTTGGGCGCTCAACTTAAGAGATGTAACTTATTTTTATTTTCAAGCTATAACAATAGATGATAAAGAAGCGGCTATTTACCCCGGTAACTTTTTGCATCCAGCTACTTGGGTAACCACTGATGTAAATGCTCATATCCAAAATTTACTAAAAGGTAAAATGCTTGATTGGCCTTCTGCCTAAACGCCACGTTAAAACTTGTGAGCTAACTTGGAACATTTTGCTATAAAGATGATACGATATCACTTAATCAGTAAACATTTCTCAAAAAATACAACTAAATTAATGATTTAATCATAACCAGCAATCATGTTTACTAATTCAGTATAAATGGTATCATTAAATTATTGAATTATTATTTGGGTTTTACTGACTATGAGCTATTTTAAATTATTTATCTTATTGTTTTATTCTTTAAATATTTTGTCGACGAACGAAGTCACAAATGACTTTTTAGATATTTTAGAGCATACTGATTCACAGCATGATCTTTGTGACGAAAAAATTAATATGCAAGCTCTAGATGCAATTGACACAGCGAGTAGTTTACCTACACCTGATTTCTCGATAATAATTGAGCAGGACAATACGTTCTTAAAAGAACTAAGTGAAGCCCCGCTTGATTATTTTAAAGAATCAACCGGATTTAGCCCTAAGAAAGGTAAGAGCCGACAGTGCGTATCAGTTGAGTCGCCAATTAAAAAGTTGACTAAAACTAGAGCAAAAATAAATATTACTCGCAAACCAAAGAGGCTAAACCTTGAACAGGCTTCTAAAAATGATTTCCATGAAGCCTTTGAATGCGAGACTATCTATTCTGATAATAAATATTTCAGTAAAGGTTTTTATATTTACCGTTCCCCAGGTTCTCTCGATGGCTCAGTAGTGCTTAATTCAGAATCAGATGAGTGGAATTTAGTTATTGAAAATATGATTAAATCATTAATAAAGAGTGATCTTAATAGCTTTATTGCATCCAGCATTTATTATGTTAATAATAATATTGAAAAATTTAAACATTTTATATATTTCAATCAAGACGATAGGATGGTTTGCCGGCATTATTCCACACTTTGCTTAGGCATATTCAGCAAATTACTAGAAAGCAAAAAACTTAAATTCTATGGGCATATTCAATTGATGTATTGCGATTTTATTGACCATAAATTTGATATTTATGATGAAGGACATGTATGGAATTTGTTACGCATAAGCAAAAAAAAGAATGAAACTCCAACGTATTATTTGCTCGACCTATTTCGGTATAAATTTATTAACTTATCAGAAGATTCATGTATATCTCGTTTAAAGCTGAAACAAGTAGATAGACAAACTGGGAAACTAAGTTCCAGAAGTTTGAAGCCTGGAGATGAATATTACAATTACGCTAAGATAACTAAAGAAAAATTTAATATATCTCCCAGCAAAAAAAATAATATCCATAATCAACAAAATGAAGATATACAAGACATTTTTGCTAAGCGGATATTCACCAAGTTCAGAGTCCCTGAAGACCTGATTGAAATTAATTCTGCGGATCAATAGAAACACAATATTTTTTTACAAAAATGACACACGCTGATTTTTTTTGGTTTTTTTGCTGATAGTACCTAGCTAAGGAAAAGTTAAATAAAAATGAATACTTTTGAAAATACATTATTTTTATCCATTATAACAATGATCTCAATTAGCATCTTTTGTCAGGAAAACCATCTTAACGACATACAGCAGTTTTTTAATGATCAATATGAAGAGTTATTAACTAATTCAGAAAGTAAAGAACGTGTTTATGACTTTATTCATGACCTAAGAACTAACTTTCAATTTGTATTTATCGAAAAAATTTATATCTATCGTATTTCTATGCGTGGTGATCTATTACATCTGCCAAACGGTAGTGTCGCATTAATTGCTTGGTAGGAGACTTATAGAAAAATTGAGTTATAATCTTCTGACTATGAAATTCAAATATTGCCGCTTTCAAAAAGAAATAATTTTAAGATGTGTTCGATGGTATTTGGCATACCCATTAAGTTTAAGGCATATCGAAGAGATGATGCTAGAAAGAGGCATTTGTGTTGATCACTCAACAATCAATAGATGGGTCCTAAAATATTCTCAACTTTTGGAAGCAGAAGCTAGAAAACGCTTAAAATCCGTTGGTAGTAGCTGGCGCTTGGATGAAACCTACATCAAGGTTAAGGGCAAGTGGAAATATCTTTATCGAGCAGTTGATAAATCAGGCCAAAGCATTGATTTTCTCTTCACTGCCAAACGTGATAAGAATGCGGCCAGGAGATTTTTAGCCAAAGCTATTAAAAACTGTGGTGTTCCACACAAGATAAACATCGATAAAAGCGGTACAAATCAAGCTGCCATCAAGTCATATAATCAAGATAACAAAACAAAAATCGAAATACGGCAAAAAAAGTATTTGAATAACATAGTAGAACAGGATCACCGAGCCGTGAAACGAATAACACGCCCTATGATGGGATTTAAATCATTTTCTTCTGCTAAAAAAACTCTTGCCGGTATCGAACTTATACATATGTTGCGCAAGGGCCAAATGGCCCAAAATTCCAATCTACCATTGCATCAACAATTCGATTCATTGGCAGCATAAAATAATCTGCGGAAGGAAATTATTTTATGCAATTTTTCCAAATGCGACACTACCTTTTGTTTTGCTCTTGCAATAAGTGATATAAATCCATATTATCAACGTAAAAATTTATATATTTTTCCAGTAAATAATCAAATTGCATTGCGCTCTTAATTGTTTGTAATATTTCTTTTATTTCTATGTTTTCAATAGCGCGTTCACCCAAAGCAAGATTTTCTGTTTGTTTTTCAATGTTTTTAAAAACATTGAAAGTCATTTTGTGTAATTCATTGACTAAATTATACGGATTTTTATTATAGCGATAAATTTTTAACGATGGAACTTTTTGCCGAGCCTCGTTAAAAACAAGCTCAGTGAATAGGTAATTTTTTATAGCACCTTGCCAATTTACTTGTTCATAAACTTGGTGAATACTTGGCCCATGTTTATGGATAAAAAGATCTTCTTCTAAATATATAAATGCATGTTGATGTTGCTCGTGGGGTTTTAGTACTACTAAATCTCCGGGCAAAAGATCTTCGTTATTTTTAATCTCTACGAAATACGGTAATTGAAGAAATGCTTCAAATTCATCTGCGGAGGTAAAGCGTACACAAGAAACGGCTCCCAAAAAATATAAAGCAGCGTTCCAACAATTTGGACCAAGTATCGCTGTGGACTTGTTATCCAATAAATTTTTTATTTTGCTCGGAATGCCTTCTATGACTTCGCTTTCACTATGATACTTCAGGCTAAAATAATCCCAGCAGAAGTTATTTTGTTTATCTCTCGTATCCGAAGCAAAGCTAAAGGTAGAATTCAGCACAGTCAAAAAAACTAATATTTTATTCACTAGCATTTTTCCTTAATTTTTTAAGCTTCGTAACAAAATAATTATTTTGAATTATCAGGCAAAGCTAGAGCCAGGGTGGTTAGCATAGAACAACACAATTACAATTCCCAATGAATGGAGCGAATACGTGCAAAGACATTTTGGGGTTATTTATCAATCTGGCATTATTAATACATAGCTAAAATGGTAGTTCCCCAAAAAATGTAGCCTTTAGAGTAGGATTTTCTTGTTTAAAGGAAAATCTGTACTTCTAGGCCCCACCACAAATGGGGAATTAGCAAATATTCGATAAAAAAAGTTTGCGAGTTTAATAAGAATTGTCGTTTAGGTTACCCTTACGGCTCTACCAACACCATGAAAATGCGATAGAGACCACTTTTAAACTCCTCGCCAGAAGTTTAATTTTTAGATATGCCGATAAAATTCTCGCCAGCGTTTCAACTTAGTTTTATATCGAACAAAAGTTACAAACCTCTCATGGTCTCTTATTTTGGATTCAAGCAAGTTAATGCTGTCAAAATTTTGAAGTAAATTGTTTACTTCAAAGCCGTCATCATCCAGGTTGTACAGTCGATATTCATCAGGATTTTTTCCGTCTGGATCCCAATAGCGCATAAATGACCATCGTTTTCCTCGCTCATAAAATCTAATTGATTCAACGAACCTGCTTCCTTGAATGGGTTTAAATGTTCCAAAGGGTACTAAAGGCAGCATCCAACGAGGGAGAAGATTATACCACGTTAAAGCATAGTTATTTTTCCCATGAGATATGTCATCTTCTGTGCGAGAGTAGACAACGCGTGAAAAATCCTCCTGTTCATCATCAAATAAAATACCTGACAGGTCTCTACCTAGAAGGGGGAGGGCTTTGGTGAAATTATTTTCTAATTTTTGCAGTGTTTCATTTGCATCGATATTTAAGAGTCCAAGAATTGTAGGCAATACATCCACATGCCCTACGAACTGTTTCACTATCCCAGGCTTGATACCAGGGCCCGAAATGAAAAGCGGGACATGGACAATTTCTTCGAACAATCCATGCCATTTTTGTTGTTGTCCGCCTCTACGGCCAAGGTAATCACCGTGATCGGAGCTGAAAATTATGATGGTGTCGTCATAAAAATTCGCTTCCTTAAGAATATTGATAATACTCATGAGATGCTCATCAGATTTCTTTAAAAGGCCATAATAAAACTGTCTGAGCTTATTGATATTTTCTTCGCCCTTATAAATGGAATTGATGGCCCATATCCAGCAATACATTTTTTTGTAAGTGTATTGGTAATCTTTATGCACCGATGCTTCAAAAGAAAGATCCAGAACATCTGTTTCGCGGCAAACAGGGGGAATGGGAGCATTCTGATCTATGTGCAACTTACGATCAAGCAAATATTTCCACATCAAAACAATATCGTGGGGGTTTACCAAGTTAACAAAACTAACAAATGGTCTTTCATCCCCATCTTCTCTTAAGCTAGCTTGTTGATTAATAAATGTTTGGAATTCGCGTACATAGATCGGATCACGATGAAAACCATCGTTTTCTATATCGGGTCCGTGCGGTTCTGGTCCAAACCACTCATTAGGAAAACCAAAATCTTTTAAAACCTTTGCGTCACGGTAAGCTTGGATATTTTCAGGTATTTCTTTAAATTTGGGGCTTAAGGTTTGTAGTAATTTTCCTTTTTCATCATATAAGTCTCTATCTGCAAGGTGAAACTTACCAAAATAGCTCAGTTTTTCTTCGTCATAGCCGGCTTCCTGAAGCCAGTGTCCAACTGTAGGAACGCTCTTTGGGGCAAGTTCTGTCATGCGAGGATCACCTAGCTGCTTAGCCATGCCATTGGTGTTTTTAAGTTCTGTTATTTCAGGATCTTGGCCGGTATAAAACACTCCGCGAGCTGGCACACAGGCTGTTGCGTTGGCATAAGCATTTTTAAATTCCTTACCTCTTTTTTTAAGCATTTGTCGCGCAGGCAATTCCTCTTGAGCCCATGTATCGATAACCTCTTCCCAACCATGAGGAGTTATAGATTCTTCATCTGAAAGGATTACAACAATATTTTTTTTGGCTTCCAAAAACTGTGCCCACAGGCAGATAATCAAGAGTCCTAAAGAGGATTTGAGCATAAATGAGTTCTCTCCGATTGCTTTCTTTTTTAAGCTGATTCCCCAAACAAATGAAAAGCAATCTTTAGTTCCCTTTGACCTTATTACAAAAAAGAAAGCAGAAATTTTATTTTTTTAGTCAAACCGACATTGCGAGACTGGGCTCAGTGGTAAAAAATAACAGCTCGCTCTGAGGTAAGATAAAATTGCAGGAGTTTTTAAGTGCGTTATCAACCAAAACTTATCGAAAATAAATGGCAAAAAGAATGGGAAAATAATTCTCTTTTTATCACCCCACGTGATCTGGACGAATTGAAGAAAAAACCAAAATATTTTGCTCTTGATATGTTTCCTTACCCTTCAGGAGCAGGGCTACATGTAGGACATCCTGAAGGCTATACGGCAACTGATGTGGTTGCACGTTATAAGCGCATGAAAGGTTTTAATGTTTTACATGCGATGGGGTGGGATGCTTTTGGCTTGCCTGCAGAACGTGCTGCTATGAGAGACGGTATCCATCCTGCTGTTATTACCAAACGCAATATTGATAATTTCAGAGCTCAAATCAAACGGCTGGGATTTTTTTATGATTGGTCGAGAGAAATTAGCACGACTGATGAAACTTACTATAAATGGACTCAGTGGATTTTTTTGAAGCTCTATCACAAAGGACTCGCTTACTTGGCAGATGTCAATGTTAATTGGTGCCCAGCGCTTAAAACAGTTTTGGCCAACGAAGAAGTTAAAGATGGCAAATATGTTGAGACAGGTGATCTGGTTGAAAGACGCTTAATGCGTCAATGGATGCTTAAGATTACTGCCTATGCAGAACAATTGCTCACTGATCTCGACGATGTTGATTGGCCCGAGAGCGTAAAAGAAATGCAGCGCAATTGGATTGGCAAATCAGAAGGTGCTGAAATTTCTTTTACTGTCGATAATTCAAGCGACTCATTAAAAGTTTTCACTACCAGACCAGATACAATTTTTGGCGTGACTTTTATTGCGCTTGCTCCTGAACATTCCTTAGCCAAAACTTTGCTCGATGAAAAACAAAAAGAAGCAGGGCTTAAATACATTGATGATGCTCAAAAGAAAGATGATGCAGAACGCACCAACGCTAATAAATCAAAGTCAGGCGTATTTACGGGAAGCTATGCTGTTCATCCGCTGAGCAAAAAGAAATTGCCTATTTATATAGCCGATTATGTACTAGCCAACTATGGATCGGGAGCTGTGATGGGAGTTCCCAGTGATGATGAACGTGATCAAGAGTTTGCTCTTCAGTACGCTATCGAAATTATTCAGGTGATCGAACAAGACCGCATGATCAACTCAGATTTTCTTGATGGTCTAACTCCTCAAACTGCCGGAAAAAAAGCTATCGAAGCTTTAGAGGAGGGTGGTTATGGCACAAAGAAAGTGAGCTATAAATTGCGTGACTGGCTGTTTTCGAGACAGCGTTACTGGGGCGAACCATTCCCCATCGCTTATGATTCCAACATGCAGCCTTTTGCTCTGAGGGAAGATGAACTTCCGGTAACACTACCTCAGATTGATGAATACCGTCCTACAGATGACGGGCGACCTCCATTAGCACGTGCAGATGATTCATGGCGCACAATTTCTTTGCCTAATGGAGAAAAAGCACAAAGAGAAGTAAATACTATGCCTCAGTGGGCTGGTTCTTGCTGGTATTATTTGCGCTATATCGATCCGCAAAATGATAGGGCACCTTTTGACAAAGATCTTGAGAATTATTGGATGCCTGTCGATTTATATATTGGCGGCGTTGAACATGCTGTGCTCCATCTTTTATACGCGCGTTTCTGGCACAAAGTATTGTTTGACTGTGGTTTAGTGCACACCAAAGAACCATTTCAAAAATTATTTAACCAAGGGATGATCTTGGCACAAAGCTACCAAGATGAAAACGGAAAATATTATCACCCAAGCGAAGTCGAAGAAAAAAATGGTGCTTTTTATACAAAAGAAAGCGGCCTGTTATTAAAAACCCAAATCGAAAAAATGTCCAAATCTCGTTCTAATGTGGTAAATCCCGATGACGTAATTCAACAATACGGTGCTGATTCTATGCGCCTTTATGAATTGTTCATGGGTCCGTTAGAGCAAGTAAAACCATGGCAGATGAATGGTGTTGAAGGTGTACATCGATTTTTACATAGAGTGTGGAGATTAGCTGTCAACGAAGAGAGCAACGAGTTGAGCTCAGTTTTGCATTTTGGTGAAGAAAGCCCAGAGCTTTTAAGTGAGCTTCATAAAACTATCCAAAAAGTTGAGCAAGATATCGAAGAATTGCGTTTTAATACAGCAATCGCTCAAATGATGACCTTTGTAAATGTTGCAACGGCCAGCGAAAAAATTGCCTGTTCCACTTTAATTCAGTTTTTGCACCTTTTATCGCCCTTTGCCCCACACATATGCGATGAAATATTCAGCAGGCTTGGACAAAAGGGGTTTTTGCTCGCATCCAGTTGGCCTGTCTTTAATAAAGATTTGCTTATCGAGGATGCCATAAAGCTCGTGGCACAGGTTAACGGCAAAGTGCGGAATATTTTGCCAATATCTAAAGGCCTTAGCAAAGAAGAAGTAGAAAAATTAGTTCTTAATGATAGTGAAGTACAGCGATTTATTGATGGAAAAGAAATCGTAAAAATTGTTGTTGTACCTGATCGATTAGTAAATGTGGTTGTTAAATAATGAATGATAAAAAAACTTTTGTAACGACGGTTGCTTTTGTTGGGCAGCCAAATGTAGGTAAAAGCACTTTGCTCAATGCACTGGTGGGGGCCAAAATTGCTCCAACTACCAGAAAAGCACAAACGACACGCAGAATAATTCGCGGTATTAGAACCAAAAATAACTGCCAACAAATTTATTTTGATACGCCAGGTGCTGTAAGAACGCAGACAGGGCTCGATCATTTTATGCATGATCAAATTTTTCAGGCGTTAAATGATGTAGAGCAGGTCGTTGCTATTGTTGATGCCAAGGATCCGATTAAAAAACATGCAGCTTTTATTAATAAGATCAAAAGCGGTGCTGAAAAAAATAAACAGCCACTGTTGTTGGTAGTCAACAAAATTGACGAGATCAAAGATAAATCAAAACTGCTTGAGCTCACGGCTCTTTATGCCCAAGAATGTGGCATTGATGAAATCATTCCCTTGAGCGCTGTGACGCAAGACGGACTTGATAATTTATTTGATGCACTTGCACGCAGAGCTTCGGAAAGTGAGTTTATTTTTAGCGATGAACTTTTTACCGATGCCAGCGAAAAAGAAATCGTTGCTGAACTTATCCGTGAAAAAGCCATGCTTGAGTTAAACGATGAGCTTCCCTACCGTATTGCTGTGAGCGTGGAGCATTTCGATGAAAGTCGTCGCGAAAATGAAAAAAAACCATTAATTGAAATCGAAGCCGTTTTGCATGTGGAAAGAAAAAGTCAAAAAGCTATTGTCATTGGTAAGGGTGGGGCAAGCATTAAGACCATTGGCATGCGTGCAAGAAAGGATATTGAATATCTTTTGAACTGCCAGGTTATGCTCAAGCTTTTTGTTCGCGTCGAGCCTGACTGGACGACTTCTGCCAAGGGTTTAAAAAAACTTGGTTACTAAAAGTAGATAGACCAACGGAGGCGATATGGCCTCCAAAATTATATTTAGGTTAGTAAACTCGAGTGCACCATCGTTAGTCTTGGAAAGCGTATGATTTTTCTGCTTGCGAGAGTGTGTCAATTATCAGCTTGGCAAATTCTTTCGTTCTAGGTGAGTAATGGCTAGGAATTTCTGTGCTTTTGAGCGTTGCTGAGTCAAGAAACGGAAGATACAAGTTTATTAACTGAGGGCTTTCACAAAAACCTAAAATGTGGTCTCGCTCAAGGAGCTCAGATTGTAGTGCGCTAAGGTAAATATTGACTATATTTCTTGTATCTATGTTTCCTAAATCTTTTTCGATTGGGAGGACAATCGCTAACTCGGCAAAAACAAGTAAAGCGATAACTCTAGTTTCTGCCCATATATCATCCGAATCAAATGGACTAAGCAATAATTCTTCGAACCCTTCAATTAAATTTTTTAGTGTTGGGGTGTCATATTTTTTTGGATTTAGATCAACCCCATGTTTTTCAGCTGCGACAAAGTCGTATTCAAATTTCTCTAAATAATAAGTGGTATTATTTTGGTGTAAATCCATTGATAGCTCCATTTAGGCTCGATTAGGCTTTAATAGTTATTTGGATTTTATTCAAGTGCACTTTACGCAATACACTTAACTTTGCGCTGCTTTATTGCCCTGGAGGATTTGTGAGCCGAATTATTGATTCAGCTGTCAGCCCCGCGCAGCCGGGGATCCAGGCAAAACGCCTAACTGTCCAACTAAAATGAATAATATAAATTATTCCCTGTGATAGCTTCTTCGCTTGCCGTAAATTCTACGAGATAAGTCATTGCTGGCCCCCGACACAAATTATGTCGTTTCTTTTTGAGCATAGAAAGAGCGCTGCATAGTTAAAAAAGTGTTAATCATTGGACTGAGTAAGTATTGCCGTCTAGTTAGATTCCCGCCTGCACGGGAATAACAAGGGATAATGGTCAAAAACGCTTTTAGCTTAGAGAAAGATTATTTTTAAAACAATCTCTAAATAATCAGAAGCCAAATAGGGCAGCTTAGTGCCCAAATAAGCAACAACGTCAGATGGCCTCGGAAAATAGTCAGAATGGCCAGCGGGCGCATTTGAATGAAAACCTACGGTTATAGAATTGTTAGTCCAGGGAACCGCATACCAATATGTTGCAAAAAAGGTTTTCACGTCATACTTTCGCCGAAGCGACATTTATTAAAAAGAATGCAGAATTGATTTTTTGTACAGCCTCTAACTCAGTTGTTATTGCCGCTGGTTGTATAAGAAAAAAAATGTAATCTGAGGATTAAAATGACTTTTTTGAGTTTTATTAGCGTCATTATAACATTAGCAATGGGTTCACAAGGCTATGCTGCTGCGATTTCCTCAGCAAGCCCTGCACATGTCGCTGACAGTCCAACTATACCTAACAATCTGCACTATATTTGGTTTGGTGGTGCTCCGTCCGATACAGCGAAAAGGATTTGCGCGATAGGCTCGCACAGGGAAAACTATGTGCTCGAGACGAAAATCAAAACTTTACCAGAGCATTGACTGAAGCCCCGCTGGGCAGGAAGTATGAAAGTATCCTTGAATACTTTGAAAACACCTTTTCTGGTGAAAAACGTGATCATGTGAAGTTGGTTGCAATTGAGAAAGTGTGGTCCGAAATAACAACGTTAGCAAATGAAGGTCAGCTCCCAGATAACAATCTGGCTGAAGACATTGACGTACTAAGGAAAAGCTTTGATGAAGAGCTTTTGCATCCCATTATGAAGGTAAGAAATCTCGCAGCAGCGAGCGATATCACACGCCTTGTTATTTTGTACTTATATGGTGGCGTGTATTTTGATTTTGACATTACCGTTGGAATCGCGGGAGGCGATTTTACCTTGGAGATCCCTAAACCGGAGTGTGATTTCTTGATGGGATTATTTTCCGAGAGAGAAAATAGGTACGTCGTCAGCAATCAAATGCTTTTTTCAAAGCGCCGCGGAAAATTTGTCAGAGAGTATTTGAGTGTAGTCGCGGAAAACTACCGCAATTTAAATAGCGATTCTCCCGGCACCATTTCAATCGTCGAATACGACGAAGACGCCGTTAAAAATTCGAAATCTGTCAAGAGACTAGAAATGCAGGTACTACCAATCCACAAAGATCTGCCTGACGAAAAAGCGATGGAGCTATATCATGAAATGGATATTATTAGCCTTTCATCCTCCTTTCCTCATAAGACTGAAGACCGAAAAATAAAACTAATTGAATATCTGCAGGGAAAAATCAATATGCTTTATGCCGTCTGTGGCGAATTTGCTCCAAAAGAAAATCCCATGTCTTTATTCATCACTAAATATAGCGAAACAATACAGAAGCTTCAAAGTGGCCTATGGCCAAGCACAAAACAAAGTAAAATGTTCGGGTTCGATATCGATAGATTTACTCTAACGTTGGCTGTATCTGGGCCGGTCGCAATGAAAAAAACCGTTGAAAAATACTACAATGGAGATTGTGAACAGATCAGAGCTGAAACCAAATTTAATGGTCGATCAACTGACTCAAAGCTCTGGAGTGGAATAATGGATACGCTAAATGAAATTGTAGAGGATGGAGTGTCCTCGAATTAGCCGCTCTATCAAATTCTCGGTGCTCTTCAGTATGAAGACGGCGATGCGGTTCTGCGATATGTATTCTGCAGGCACTTGTTAAGAGGAATTAACAAATGACTTATTTGTCAATAAGAGCAACAGCGCTGTTTTCTTTGTTGGTAAGCAGCTCCATATTTTGTAATGATAATTCATATGAATTTGATATGGAACGTGCGAAGTTCTTTGTGGAATATGGTAACCAAGAAAAACAAGACGCGGTTACGGATGACATGAGGCAGCAGCTACACCAAAAAATGGATGAAATGATTTCTTTTTTTGCCACGTACATCAAAGCAGGAAAAAATTATTGCAAAGTTAAAGATGAGCTAAATGCACTGAGCATTCAGATCGATGATATGAAATCATTGAATAATATTAAGTTTGAAACTTTTTTTATTGTTGGAACCAAGCTATGCATGATGACAGATTTAGCTCAAGATCGATATTGTGGGGTTTTTAATTCAACCGCTGATTTTCTTCTCAATGAGCAAAGATTAGAGGACAGTAAATTATTTTTATACGCTGACGTTAGACACGTTAAAATTGGGTCCGATTCCGTCAATAAGTATTGCATTCCGATATACAGCGAATCTGGGCTGTTTGGAATTGGTACATGGCTCTACACCGTTGCTCATGGATACGACATTCTTAGCTTTTCAGCCAAACCTGGACCTGCACATCGAGGAAGATTCCAGATGTCGTCGATGTCATTGCTCGGTCATGATCTTGTCCATAACGATGGAGACAGATTCTTTTTTTTCGGCGAAGGAAAAATGCATCTCGTGTGGAAACAATATTCAGAAAATTTCGAAAAAGTAACTCAACTTTTTAATTCAGAAGTTAATCCCAATGCTAAAATCGATAAACTACTTCTTTTCATATGGCTGCACGAATATACTGATTGGATCAGTAAAGATTCGGCAAAAAAATCATGGCAAAATGCTGAGAATTTTTGCAGATGGAAAAAAGGCCAAGGTTCAAACAACAACGAAGGAGATTTTGTTGATGAGTTTTATCGCTTAGGCCTCATCCCTAGCGATGATTTGAATCAGTTTGCCTAATATGTATGACATAGTTATGAAAAGATTTAACGGCACCTTGGGCGATTTGTTTGAACAATTATTTAAAGATATCAGCAACAACAGTAATGGCTAAACCTTTAGCTTGAGCCATCGTCAATCAAGCGCAATCGTGCGGCGAAATGGGTGTCCGGTAGTCGATGGAACCGCGGTACAACCTGGTTCCCGGTAGAACTATGCTCATTTTCTAGCAAATAGCCAGCCAGGCCTTAAGGAACCCATGCTAAGCGAGGAATTTAGACAGAGGGGGCCCTGTTTCTTAGGCCTAATTTTCTAGAAATCTGGCTAAGGTAGGGGATACCGAATTTATTATTGTGTCGGATTGCCAACAATAAAAACTCTCTTATTTGAAGGGACTATTTGAAGAATTCGAAATAGCTCAATAACTGAGTTAGAGTTAGATTTAGCTATTCTACCACTAGTTGTGGGCCAATCTGATATTAAAATACCAGGCACAGAAAAATATACCCACGAGCTAGTTTTCATTAGTCTTTTAGATGTTAAAAGGATTGTTACGCGTCTATTATTAAATAACGAAATATTGTCAATAAATTTTTGATAATCACTTTTGTTATCAATAAAATAGTCAAGCGCATTGGAGACATCGAAAAGTAGCGGGGTGTTTTCAAATCCAACTTGATTTAAGCAATTTCTAATACCCTTAAGAGTTTTTTGCCCTTTTAGGTCGCCCATTACCACAGAGATTCTATTATCCGCCAAAAGAGTTTGAATTTTTTGCCAAGCTTCATCTGAATGCCAAAAAGTCATGCTTGCATTTATTTCGCTAAGGTCTTCTAAGTCGTAGACTCGGTTTTTCTGCGAATCTGCTCCAACACCCATAAAACGGCCTATGGCTTCTGATAGCCTCCCATTTAGGTCGGCTCCTAAACTTGGATCAATAATCGGCTGCTCTTTAGGAAAAACACTCCTTTTCTTAAGCAACGATAATAAATTTTGTATCTGATTAGCAAAACTAGGCGGATGGGTTGAGGCTATAACTAGGTCGATATCTTGAATTGAAAACTGACGTTGAGCCAACAATGCGGCATAAACCAAACGTTGTTGCAAAGTCGACCAAGGGCTTTGGCCAATAAGTGAGATTAAGTCTAAATTGGCCTTATTGAATTTATTAATGAGCTCATCATTATCCAACATGATGATTCTAGTAAAATTACCCATGGTTGCATTAAAGAGCGTTCTAAAGGTGCCAACCGAAATTAAAATACCTTCTTGTTCTTTCAAATAATCGCGCAAAAGGTATGCTTCTAACTCGTTTGGATATAAGAAAAATTCCAATGCTGATGAGGGCTCTTCTTCAGGAACCACGCATCCACTAATATGGTTATATTCCGCGTGGATACTAGTGAAAAATCCTAAAATATAAGAATAAAAAATTAGATATTTAATGTATTTCATCAAGCTTCCTAAATATAAGGTTACCTCATTATTTAATAAAGATTGGCTAAAATGCAGAGATCTCATGGTTCATGGCAAGACAGCCAGGTCCTTTGTGGGCTTGGCTTAAGATTTTGAACTTTTTGTATATAAGTTTGCTTTGCTGTGAAATTGTCCAAGTAAAGCTTCGGGTTAAAAGTGCATTGGTAAACTAGTAGTACTGTTTAAACAAGAATGGCTTTCCGTCATTAGTTATTAGTTTAAAGCTTCAAACTTTAGGGTATTTTCACAATTTTATTTAGGAACATAACACTTCCGGCCAATCTAATCGTTGAAATAACCCATTTTTTTTGCTCTATTTAAGAAGATTTCATTGTTTAAATTAAGATACATAGGATGCTCACTAATTAATGATGGCTCTCCATGCAAAAAACCAATTTTCTTATAAAACTCAATAGCGCTGGTGGTTGAACTTAAATCTATCTTTTCTGCACCTAAATGCCTGGCTAATTCAGCCACAATCGCTATCAAACCCGTTCCGATTCCTTTTCCCTGCCCGCTATTGGACCTAAGCTGGGCTATTCGAATTTGATTATTTTGCAAACGAACCAATGCAAAACCTAGATCTTTTTTATTTTCATCCACAAGATAAATACATATTCCTTGACCATACAAATAATGTCCATTTTCGAATCTAAAGCTAGTTCTTCCAATAATGCTTTGATTTATTCTAATTTCGCCCTGAAAAAAACTATTATTTAAATTATTCTCAAGAAAGGAAAAAGCTTCTTCAACGGATTGGTTAGTGCCATTTATCGAATAAGAACAACCAAACAAAAACAAAAAAACCAAAAATAATCTATTCATTAAAACACCTATTTAAACCAATTTCTATATATTTTTTAAAACTACAGTCAAGGCCGGGACCAGATTTTCAAAATCATGAGTTGCCAGACAATATTTAGGTGTTATTTTAGTTTATTATTTTCCATTAAACACGGTTAAATTGCTTTATGAATTTTACATTTAAATCATTTTCTTTAATTTTATTTACATGCTCTTATTTTCTGCATTCTTCTGATTCAGGTAATATCATTATAGAAGAGGTGCCTCTTTTAAGTAGCTAGAAGATAATGAGCAAGCTATACCACATGATCTTCATGCTGCGGCAAAAGCTGGTAATGACGAAGTGATTATTGAGATGCTCAACAATGGCGCTAAACTTAATAAAAGGGATGCCCATGGTAGAGTTCCTCTTCATTGGGCTGCTCAAAGCGGGCATTTAAGCACCGTCAAGGGATTGATTAAGGCAAGTCGCAAATATTGTCAAAAAATGGGAAAATAAAAGATGCTTTTTTATCTCTATTTTCTTCTGGTATTTATGGCATGATTAATGTTTTGAAGGCGGATTGCGGCGCTCCAAATGCTAAAGATTATTCATCAAAAACGCCCTTCATTTAGCAGTAGAAGCAGGTCAAACAGCAATTATTGAAGAGCTTATTAAGGCTAATGCTAATACTAATATAAAAGACCATCTAGGAGGAACTCCACTACTTGTAGCTGCTGAAGCTGGCTTTGTTGAAGCTATAGAATTATTAACGCAAGTGCCATTTGATCCCTATATAAAAAATAAAGCCGGTGAAAGGGCGCTTTTTCTTGCTGCTCAAGGCGGACACACAAAAGCCATTGAAGCTCTTGTTTCAGCCGGATTTGCTATCAATGGCAAACGAGGAATATTTTTTAATAAAAATAGGGATAAATTCGGTGGAACTCCTCTGCATACGATAGCTGCCACCAACGAAAATCCGGAGATAATGGCCAAACTTTTGGACTTAGGTGGAAACCCCAACGCAAGAAATAGTGATGAACACACTCCCCTAACTTTAGCTATTGCTAATGAAAACCAAGAGGTTGCTTTGCTTTTGATCGAGCAAGGTTCTGATATCAATAGTCGACCGGGTGACGGTCGTTTTCGCTTAAGGAGTGGACGAGCCAGTGAGGCTAGCTATCTTCATTTGGCTGCCAATTGTAAAAGCTTTAATCGCCGAAGGTGCCAATCCAAATAAAAGATGCAACCAAACAGGCTACACAGCTCTTCATTTAGCCGCTCAAAATGGACATGCAGTAGCAATTAGGGAACTTATAAAGGGTTTTGCTGATCCTAATTTAGACTATCAAGTTACGGCGACTAAACAACAAAGAGAAGTAATTTTGGCCGAAAAAACAAAATTAGTTCATCGAAAGCACCCAGCCGACATCGATTTTAAATCTTTATTCTCAAATAAAAGCATTGAGGAGATTAAGGCTGAAGGAGAGAAGAAAGTAGAAAGGATCAGGCGTTTAGAATTAGCGGGCTTACTTTTGCGCTATAGACAACCACTTCATCTGGCTATTCATAATAAAGAGGCCGTTATTGCGTTGATCGAAGGTGGTGCCAATCTGAATGTAAAAGATGCTTACGGCTTCACCCCACTTCATCTGGCTGCTAGCGCTGGGCAAATAGAAGTTATCGAAGCTTTAATAAAAAGCGGAGCAGAGGTGGATGAGCAAGATGACCAAGGAAACACTGCACTTCACTTAGCTATTGTTCGCAAAGAAAAGGATGCCGTTATTGCATTGCTCGAAGGCGGCGCCAATCCTAATATAAAAGAAAATTCTAACAGCTTCACCCCACTTCATCTGGCTGCTAGCGCTGGGCAAATAGAAGTTATCGAAGCTTTAATAAAAAGCAGAGCAGAGGTGGATGAGCAAGATGACCAAGGAAACACTGCACTTCACTTAGCTATTGTTCGCAAAGAAAAGGATGCCGTTATTGCATTGCTCGAAGGCGGCGCCAATCCTAATATAAAAGAAAATTCTAACAGCTTCACCCCACTTCATCTGGCTGCTAACACTGGTCAAATAGAAGTTATCGAAGCTTTAATAAAAAGCGAAGCAGAGGTGGATGAGCAAGATGACCAAGGAAACACTGCACTTCACTTAGCCATTGTTCGCAAAGAAAAGGATGCCGTTATTGCATTGCTCGAAGGTGGCGCCAATCCTAATATAAAAGAAAATTCTAACAGCTTCACCCCACTTCATCTGGCTGCTAACACTGGTCAAATAGAAGTTATCGAAGCTTTAATAAAAAGCAGAGCAGAGGTGGATGAGCAAGATGACCAAGGAAACACTGCACTTCACTTAGCCATTGTTCGCAAAGAAAAGGATGCCGTTATTGCATTGCTTGATGGTGGTGCCAATCCTTACATAGAAAACAATGAAAATTATACTGCCCTTGCCCTCGCCGCAGCCTTAAAAGAAACCACTGTTATGAAAACCCTGGTAACGGCAAATATCGGTCTGAGTGGTAATCTTCATGACGGTTTGGTAGTGCTTCTTCAGGCCATTGAGCATGGATACAAAGAGCTCGCTTTAATATTAATTGATATGGGATATGGGAGCGAAGCATATAAAAATATAATGAACGAAAGTTTATTAGCAAAGAATATTAATGAGATAGCAAAAATTAGAAAAAAAGCCATGTTAACTATTGATAGTGGTTTATTTAATCAAGAATATCACAACGTTATAAATGCCAATTTGGGACATTTTAACAAAGAAATATTTCCAGCATTGAATAAAATTGCAAGCGATGATTTAGCTCACCAGTTAGGATTAAAAAATCCCCTTGATGACCATCAAAATAATGTAGTGATTTCAGGTGAATGTCCTATATGTTTTGATGAAACAGAAAATCTGCTCGATTGTATAGGGGGAAATGATGAGTGTACCCATCAAACTTGCTCGGATTGCCTTAAGGAAAACTTAGAACATTTGATAAAAAATAGGCATGAAAAGCCTGTGTGCCCTAACCAACAATGTCGCTCTTTAGTTAAACTGGCAAACTTTTATCAAGCTGGCTGCGATAAAGAGAACATAGATGCGTTGCAAAGTATTTTGGTGAGATTCTCAGCACAAACCCAATGGAAGGATTACAAACCGTGTTTTACTCCCGAATGTATCAATGGCAAACGTGTTGAGGATGATAATAATTACTTTAGTTGTCCGATTTGTACTTTTGAGGGCTGCTTAGAATGTGGCAAAAAGATTTGTGGTCAGGATTGCGTTTCTCTTTACGGGCAAAAAATGTTGTTCGCTAAGCTCTACAAATTGGGCAAATTGCCACCGCCACCAAAACCGTATAGCGAATATAAAGATGATGATGATGAATCATTCCATGGCAGATATCGTATGTGCCCCCATTGTGGACAGCTTAATGAACGCTCGGAGGGATGTAATGGTATGAAATGCAATCGTTGTAGTGGGCGATACCATTGGAATGATGGTTTAAATAATGTGGAATTGCATGATTATGCTCGTGGTCACATGAACTATGAAGATGTACTAAGGCAAAAAGGGTTTTTAAAATTATTTGATGATATGGAAGATGCGAATGTGCTTTAAAACATGAACTCAATTGAAATAAAATATCTGATTTTAATTGGAAGACAATAGAAAGGGTTATTGCATCAATGTCTAATAAAAAACTTGGCTCTTTCTTTGTTTGCTTACGATGACCACGATTGGTCTGCTACTTGTGGACAAAGCAAATAGACTTCTAAAAGCTTAAAATTAGATCCGCTCAAACAATGCCACAGATTCTACGTGCATTGTTTGAGGAAACATATCAACCGGCTGAATTTTTTTCAAAGAATAACGAGTGAGCAACTGTGCGTCACGAGCCAATGTGTGAGGATTGCAAGAAATATAAACAAGCCGTTTTGGTCCAAAGGTATCGAGTGCTTGACAGACTTTTTGGTCAAGACCTTTTCGTGGGGGATTAAGTAATGCGCAATCGATTCCTTGAAATAATTCAGTTTTATCTTCGATTTTGGCAGTTATAAAGCGTGCATTATGGATGTTATTTATTCGAGCATTTTCTTGAGCATCTACTACAGCCTGCGGCACGCATTCAACTCCTATAACTTCTTTGCACAGACGAGATGCAAGTAGAGTCATGGTGCCAATTCCACAACAAGCGTCTAACACAATAGAATTTTTTGTAAGTTGAGCAAAATTGAGGGCTATTTGGTAGAGAATTTTCGCAGCATGCAAATTAACCTGAAAAAAAGATGCAAGAGAAGTGTTAAAGAGCAAGCCGTCGATTTCTTCCCTAAGATAGGGCTTACCACATAATGTATTGGTTTCTTCACCCAAAATAGTATTTTGTTTTCGTTGGTTAATATTTTCTACTACGCCCACAATATTGGGAAGCAACGTTTTAATAGATTGAGCTAAATTTCTCACATGGCTACTTTCAGTACCATTGGTAACCAAACCTACCAGAATTTCGTTTTTACTGTTGGCTCGCAAAATAAAATGACGCAAACTCCCTGTTTGCGTGCTTTCACAATAGGGCCTAAGCATAGAATTTTGGATCAGTTGGGTTATGTTGTGTGCCGACCGTTCCATTATGGAATGATGTACTAAGCAGCGATCATAGGGAACGACTTCGTGTGTTCCTCGTTTGTAAAATCCGCTCACAATCGTGCTGGCTCTTTGTGTAACCGGCAACTGAATTTTATTTCGGTAATTAAAAGGCTGTGGTGAAGCTAAGCATGGAAAAATCTCGAAAGAATCTTTAGTTGCTAAAGTATTTTTTAAAGCCTCTTTTACTAGTTTATGCTTCTGCTCTAATTGCTCATCATAGGATAAATGCATAATCTGGCAGCCGCCACAAGTTTCAAAGTGAGAACAAGATGGAGTTACTCGTTTTTCGTTGGGTGAGATTATCCTCAACAGCTGTGCACTGGCATAGCTTTTTTTGACCAAGATTATTTTTGCTTGAATTTTTTCATGTGGCAAAGCATGTTCAACAAAAATGGGAAGTCCTTCACTATGAGCAATACCTTCGCCGTGTTTCCCTAGCTTATTGATAATAAGCTGAACATGATCACCTTGTTTCATTTTTCTGCGCTGTTTTTAGAATTTACAAGGGAAAAATGTATAGATAAAGCACAAAAAATCAAATACGGTCTCTTAGAACAAACACAATAAAAATATAACTCACTGATATTAAAGTTATTTTTCTGCAAAGAAACAATATTTTGCTTGGAGCCTTGATTCATATAAAAATGAATCCCAAAAATGAACTAGAACAGTTGTGGGAGGGGTATATCGATAACTTTCAAAAGACTAAATCTCCCACATTTTTTGCAAAAAATTATTTTAAAAATTTGCAGCTAAAGAGGGTTCATTTTTTTCGAGCATATCCAACCACGAATGCCAAAATTTCTGGATTTGTGGCCTTAGTTTTTCATTAAGATAGCCAAACTTACTTTTCATTTCGGTATTATCGTTTCTTTGAAAAATATCCATCCATATCTGAACGGTGTGAGCATCCGCCTCAGGATGGAATTGAAGAGCTAGCGATTTATTGTGCAAAAAAGCTTGGTTTTTATATTGCTTGCTCGATGCTAGCAGGAGTGCTCCCTGAGGAATATCAAAGGTATCATTATGTGCTTCCACTACCGGAAAGTTTTTTAAGAGTTTAAAAGGAGTTTTTTTACCGTGATCGCTAAGAAATAATTCTTTAACCCCAAACTCCCGTCCATTTTCTCCAACGCGCACTGATCCTCCTAAAGAACGAGCCATGAGCTGAGCCCCCAAACATATTCCTATAGATGGTTTTTGATGCAGATCACGGGTTTTTAAAAAACGCATTTCCTCTTCGAGATAGGGGTAACTTTCTGTATCATTTGCACTCATAAGTCCACCGAGAACTACAACTAAATCATAATCAAGTGGATTCATATGGGCCAATTGCATACCGCGATGTTCCGCATCAAATACTGAGATTTGGTAACCGCGCTTTACAAGCTCCTGCTCCAGCATTCCCAGAGGAGCAAAACGAAAATTCTGTATTACAAGAGCATGCTTTTGAGGAGTAATATTTTTGATCGAGGTACATCCTAGCATGAAAAAAATTACAGAAAAAAATAACCACTTTGCTTTCATACATTCCTCATTTCTTGGCTTTATTATTATATTTGTGAATTATCCGCACTAGAAACACTAAAGTTACTGCTTAGGCCTTTCGCATTGTGAAAATTTCTTAGTTTAGAGTTTTTCACGACCTGCAATCTAATAGCGTTTAAAACTAGTTTTGGACTAAAAATAATTTTATTTTTGGTGATCTCAATTTTAAAAAACACTTCTTGGATAACAACTTCTTTGCCAAGTCTGCTCGAGCGCCTTATCAATTCGATCGTGCTCAAGCCCGAGTTCAGACATTAATATTCTTGCTATTCGCAAACTTAACTCGAGCGTCTCAGGTACAACATATTTAGCGCCCAGTTCATGCAAAGGGTCAATATCTTTTATGTCGTTGGCGCGAAGTATAATGGGTAGCTTAGGCCATTTTGTTTGAATTGAGCTGACTATAGTTTTAGCTGAATGTTTCTCGTCAATAGTAATTACGGCTGCTAAGGCAGTGTCTGCATGCACCAAACGCCACAGCTCAATATTTTTCGCATCGCCATAAATTACCGGGAATCCTCTTTTTTGCCAAAAGCGAACTTTTTGGGAATCATACTCAAGTGCAACGAAGGGAATGCCTTGCTCTTGCAAAATAGTACCCAAAATTTGTCCTATACGTCCAAATCCTGCGAGAATCACTATTTTTTCCAAATAGCTATTTTTTTGAATCACGTCATCAGTTGCAGCTAAACCACGAGTAATGAAGGGCGTCAATTCAAAAATTATTGGTGTAAGAAACATAGATAGGGCAGTTACTAAAAGAAAAAATTGCCCTTGTTCAGGATCGATAATTTTTGCAGCAAGCGCTACGCTGATTACCATAAAGGCAAACTCACCCGGCTGAGCTAGGTAGAGAGCCAGCTTCATTGCTTTTTCTTTTATAATTTTAAAAAGTCTTGCTGTAATAAAAATGGTGAATGCTTTAATAATAAAAAGACCTATGACCCAAGAAAACAATAAAACTGGGTGCGTTACAATTTTCCATAAATCTATAATCATACCTATGGACATAAAAAAAACACCCAGCAGTAAGCTTTTCAAAGGACTTATGATGACTTCTACTTCGTAACGGAATTCTGTCTCAGCAATTAATAATCCTGCTAAAAAAGCTCCTAAAGCCCCCGACAGGCCTGCCAGAATAGTAATACTCGCACAGCTCGCCACCATTAAAAGTACAAAAGAACTCAGCCATTCCGGATTTCTGGCATTGCTGACCAAATTAAGTAATGGCCTTAAGAGCCATCTGCCCATAACGTATATGAACACAATTGCACAAATAGCCACCAGGATAGAGCCAAAAAGCAAATACAGTGTTTGCTGTCCAGCTTCGGGAGCAAAAGAACTAACGAGTACAAGGATAGGAACAACAGCAAGATCTTGCATGAGTAAGACAGAAAAGCACATGGTCCCAACTTTTTGGTGGTTCAATCGCTTTTCTGCCAGAAGCTGCATCACGATAGCTGTTGAGGAAAGAGCCAGGGATGTTCCTAATAAAATTGAAGTATAGGCATTGTTGCCTAATGCATACACGACAAGAAAAATGAGAGTTCCAGAAAATATTATCTGAGTGCTACCAAGCCCAAAAACATAAAGTTTGAGCTCCTGTAAACGCCTTAAAGAAAGTTCCAATCCAATCACAAACATAAGCGCAATGATTCCGAACTCTCCCAAAATCGAAACACTTGAAGTATCGGATACACTTAAATATTTGAACCAACTATTATCACTACTTAAACGGGCAAGACCGTAGGGACCTATGGCTATGCCACACACTAAATATCCTAAGACCGGTGATAGGCGAATTCTTTGAAGCAAAGGAACTAAAATTCCTGCTACAGCGGAAAATAGAAAAATATGAGACATCATTTGAATTAATTCATAGCTATGATCAGCAGAGTTGGGCATGAAGTAGGCCTTAGCTCAGAAAGCGAATATGGGGTCGATACTTTCAACAACTTCAATTCTAATTAGAAATGTTTGCGCTGATCCAATTTTTTAGAGACTATAAAAAAACTCATGGAAGAAACAAAAGTAAATAAGACAATACGAAGTTTATTTTTATCACCAACAGGCCTTTGATTGATTAAAGCCCGAGCTATTTATGGCTCAGGCTAAGTGCGTATTTATTTTAAAAAATATTTTACAACTAAGACAGATACGTTTTTTTACAAAGACACTTTAGCATTTACTTCTTTTTGCTATCACTTCCTTTTTTTTGACTAACTTCTGAACGTGATTTTTCGCTTGTTTTCTGACCAGATTGTCCACCTTTAGCGACTGGAGCTTTTTGAACCTTTTTACCTTGAATCTTTTCAACCATACTGTCTCCTTATTTCATCTCTCCACCACGATAATTATTTTTTTGCCCTTTATTTATCTGCCTTAAGAACAACTCTCGAGGTGGAATAAAAAGATTCTATAAGAGGTAAAAAAAAATACCATTAATTTAAAAAATATTTTGCTATCTGTGCGATTGATGAGAGGAAAGTTAAAATTTTTATTAATTTTTCGCTTGTGATAATAAATTATCCCAAAATTGCAAAGCGCTCATAAAAAATATGGAGATTTTGAAAGGTTATAACTAAGCAAATAAGACAATGAAGAGCCTATTGCTCATTCATTGTCTTGTCTAAAAAATCTTACATAAAGTAAGCAAAGATTTTACCGATCGCTTTAAGACCTGCTTTTACAGCTTCTACTTCTTCTGGTTTATACACTGAATAATTATCGATATAGTGTTGGCCAACCCATCTAACTGCTTCAGCTATCTTTTTTAAAGCATTACCTTTTTCAGTATCGTCCTGAGGAGTTGCATCTGGATCAACTCTAAGTACGTGTTCTGCTATATCGAGCAAAGTTTTCGCTCCTGCTAAGGCACCAGATACAGTATATGAATTACCTAAAACGGCGGTTGCGATAGAGATGGCAAGTCCAGGAATTACGGGCACCCCAAAAGCTGCTCCAAGGATTGAAGAAGTAGCGCCAATTATTGAACCTGCTATTTTAACAATCTTACCAACTACCTTTGGATCAATCTTACTCAGAGTTTCATTTACGGCAACCAGTGCATCCGCAAGACTATTACGAAACCCTGGCATCTTTTCATCAAGTTTTTCTTGAAAAGCATCGTACTTTTCTCGAGCGTAGTCTTTCGAATTATAATACTTTTCCAAGCCCTTATTTATTGCACTAGTAGCTTTATCTTTAAGAGAGCCAAAAATATAACGAGCTGCTGATTCATCAAGCACAAGATTTCCGTCATCATTTTTTAGCGTGTTATAAGCACTCTCATTAAGCAAAATTTCATTCATGAGTTCTTTTGCTATCAGCGCTGATGTATCACTAAGATCGCCAAGTTTGATTTGTTCATCTAGAATATTCATTACTTGCTTAAAGCCAAGTTCATCTTGTTTTTCAGCCGCATAAATTTCTGCTGAAAACACGAGGGGAGTTAAAACACTCGCAACCACAAATAGTTTTTTAAAATTCAATAAATTCACGCTAATAACCTCACATTTATATTGCTCTGCATTTACTTACTATTGCCTTCTTATTGGGGCACTGATTTTCAATAAAAAATAAGAAAAAATTGTCTATTGAGCCAAATCCATTGATTTTTAAATAAATTCTCCACACAGAGCGCTTATTTGCTTGCGTTACTCTTGGGGGGGATATGCTTTTGCAAAAAATGGGATGCTATCAAAGGCTTATTATTTTGACATTTTTTGTTTTGTTATTTTT
The DNA here is from genome assembly GCA_023898405.1 of Myxococcales bacterium. Classification (NCBI taxonomy): domain Bacteria; kingdom Pseudomonadati; phylum Myxococcota; class Myxococcia; order Myxococcales; species Myxococcales bacterium. Next base: position 112,862 of record CP060221.1, read on the forward strand.
AAATAAAAATGCGCTCGCAGGGTACAGGCTTGCGTGCCGATACTTTGACACAACAAGTTCTTCGCAAAATACATCATTTTTGCATCCGGGGCTGCCATGGCTTTGGGCAAGAGGGGAGCAAAATGAATATATTTATGTGGAAGGCAAAAAAATAGATGGATTTTTTGAAGTATCTTCTATGAATGGTAAATCATCATTGCCTTTTAGTAAATTCCGTCCTGTTATTTATGAAAACTCCTCAGAGGGCGCCAAAAAATATTGCAAAAATGCTTTACGAAAGGCTTTTCCACATTCCTACTACAAAAAAAGAATATTGAACGTTGCTGTTAAATCTTCCTTTCTTTCCATGAATTTTCTTTCCCCCGTCTTTTCAACTAATAATCAACAACAAGGAGGCGAGATTGACCGTGTCGTTATTTTTGGTGACAGTTTATCGGACCAGGGAAATCTCAAAAATTGGCTAAGGGTATTTCCTCCTGAACCATATTTTGCAGGTCGTTTCAGCAATGGACCCAACTGGGTTGATTATATGCAAATGGTTACGGGAGTAGCCATACAAAATTGGGCAGTGGGAGGCTCTCTTTCATCTCCACATTTGGATGATGAATTCGATCAATTGACTTTCAAGGAGAGTGCCTATTTGTCTGCGCAACTAGCAATAACTGGAAATATCGGCAACGAAATTGAAAAATATAAGAAGCTTATTAATGAGGAAACTATCAAAAAAATTGACTCAACATTATTTGTTATTTGGATTGGCGGGAATGACTATTTCACTTGGCTCGATTCTGTAAAAGATGCAGATATATTTATCGATGTTCCAAATAATCCACGAGCTGGCTCTAACACCATTATTAACGCAGTTACTCGAAGTATTGATAGTCATCTAAGAACCTTGTATAAAGCTGGTGCACGAAAATTTATGGTTGTGAATTTACCTGATTTGGGCACAACCCCAAAAATACTCGACAACAAAAGTTATCATCTCAACATTAAAGAGCCCGCGAGCAAGAGAGTCATAAGTTTATCTGAAGGGTTAACTAGAATTAGCAAAACTCACAATTATTTACTTAAACAAATAGCAAATGCTTTTAGGGATGAATACAGCGACACTAAGCTCACCATTATTGAGGCTGATAGGGTAATGGAAGACAGTTTTGAGTTATTGGAACAATTTTCCAAGGCTAAAGAATTAGATTTCGGATTTGATAAAACTTTTGTTAAGGAGTTTTACCATGAGCAAAAGTTTTCAATAATTAACAAAGCCTGCTACACATCTAAATTCTTTTCAACTCCAACGAAATTTACATGTGAAGCCCCAAACTCAAAACTGTTTTGGGATAGTATTCATCCTACTACTTATCCTCATTGTTTATTCGCAAATTATATCCACAAGAATTTATCCAAAGTAGGATTTTTTTATACGGCTTCGACCAAGGATTACTTAGGTATTTGCAATCCAGAACTTCTTTAAATAACTAGCAGACACTCTCTGCGGCAGCCAGTGCTAGAGGAGTGTCTGCATTATTATTATTGGGTTAAGTAATGTTTTAATTTCCTAAAAGAAGAGCTTCATTTTTTGGTTTCCAATAAAAGTTAACATAATGCTGATTATGGGTTTTAACATGCAGGCTTTCCTGCTTATTAAGTAATGTTGTTAATGCATTATTTGCTGAAACTTTCTTTTTGCTCATTTCTAAACATTTAACTCTAATAATTATTAAGCTTCATCCCCTACAAAATTAGTGTCACTTACGCAAGGCTTAATAGTAGTCTTGTCGTTGCTGGCATATCAAAGCTCAAAAATTTTTTCCAAGCTATTATCGCCATCATAAAAGTCTCGCAATAATTTCAAAAGTTCTTGTTTGGTACGCTCTACATAACTTTTTGTTTGTCTGATGAGCTGCGGATTTCTATCTTTGTAATTGCGCTCGACCTGTTCCGTCCGATATAAAGCGCGCTCTAGCTCATTCGCTTTACTTAGTGTTTGCCCTAAAAGTTTATAAATTTTGTGAAAATTTTTATCATCTTTATTTTTCCTAAGCTCAATTTGCTTATCACGTAAGCCCCTGATTAACTCCTTAATATGAATTATGTCCATATTATTAAGGAAGTATTCTTTATTAAAAAGCCAAGCGAGCTCATCAGACAAACTAAGCCGGCCAGCCGAAGTCAAAGACTCAAGTGACAACAAAAAAGACACTAACAAGATAAAAGTAAATAGGTATTTTTCCATAGAGCTTACCACTCAAAATAAAAGAGCAAGCTCTATCTAATAAATTTCCTATACTTAGGCAGCTTCTTTAATATAATCCATAATAAAAGAGCTAACTTCGGTGCTTGTATGTCTTCCGCCTAGATCTGGAGTGCAAACAGATTTTTCAATGGCAAAAGTTACCGACTTTTCGATAAGGCCTTTGAGATCACTAAAGCCCAAATACTCAAGCATCATGCCAAGAGATAAAAACATTGCAAAAGGATTAGCGGTATTTTTTCCAACCAGGTTGGGTGCAGATCCATGCACTGGTTCAAATAATGCTACTGTTTTAGGGTTTATGTTGGCACTCGCAGCAACACCTAGGCCGCCCACGAGCCCAGCGCCTAAATCACTCAGAATATCACCGAAGAGATTTGAGGTTACAATCACTTCAAAATTTTCAGGTGACTGAACCATTTGCATGGCAGCCACATCAACAAAGAGATGTTCCGCTTTCACCTGTGGGTATTCTTTTGCTTTGGATTTGAAAACTCGCTGCCACAAACTTCCACCGAATTTTATGGCATTTGATTTATCAACTAAACATACGCGTTTACGATTCATTTTTGTTGCATAAAGAAATGCAGATTCAATGATGCGTTCAACTCCCTTATAACTATGAATACTTTCATCAATCGCTATTTCATCTGTTGAACCTTGATTAATTGCTCCGCCAACAGCACCATAAATGTCTTGGGTATTTTCTCTAAAAATAGCGATATCCACATCACATTGCTTCTTTAAAGTAGACAATCGCGGGTGCAATAATTTTACGGGTCTAAAATTAATGTAGAGCTCTAGTTTAGTTCTTAACCCAAGCAAGATTGCTCTACCATGAGCCATATCAGGTATCCTCGGGTCACCCAGGGCTCCAAATAAAATTGCATCGTACTTGTTTGGTATCTGCTCTAATTCTCCTTCAGGTATGCCCTCTTTATATCTTAGCCAGCGCTCCGCTCCCCAATCGACCTCTGTCACAGCAATCCCAAAATCATATTTTTTCGACAATAATTGGAGGAGCTGTTGAGCATGGCTTGTAACTTCAGGCCCAATGCCATCACCAGGAATCATTAATATATTTTTCATCTTTTTTCCCTTTGAATAACCGCCAAAGCTTATCTCAACGTACTAAAAATAAAAAACTGAGGAGTGCTGCCACAATGAAAAAATTATTTGTTCTACTCGTGATCTACACCTTCAATATTAACGCGTCTGCACCTAATTTCTACGAGTGCACTGGAGAAAACATTCAAATAAGCTACTACACCGGCAGCACTGTTCACCCGGCAGAGCTCCATATTGCTATCAAAGATCAAAAGGAAATTATCAGGCAAGGAAAAGCCATCATAGAGTCTCCAAGTATTTTAGGCCCTGTTATATCTATCGAGCGCCGAGATTCCCCACAGGAAGGAAACGATTATGACGCCCTACTCATTCCTGATGTAAATATCATTGATGAAAAAGAAAAAGTTGAATTTATATCGTTCTTTTTTAAATATACCCATAAAAATGATTCTGAGGGCTCAAGCCATGTCGATGGGCTTATAAATGAAGTAAAAGAATTTCAACCAATACACTGTGCTGCTTCAAGACTTTTCCTCTAATGTAGCAATGCTATCAGATTTGTTAAGTACAAGCACTGCTCTAGAAACTTCGCCATCTCTGTTTCTGACAACCCCGATTCGTGCATGTCTAGAAAAAGAACGACCATCTGATAGCTCAATCTCTACTAAAAGAGACTCATCCTGGCCATCACCACTAAATGCTTTTTCCAAAGCTTTCTTAGTGCTAGGGCAATACATACAATCGCTTAGATAAGTTCCTTCCATCTGATGTTGCGGTATAGCAAGCAAAGCAGATGCAGCTTCATTTGTATAACTGATCTTCAAATTTCTATCGACAATAAATACTGGCTCATCCACTCGTTTTATGACTGAACGTAGAATATTACGCAACTCAAACAACTTAGAAGATTTTTTACCATCTATTTCTTCTTTACGAGCAAAAAGCGTTCTTAGGCTTTTTGCTAGTACTGAGACTTCATCTTGGCCAGCAATATTAATATCTTTGAAATGACCCGCTTCGATCTTGCCCACCATTTGACGTAGCCTTGTTAATGGTCTGACAATCCAGCCTGGAATAAAGCCTACAAAAATAGGAATGGAGCACACCAACACCAAAAATAAAATTAATTGATCTCGGCCAACTTTGGAAAGAGCTCCCAGAGTCAGCTGCCGTTCAGAACGGGCATGTATGACTACTTGCTTTTCTATAGCTTTTATTTCCCGCAACAATGACATTATACTTAAACGTACTGACGCCATAGAGCTATAATTAGCTATAGATCTTTTTATTGAGCTATCAAGCCTTGATGCAAGCCCCGGCAAAAAATCTCGTGGTCCAATATTTATTTCTTCAGGTCTCTGCAGCACCAAGGCAGTAATCGCTTTTTTTACGTCTTCAGAAGCTACAATCGCGGCTTGTCCGTTTTCAAATTCTTGTTCAACCACATATTCCCACAACGCGACATCGAGCTCTTTTATCCTGATTTTTGTTTCTAATATAAGCCGTCCGTAATTATCATAGTCACTTAATAATGAAGCATGGTAGCCCACATTTTCAGTACGCATAACACCGACAAGCAATATAGGAATGGTCAGAAAAAAAACTGCAGCAAGAGCAAGACGAGAGCGAGAACGAATTGTTGGTCCTGAGCTTAAAAAACCAATAAATTCTACATTCTTAGGTGGAGTTAAAAGTGTGCGTGCAGCAACTGAAATCTTTGAAAGAATGCGACTTCTATTATCATCAAAGCTTGTCATTATATTCGACTATTCCTTACGAGCGACTAATTCAATCTGACTTTGATTACCCACAATAATCAAAATATCATCTTCATTAATAACGTTATCAAGATCGGGTATTGGTAGCAAAATGAGTTCTTCATGCACTTCTCCCCTATCATCAACACTGCGTTTTGGCTGCTGAATACCAATAACAGCAATACGAAAATGATCGTGAAAACATGCTTCGCGAAGAGTTTTACCGACTAAGTCTTCACGAGGCCTGACATTCGCTACTACTTGTCCGGTAGAAAGTGTCACCTGATCAAGCACGCCCGAAGCTATCAATGATTTTGCCAGCTGCTCACCCATTTGTTTTTCAGGGTAAATAACTCTCGTTGCACCAACACGAGAAAGTATTCTGCTGTGGTGCTCTGAAGCTGATCGAACAATAATTCTTCCCACTCCCAGATCGCTCAGCGCTGCACAACAAATTACGCTTGCTTCTAAGTCATCCTCTCCAAGCGCAACGATAGCAGTATCCGCTCTTCCCGCTCCGACTGTTCTTAAGGCATCAATATCAGTTGCATCAAGACATATTGCTTGTCCAACATTATTTTTTACAAGCTCTACTCGATTTTGATCGGCATCAATAGCAATGACGTCACCTCCACCTTCATAGAGTACACTTGCTGTTGAACGACCAAATTGACCGAGTCCAATAACCACAAATAATTTCAAGCTAACTCTCCTATCCCACCGCTATATTACCCTTGGGGTAGCGATAGCCTTGAGCTTTGTTCTTTTCCCCAACTGCTAGCGCAAGGGTTAAAGGTCCGATACGACCAATAAACATGATGCAGATGATTAATATTTTACCTGTGCTATTAAGATGTGAAGTGCTATCGATTGTGAATCCCACTGTACCGAAAGCTGAAACCGTTTCAAAAAATAATTTATCAAAAGAAATATTTTGTGTCGCTAAGAGGAGCGTTAAAGCTACTCCAACAATAGTTCCAGAAATAAGCATAATAGCTAAACTACGATTAACCACCTCTGGTGCAATACGGCGGCCTAAAATTTCAACGTCACGCCGTCCCCATAACATGGCTCTTACAGCCATGACGCTTATTGCTGCAGTTGTCAGTTTAATTCCTCCCCCTGTGGAACCTGGCCCTGCACCAATAAACATATAAGCGATGGTAAACATGATAGAAGGTTGGGTAAGTCCCTCTAGCGAAACGAGCGAAAAACCAGCCGAACGTAAATTTACCGTTTCAAAAAGCGAAGCTAGAATTTTCGACTCAAAGGGCAAACCTCGTAATACTCCATCATATTCAAAAAATAAAAACACCAACATTCCAAAAGTGTTGAGGAAAATTGTGGCGACAATAACAACTTTGCTCTGAATTTGTAGGCGACTCCAAATAGCTTTTGGTTTTTTGATACTCCACACCTCGCGATTGGTGATGTCCGAGAAAACAAAAAAACCCAAACTTCCTGCAGTAATCAGCGACATAAAAATAAGGCAAACAACAGGCTTATTTATGAAGACGCTTAAGGAATCAGAAAAAAGTCCAAGTCCACAATTGCAAAAAGCTGAAATGGTATGAAAAACTGCCCACCAAAGTCGATCAGTAAATCCAGGAACTTCATCACTACACAGAATAAATAAACTTGCAGCACCAATAAATTCTATAACAATGGTCGTTACGGTTACAGCCCGAATCAAGTTGCGCAGCCCATCTGGAGTCGATATGTCCAACACGCGGCTTAAACCAACCTGTCTTTTTAGAGGTATCGTACCACCAACCAGCAAGGTAAAGGCTGCTGAGAGCACCATTATCCCAAGCCCCCCAGCCTGAATACCTAAAAGAATGACGCCTTGACCAAAGCGTGAAAATTCCATTCCGATATCAAGCAAAGTAAGGCCTGCGACACAACTTGCTGAGGTCATGGTAAAGATAGCATCGATGAGCTTTGCGCCCTGACCGTTAGTGGTAGCGGCAGGAAAAGTCAGTAAAAGTGCTCCTGTAGCAATCAATCCTAAAAAACTTAAAGCCAAGGTCTGGCTTGGTCTCAGGTTGACAGCCGTAGCGAGTTTGGCTCCCCACGATGATTCGAGTACTCGAGCTAGAAAATTAAATATGAGTCGAACAATAATCAAAGCGGCAGCGAGCCTTGGAATAAATAAAAAAAAGCACACCACTATGAAATAAGCTAAATCAGCCTTATTTTTATTTACTAACTCAAGTAAGCTATGACGATTTTGTTTGATAAGTGAAAGTACATACGAGAAATATGCCCCGATCAAACAAAGATCAAATAGTAAAACAGTATGATACCAGGCAAGATTTTGTCTCACATCAAAAACGAACTCTATACTAAAAATGGCAAGCGACAATAACAATAAGGCCGTAAAAATTGGTTTATTAATTTTTTGATGCCGCCTATTTTTTTTAGTTTCCTGGATGCTTTCAGTCACTCCAAGTTCTCCGCTAGACGAGCTAACACTTCGCCCATTTTGATATTTCCTGAACTATGCTCAAACCCTGAAATGAGTCCCTTTTCAAACAGAAGAACAATGGTTGATCCAAACATAAAACGACCAAGTTCCTGTCCTTTATTTACCCTAACTTGGTTTTCGCCCTCATGTTTGATGCTCGTTAATTTTTGTTTTGAATTACTTTCTAAAGAACAGTATTGAAGTTTTATTTTGCCGACCATAGTAGCACCAACTGCTACACAAGCTAAAGACTTTGCTCTTTGCTGCTCTTCAAAAAGCGATATTATCCTTTCATTAATACAAAATAAATTTTTTATATTTTTTACCGCCCACCTATTCACCGGCCAAAGAGTTCCAGGGATGTAAATTGTCTCTCGAATGCAGCCATCAATAGGAACATGAAAGCGATGATAATCCCTTGGAGATAAATAGATAGTACAAAAATGCCCACCTTCAAAATGGGCTGCACGCTTGGGACATCCAAGCAATTCACTCAACTGGTAATATTTACCTTTCACTTGTAACAATCGACCATTTTCAATAAGACCAAACTCGCTCACCACACCGTCACAAGGGCTTATAACTACGTTACTTTTTTGTGAAATTTTTCGCGTACCTTCGCCAAGCCGTCTGCAAAAAAATTCTTGAATACTTTCATAGTCCTCAATATTTTTTTCTGCTTCATTACTATTGATAGAAAAAATTTTTATAAAATTTCTAAGTAAAAATAAATTAATGGATTTTGGCCACGCTACGCTTAGGATCTTGCCAACCAGCAAGGAGATAAAATTTTTTGGCAAAATAAAAAGCAAAAAATAAAAAATTGAGTTTTTTATCTTGGTACTAACTGTTTTTTCATGATTATTTTTCATTAAAATTTTCTAGCAAGACAAACATGGATAAACAACTGAGCACCATAAAATCTAAAGCGATATTGTTATCATGACCGTTTAAATTTCTGATTAATTTTCAATATAATAGCTCCTTCACCCCCATATTTGCTTGGTGCAACCTGATAATCATTAACAATATCGCTCGTTTCCACCACTGCCCAAGCCGCTTTCTTTAATACACCTGTCCCCTTTCCATGCACCACCAACAAAATTTTGCTCCCTCGCTTTTTTTCTCTATAAATGAAATTCAATAGGCGTTCGACCGCATCTTCAGCATATAAACCGTGCAGATCAATTCGTGCATCAATGGCATCACGCTTATTCCGTTGATCTTTCTTATTGCGCCTTGGGCTCTTTGACTGAGCCAGGGATGAGTGCAGTTTTTTTTCATAAGAATAAAAATTGCCCTCATTTACCGCACACAAAAAAAGCTCCTCATCGCTTTCTTCAGCAGTTTGAGGAGATTTTTTTGAATTTGTTGTATCAGGTGAAGTTTTTTTATCTTTAATTGAAAAATTCTGAAAAAAAGCGTTGAGAAAGAGCTCACGCTCTTCCTCATCAATATCTTCACTGATCTGGTTTATGGGCAATTTTTTTTTTATCATAGCCTTCTAGCACATCAGTTAATTAAAAAATCCTCATGAAATTTCCATAGGAAATGGTAACACCAAAAATTGAACTCGTTGCCAAAACTTTCGGTTTATCTTGTAAGGTAGCTAATAAGAAGTCGTTCATTAAAGACAGACTAAAATTATAAAAGTGAGCCACTCTCAACCACACTGTTCCTTCTACTCCTAAAGCAGCTTTGCCTAAGGCCCGGCTATCAGGCAGCGGGAACAAATATGATGCTTTGATAATAGAGCTCAACTCTAGCGGACCTATTAATTTCCACTTACTAGAAAAATTAAGCCCAGGACCAAAGTCAAGTGCTTCTCTCACCGAATCCTGTCGGAAATCAGTCGCCATCATTGCACCCACATCAAACTCAAACCCGAGGTTAGTCATATTAAAATTGAGTCCAAGCAATGAATCCAACTTATTAGTTCGGGGAATCATTTTCAGTTTTTTCCAATCTTCTTCGGTATTCTTAGACAGAAATGTAAAGGGAGCTAATTTGGTTTCGTAAACATTTTTAAAGATAGGCGAGATCACAACACTTTTATCTTTAAAAAAGCCTCTCTCCCATGGAAGGCGGAAATCCAAGCCAAGTGTAAATTTATCCTTTGCAGGCTTTTTATCAAAGCCTTCCATGGCCAAAAAACGAATTCCATTACTCAAGGTCGTAATTAATCCAGGAGCATCGTAGGTGAGGGAAAGTTTTGAATATATCAGCAAATGTGTATTAAGATCAGCTCCAGCCCTACTCATAGGCAAACGAACTTTAGCATCTTTGTAGTCAATGTATGCCTGATTAGCCAAATTATGACTAAAACCAAAATCTAAGTAGTTAACATTGAAATACAAAGAGTGCCCTGGTTTACCCTGAGAGTATTTCATACTCTCTATCACTTCATCTCTACTAGAGTCTTTTAGAGCTTTTGCCATTGCATCTAAAAATAGTTGGTGCGTCCTGCTATTTTTTAAAACACCCTCAACTAGGCGCTCTGTTTCAGGAATGGCTATAGTCTTAGCTCCGCTCAAAAAGAGAAGGTTATCAAGCTTGCCATAGACCGATTCAATAAATGGTGCCCTTATTGATTTTGCATCAGTAAAACCACCAACTCGCGACACGCCAAAAATTTCTAACAATGCATTTTCGCTTAAAGCCAAAGCATAGGTTTCTTCGTCATTGAGAGTGCGTTCCCTGATCAAACGTCCCTTAGGATCCATGCCGTACAGAACAAAATTATTGTTCAATTTATTATCCATGATCAATCGTGCTATTTTCTTAAGCTGGAGTCCTGGAATTTTTATAACAGAAATAATTCCAGGCCTCTTGAGACGGGCCAGAGCAAGATCAATCCCCAAGGCGCCTTTGATAGGTGTTGAGTATAGGTTACTTTCAAAAAGTGCCACATCAGCTTGAGTGCTTTTTAAAAGAAAACCACCAGCAACCTCATCTAACTGTTTTTTTTCCCAAGAGGAATTCATGCTTGGCAGGGCTTCTGTGGTGTCCGGTTCTAGTAAAGGAGCAGAAAGATCGACAGATTTGGGCCCTTGATCGCTTACTGCATGGCGAATCACTTCGACTCGCTCCAATACACCACTTTTTGACTGATGCATCACAACTTCAGCAACACTCAATGTCGACAAAGAAATTATAGGAGCTACTTGCTCAAAAGCATCTGTAGAAGAATTTCTTAAATCTATTTGTTCACGCGTTGGTAGTTGAGCATAGGGATCAGCAGAAACCAAAAGAACCAAATCTACATAAACTGAACGCGCCGCCTTGGCTGCTGCTCTTTCTGAAAAAACCCTTACAACATTAAAAGTTTTTTTGGGATCTTTCTTTAGCGACCCCATGTATGATAGGGCATCTTCAATTTTGGCAGGATCGCCCAGGTTTCTAAAGAGCGACCATATTTGTTCATTATCACCTAAAGACCACAGATTAAGCTTACCATAATGTGTATTTACTACTTTGTGTTCTTTATTCTTAAATGGATAGATAAGATCAAGTTTGGTAAAATTTTGATCGTTATTGCCCAAAGCTCCCATCTCCGACGTGCCTGCTAACGAGACAATATTTCTAATCTTAGCCTCTTGCATAAGCTGCGGATCAAGGTTGAGCGATTGTCCACTGTTAGATCCTACATCCAATAAAACAGCGTTGTTTTTCTTCAAAATTTCGTCGGCAATGCCAAGTTTATGAGCCGCTCTTCCCACAGCCCGCGCCGCCACCACAACTCGAGCTTGCTCAGTTTTTATCACAACTCCAGGAATCATCCTTATTTCACTTTCCGATGTGGGCCAAGAAATATTCTGATGAGCTCCAGCATTTTTTAAAACGGCATAAATGGTTTTCTCCCCATTTTTTCTGCTCAATATTTTTATGCTTACTGAAGCTGCTCCCAAATAATTTTGAACTTTGCTTTCTAAAGAACCTTCCTGCACTATGCCAAAGTAACTATGGCCAATGACTGCTTTTGTTTCTAAACTCGACCAATTTTTTGCTGAATCAATAATTTCTTTCTTGCTAATTTCGTCATTACTAAAAAACAATGTGTTTTCAAAACTAAAAATTTCTTTGTTGGCACGCTCTATCACAAAATCTGCTTTCTCTGTGCCGGCAAAAATTCGGCTATCATAAAATGCATCGTAGTAATGAGTATTTTCAAATAACCCGGTGGTAATAACCATAGAGTGATTTTTGAAATTTGATTCCTTTGCAAACAAAAAATTTTTAGTCAAAAAAAATGATGCTATTAAAAGCAGCACACTGAATCTACATTTAATCAAGAAACACCAACCTTTCATTTCAATCAATATTATTTTTATTATCCGAGGTCGTCTTCATTATAAAACATAATATTGATACTTCAAAAAACAAAACGGGCTACAGTAAAAACCTTCAGCCCGCAACACAATCACCTACACCTAGGTATTTTACTTAAATCACATCTCCTGCCTGCTTGCCGATAGCTTTCTTACGGCTCAAGCGTATTTTGCCTTCTCGATCAATATTTAAGACAACGACATTTACCTCATCGCCTTCTTGCAAAACATCTGAAACCTTATCAACTCGCTTATCGGATAATTCAGAAATATGACAAAGACCCTCAGTACCAGGAAAGAGTTCTATAAAAGCACCAAACTCAAGAATCTTGCGCACTAAACCTTTATAGACTTTATTGATTTCAGCTTCTCTCGTAAGATCATTGATCATGCTCACTGCACTATCAACCGATTTTTTACCAACACCAGCCACCTGGATGGTACCATCATCACTCACTTCGACCTTAGCACCTGATCGAGCAATAATATCACGTATTATTCTTCCACCTGGACCTATTACATCCCTAATTTTGTCAGGATTAATCTTAAAGCGATAAATACGAGGAGCGTTAGGGGAGACTTCATCCCTTTCCTTGGACAGAGCTTTTTTCATTTCGCCCAAAATATGAAGTCTACCAAGTCGTGCTTGTTCTAAAGCCTTGCTTAAAATTTCACGAGACAGACCATCAATTTTTATGTCCATTTGGATAGCGGTCACACCGTTTTGTGTTCCGCATACCTTAAAGTCCATATCGCCCAAGTGATCCTCATCACCCAAAATATCGCTCAGCACAGCAAACTTATCACCTTCTTTGATCATCCCCATGGCAATACCAGCAACTGGAGCTTTAAGTTTGATTCCGGCATCCCACATAGCCAAAGTAGCCCCACATACGGTTGCCATAGAAGATGAGCCATTGCTCTCTAAAATTTCCGAAACAACACGAATTGTATAAGGAAAACTAGCATCATCCTGAGGTGTCATCGCTGCAACGGCTCTTTCAGCTAAAGCACCATGCCCAATCTCGCGCCTTGACGTTCCACGAAGCATGCGCGCCTCGCCTACAGAGAAAGGTGGGAAATTATAGTGCAACATAAATTTCCGAAATGTCTCACCCATCAGACTGTCAATCTTTTGTTCATCATCGCCAGTCCCCAAAGTCACGCTTACAAGTCCTTGCGTTTCTCCACGGGTAAACATTGCTGAACCATGAGTCCTTGGAAGCAAGCCTACTTCACAACAGATTGGTCTAATTTCTTCGTAGCCTCTTCCATCAATCCTCACTTTGTCATCAAGGACTTGATGGCGCATAAGATACTTCTTAATATCCGAAAAATAATCGCCAATTCGTTTTGCATTTTCACTTGCATCACTTTCTCCCAATTCTTGGGAAATTTTTTCCAAAACAGATTCTTTACATGCATCTATTTTTGCATAGCGATCAAGTTTCTCTTTTGTTGCTAAAGCTTCGTTCAGTCCACTTGCTGCAGATGCAGACTTAACCTTTTCATATAAATCTTGATTTACTGATGCCGGGGTAAAAATAATTTTTTCTTTCCCCATGTGCTCGCGCATATCTTCACAAGCTTGAATTATTTTTAGCCCTTCATTTTGAGCAAAAAATAGCGCATCAACCAGCTCTTCTTCAGAAAGCTCCTGGGCTCCACCTTCCACCATTACAATGGCATCTTTGTGAGAGGAAACCATAATATCAACATCAGACTGGGCTAACTGAGGAAGCGTGGGATGAGCGATCCATTTACCATCAATCCTCCCAACTCTTACTCCAGAGATTGGTCCACTGGTTAATGAAAAAGGTAGAGGGCTTAAGTGCAGAGCCATTGAAGCAGCATTAAGGGCTAATACATCGGTATCATGAATGCCATCGTGAGAGACCACAGTGGCAATAACCTGCACCTCCTCAAAAAAACCATCAGGAAATAATGGCCTTATAGAGCGGTCAATAAGACGAGCGTTGAGAATTTCTGCATCCCTTGGTTTGGTTTCTCGTTTGAAAAATCCTCCTGGGATACGTCCTGCTGCATAGGTTTTTTCTAGATACTCACAGGTAAGCGGAAAGAAGTCAGCGCCTTCTCGAGCTTTTCCTGAGCTGCACACGGTAACCAATACGATTGAGTCACCCCAGCGAGCCCAAACAGCGCCCGCGGTTTGCTTAGCAAACTTCCCGCTTTCAAATATGAAAGGTTCACGCGCAACGGCAACCTCATTTTTATGAAATTTTACACTATTATGCATTAGAGATTCCTTCACGTTTACCCTCATACCTGCATTACATTCTAAAAATTATTGAACTAACTTACTTACGAAGCCCAAGCTTGCTTACAATTTGCTTGTAGCGTTCTAATTCCCTTTTCTTAAGGTAATTAAGGAGGCTACGGCGGCGAGAAACTAGTTTTAGCAAGCCCCTTCGAGAATGGTGATCATGAGAGTGAACTTTCACATGCTCTGTAAGTTCCGATATTCTTTCAGTCAAAAGGGCAATCTGCACTTCGGATGAACCTGTATCGGAAGGATGCTGAGCAAAGCTTTGAATTAACTCTCTTTTCTTTTCTATAAACATGATTTTCTCCGTCACCATCTACAGCGCACGTTCATCGTGCCCTAGTAGGGGTCTTTCAAAGTTGGAGCAGACTATGTCAATTAAGTTCTTACCTGTCAATTGAGCCTAAGCGTTCTCAAGAGAGCCATCCCATAATATGTCATTAAAACTGTTTTCATGGTTGGCAAAGCGAGCCATAACAAAAAGCAAATCGCTTAAGCGATTGAAAAATATAACAATTTCCTCACGAACATCAGAACCTGCTTCTTTAAGTTCCACCAAAGATATCTCCGCTTTTCTCACCACCGTACGCGCAAAATGCAAGCGCGCCGCCGTATCGCTTCCGGTCGGAAGAACAAAACTTTTCAGTGGGGCAAGCCGTCCTTCAATCTGATCGATATTGTCTTCAAGCCATTTAATATGCTTTTGAGAAACATGATTTTTTAAATCTCTTTTAAGCAAATTGATTGCCGAATCTTTTGGGGCTGTTGCTATTTCCGCACCTGCACAAAATAGCAGTTTCATAATTTTTTCAAGAAGTTCTTTTAAGTGATTACTCGAACCAACTATGCTGTATGCTAAACCTATTGCAGAGTTAGCACTGTCAATATCCCCAAAAACTTTGACCCGCAAACTATTTTTTGATACGCGACCTCCACCAAAAAGATCTGTCTGCCCTAAATCTCCTCTTTTAGTGTAGATTTTCATCGTGACCTCCTCAGCCATGTTGCATCGATCAAGCACTTAGCTTCAGCTAGCATCTTCACATTATGGGTTCTTATCACCCCCACTCCTGATAAAAGAGCCATGACATTACCACCTAAGGACGCATTGTCTCTTTTCATTGGGTCCTCAATCCCACAAAGCTTACCAATGAATGACTTGCGGCTAAGCCCAATAAGCACTGGAAAACCCAGAACCTTCAGACTGGATAGTTGAGCAAGAATAGTTAGAGAATCTTCCAAACCTTTACCAAAACCAAAACCTGGGTCTATTATAATTTTTTCTTTCTCTAGGCCAAGCTGCAACAATTCTCTGACTCGTTGTTGAAAAAAATCTTTCAGCTCATTGATTGGGTGTGAGTAATTTACTCTTTCACCAGCGTTTACACCAAAACCCAAACCAAAACCATGCATTAATACAACACGTTCAGCATTTTTCATTGTCACTGGCATCATTTTATCTGCCATAGCTGCACGCTGATCATTGATCCACGTCGCTCCATGATCTAAGGCTGCCTGCGCAACAACAGCGCTCGAAGTATCGATCGATATACCCCTAACACCAGCCTTTTCTAAGCCTTTGATAACAGGAACTGCACGCTTAATTTGCTCTAAAATCTCTACTGGTTTTTTTTGTGGATCAGTATAGTAGGAGGTTGATTCAGCACCTATATCGATTATATCAGCGCCTTGTTCAACCATTTCAAGCCCTCGAGCGATAGCCCTATCAGACTCAAGATAAAACCCTCCATCAGAAAAACTATCAGGAGTAACATTTAATACTCCCATAATCAGCGCATTATCTACTTTAAGCATAGAAAAATCCCTTAGACCTTATACTTACTTTTAAATAGATGAACGATATGAGAGTGAACTTGGCTAATATCCCCTGACGCATCCACCAAGACTGTGTGAGCCGGATCCTGGCCTGCGAAATGAATATAGCGAGCCTTTATTTTTTCGAGTAAATCTGCGGATTCATAAAAGTCTTTTTTGCCATTACGCCCACTGAGCCTTTCAAAAGCAACACGGGCATTAACATCGAGCACAATAGTTAAATGCGGAACCAAGGCATAACGATTAATTTCTTTTACAAATGTAGTTGGTAAATGAAGTCCTTGATACACCAAACTTGATAAGACATAACGATCCAACACAATAAAATCATGTGTTTTCAGGGCAGGCTCCAAGACATCGTAAATGTGCTGCATTCGATCGGCTGCAAAGCACAAAGCTAACGCCGTTAACAAATGTGGCTCATTCTCGATAGGCGATGCGAGAAATTTACGAGCTGCAAGCCCAAGTGAAGACTTGGTAGGCTCTGCAGAAGATAGAACTTTCATCCCTTGATGATTCAAATAATCCACTAACAATTTTGTTTGAGTTGTTGTACCGGCTCCATCCATCCCTTCGACAACTATTAACTTAGCCATACTTTCTCCTTGGTATTGAGGGGCCATATTCCCACGATAAAAAACTTTTCTCGATTTTATATCCAAAGTATTCTTAAAAAAGAATCAAATAAAAACTGCGCTTCTACAACATGCTTCGACAGGGTTTCAGTGTTCTTTACTTTCTTTTTTAATTTTCGCATTCACTTCTTCAAAAGCGCTCAAAGCCTCTTTTCTTACGGTTGGATCTTCATGACCATAAGCATTGGCCAAAAGCCAACCTGCCGCTACATCATCAGCTATCTTTCGCGCTGCAATAATGGCCTGTCGGCGCATAACACTTGGTTTATTGTCGATAAATTTAATTATAGAAAGCATAGCTTGAGGTGATTTAATTTCTCCCAAAGCCATAATACACGCATTCCCGATCGCTAAGTCATCAGTTTTCAACATCAGCTTAATAATCTGATCTTCTGCACCTGGAGCTTTCATTTCTCCTAAAACAGTCACTACTTCCATAAGTTCAGCGTGAGATATCTGCTGACCATCATTTGCTGCTTTTATCTTTTGCAAAAGCGAGATAGACTGGCTCCCCTGTTGCTGTCGTTGACACTGGCAGGCTGCAAAACATAACATAAATATTATCAACCATAATCTAATATATTTACCCATTGACCACTCTAACTTCGACACATAGCAGCCATTTTTGCCGCAGGTGCTTTCTTAAGCAAAACCGCCATAGTTTGCGAAACCTTTACCAAGCTTTCAATAGAAATATCCGTTTGAATACCAACGCTGTTAAGCATATTCACCAGATCTTCTGTAGCCACATTTCCCGAAGCCCCAGGAGCATATGGACAACCACCAAGACCTCCCACCGCTGAATCAAAAGAGGCAATTCCCATCAAAAGCGCTATCCAAATATTTGCCAACGCCATGCCTCGTGTATCATGCATATGCAGGGCGAGCTCTTCTTTTTTCACGACTTGTAAAACCTGAGCTAAAATATTCATGGTATCACGCGGTGAAGCAATGCCTATTGTGTCACTTAAAGCAACCTCATAAGCCCCAAGTTCTAGCATTTGTTTGGTTAAAGAAATAATTTTTCGAGTCGAAACCTTGTTTTCGTAAGGACAACCAAAGGCACAAGAGAGATAAACTCTAAACGGAATTCTATCCCTTGTAGCTAAATATGCTACTTCGCGATAACGTTCTAAAACGGCTTTTGTATCTGCATTTAAATTCTTTTGATTGTGCGTATCCGAAGCAGCTATCACAAAGGAGATTTCATCTATTTTTCCTGTCCCAACTGCCCTCTCATATCCCTTAGCATTAGGAACGAGCGCAGCATAGCTCGCACCAGGTTTTTTTTTAATTCCCAATACAACTTCCAACTGATCTGCAAGCGGTGGTATCCAGCGCGGACTTACAAATGCCGTCACCTCAATACGTTTGATTCCAGCATCCACCAGGTTCTCAATAAATTGGATCTTTTGTTCTGTATCAATGATAGTTTTTTCATTCTGTAAGCCATCGCGCGGCCCCACCTCCATAATTTTTACAGAAGTGGGTAAATTTTTGAGACTTTCAGTAATCATAATATTACGAGCCTCCTAAATTATTACTCAGCAAATTCTTTTAAAACTCTGGTGCCAATCACCAGACGTTGAATTTCGCTGGTTCCTTCATAAATTTCTGTAATTCTTGCATCGCGATAGTGGCGTTCCATGGGATATTCACTGACATAGCCATTACCGCCAAAAACTTGCAATGCTTGATGAGCTACATAGGTAGCTGTTTCAGAGGCCATGAGTTTAGCCATAGCCCCTTCTTTCGTGAAAGACTGTTTATTATCCTTTAGCCAGGCCGCTCTATAACTTAATAGACGAGCTGCGTCGAGTTTTAGTGCCATATCAGCAAATTTGTTTTGAATAGAAGGTATCTGCGCCAATTTTTTACCAAATGCAATGCGTTCATTGGCATAACGAGCTGCACTTTCCATTGCAGCTCTTCCAATACCCAATGCTTGACCTGCTATACCAATGCGACCTCCATCAAGCACTGACATAGCTATTCGAAAACCATCTCCCACTTCCCCTAAAATATTAGATACTGGTACCCTGCAGTCCTCAAAGATTAAGTTACAGGTTGATGAAGCACGTATGCCAAGCTTATGCTCTTTTTTTCCCAAACTTAAACCTGGACTAGGCATATCCACCAAAATTGCAACTACCCCTTTATGTTTTAAGCTCGGATCAACCGTAGCAAAGACAATGGCAGCATCAGCCTCATAGCCATTAGTAATCCAAGCCTTAGTTCCATTGAGGATGTAATGTTCACCATCAAGTTGAGCTGTAGTAAGCATCGCTGCAGCATCTGAGCCATTGTTTGGCTCACTTAGAGCAAAGCAACCAAGTTTTTTACCTGAAGCATAATCAGGAAGAAATTTTTCTTTCAGCCTACTACTACCAAATTTGTAAATAGGATCACAAAAAAGAGAATTATTGACGCTCATGATTACACCGCAGGAAGCACAGCCAGCACTTATCTCTTCCATAGCAATGACATAAGACAAAACATCAAGCCCTGCTCCCCCATACTCTGTGGGAATGAATACCCCCATAAGCCCTAAATCTGAAAGGGCAGAAATTTCATTTTTAGGAAACGCGTGGGTTTGATCGAACTCATGAGCTTTGGGTGCCAACTGCTTCTGAGCAAACTGTTGGCAGGTTTTTTGTAAAAGCTTATGAGTATCATTTAATAAAAAGCTCATTCTTACTCCTTAGATTCCCTCAAAAGTTGCCGCTCGTTTTTCTAGAAAAGCATTTATTCCTTCTTGATGATCTCGACTCGAAAATACTAAACCAAAGGCAGTTTGCTCCATAGCATTTAAATCTGCTACGCTCGCGCTATCTGTTCTCAACATCAACTTTTTCGCTAATGAGACAGCATAAGGACCACGATCATTAATTTTATCTGCGAGTGTTTTTACTGCTTCCAGTACTTCGCCTCCGCTCACCACACGATTGACAAGGCCAATTTTCAGAGCCTCACTTGCGTTGATTTGTGTTGCTGAAAAGATCATCTCTTTAGCAAGGGCTAAACCAATTCTCTGCGACAAACGAGCTACTCCCCCAAACCCTGGGATCAAAGCGAGCTTGGTTTCTACTAGGCCAAACGTAGCGTTTTCAGAGGCATAAATAAAATCACATGCCAAAGCTAATTCCAGTCCCCCACCCAAGGCGTAACCATTGACCGCTGCGATAACTGGAATTTTAAAGCAGGCTATCCTATCCATCACCCTATGCCCTATCGCGGAAAAATTTTCTGCTTCTAAAGGCATTAAAGATTTCATTTCCAAAACATCAGCGCCTGCTACGAAACTTTTATCTCCTGCTCCTGTAATCACTACACAGCGAATATCTTTGTGTTCCTCAATTTCTATGAGCGCCTGCTCTATTTCGAATAAAACTCGTTTATTGATGGCATTTAAAACTTTGGGCCGATTAATGGTAATAATGCGAGTTTTATTTCTATCTTCTAAGATCAAATGTTCATACGCCATAAAAGAAAACCTACTCATTGCAATATTGGAAAACACCCTGATTACTCTTACGTCCAAGCATTCCTGCCTCAACATATTTCCTAAGCAAGGGACAGGGGCGATATTTGTCGTCGCCCAAACCCTTATGCATTACCTCAATAATGGCAAGACATGTATCAAGCCCTATAAAATCTGCTAATGCTAATGGTCCCATAGGGAAATTACAGCCAAGTTTCATAGTTTGATCAATATCATGAGCAGATGCCACGTTCTCCATCAGCGCAAAAAATGCTTCGTTGATCAAAGGCATTAAAATCCTATTGGCAATAAAGCCAGGGTAATCATGAGCGATAGTGGAGACTTTGCCCAAGCTCTCCACGGTTTTGATAGCTTTATTTAAAGTTTCATCGCTCGTATGATGGCCCCGGATAATTTCAACAAGTTTCATCAGTGGCACTGGATTCATAAAATGCATACCAATAAATTGTTTAGGCCTAGATGTAGCCTGAGCTAGCCGAGTAATTGATATTGAAGAAGTGTTGGTAGCAATAATAGCTTCTTCTTTTAATTGAGCATCCAAACTTCTTAAAACTTCCCGTTTGATCGACTCGCTTTCAACAACCGCCTCAATCACAAGATCACACTGGCGTAATCGTTCAAGATCAGCATGCCAATGTATACGCTCCAACACTTCTTTTTTACTATTTATAAGCCCCTTCGATTCGAATCTCGCCAGACTTTTTTCAACATTTTTTGCTCCGTTCAAAAGCGCATCATTCCTAGCATCGGTAACCACACAAAAAAAACCTGCCGTCGCTGCAACCTGAGCAATTCCAGCACCCATTTGCCCTGCCCCGATCACTCCGATCTTCGCTATAGTCATCATTTACCTCTCTTTATGCTACCCGTTCAATCAACATAGATACCGCTTCCCCACCGCCAAGACAAAGGGACACACAACCAAGACGTTTGGATTTTTTCCTAAGAGCGTTCAGCAATGTAATTACTAAACGAGCACCTGAGCAGCCTATGGGATGCCCCAATCCAATGGCACCTCCAAAAACATTTACCCTCGATTCATCAAGTCCTAATTCCTTGATAGCGTAAAGAGCTACGACAGCAAATGCTTCATTGATTTCAAACAAGTCAATATCTTCGACCGAGATAGAAGCTTTTTGGCAAAGCTTTTTGATCGACTCTGCAGGTGCGGTAGTGAACCATTGCGGTTCATGGGCAAAGGTTGTCGAGGCTATTATTCTACCTAAAACGGGTAACGAGCGTTTTTGCGCTTGTTCTTGTGAACCTATAACAAGCGCTGCTGCACCATCATTAATCTTAGAAGCATTAGCTGCAGTGACAGTTCCCTCTTTAGAAAAGACTGCTTTAAGCTGTGCAAATTTTTCTGGTAAAAAACGAGATGGTTCTTCATCAAAACTTACAACGTACTCTTCTCTTTTATTTTTTATGTTTACCGGAACAATCTCTTCTTCAAAATATCTTTGTTCTTGCGCCTTCAAAGCTTTTCTATAACTTTCCTTAGCAAATTCATCTTGTGCCTGGCGAGTAAAACTATGTTCCTTAGCGCACTGATCTCCAAATTGACCCATGTGCGCATTTCCATATGGATCCCACAAACCATCATGGATCATGAGATCATGCATAATTTGCTCACCCATACGAAAACCTGTTCTGGCCTTGTTTATAAAATAAGGTGCTTGACTCATGCTCTCCATTCCGCCAGCCACAACAAAGTTACTTTCTTTTAACACGATTGATTGTTGAGCGAGCATGAGAGCTTTAAGGCCTGAACCACACACTTTATTCACTGTTGTACAATGAGTCGATGATAATAAACCTGCAGAAAGCGCAGCTTGTCGAGCTGGAGCTTGCCCTACACCTCCTTGAAGAACCTGCCCCATTATTACTTCATCAATATCGCTGATTTGAATTTTGGCTTCGCAAATAGCAGCTTTAATGGCTGTTGCTGCAAGGCTTGGAGCCGATAAGCTTGACAATGAACCCAAAAATGATCCAATGGGAGTTCGTTTGGCACCAATGATTACTGCTTCGCTCATAGCGTTAACCTCGCTATTATATTTTTCATGAGGCACTATCATGAAGCCAATCCATCGTAAAGCATGCAGTTTCACTCATAAAAATGACTCAAACTTATTTCATCTTTCTTTTTGAGTTCCTAGAATCTATGCTAACACAACATACTACATATTTCTAAGGTAACCATCATGCACATCACGCCATTCTTTGAACACGTCACCTGCACTTTTAGCTATGTTATCCATGACCAACAAACTAAAGATGCAGTCATTATCGATCCTGTACTTAATTTTGATGCCGCCTCGGGAAAAATCTCCCATGATTCCACCAATAAGCTAAAGGATTTTATCAGAAATAATAAGCTAATCCCTCAACTTGTGCTTGATACTCACGTACACGCTGATCATATGACTGGTTCATTTTTCGTTAAAAAACTTTTTAAAATTAAAAGCGCCATAGGAGAAGGGTTTTTATCTTCGCAAGATTACTTTAGAAAAATTTATGAAACTGATGTGGCGAGCTATGAACTCCCCTACGAACATCTACTAAAAAATAATGAGATCATAAACGCAGGCTCAATAGAAATCAAAGCTCTTGCGGTCCCAGGTCATACACCTAGCTGCACAGCATACCTCATAGGAAATAATGTATTTAGTGGTGATAGCTTATTTCAGCCCAACCTTGGTTGTGGCAGAGCAGATTTTCCTGGCGGAAGTGCTTACGACTTATTTAATTCAATCAAACACCAACTCTATACTTTACCAGACGACACCATATTATGGGTTGGTCATGACTACCCGCCAACAGGTGAAACTCCTAAAGCTTCAACCACTATTTTAGAATCTAAAAAGCACAATCGCCTTATAAAAGCTGATACGAAAATGGAAGAATTTATTTTACAAAGAGAAAACAAAGACAAAACGCTTAATGCCCCAAAGCTTCTACTTCCATCACTTCAAGTGAATATTACCGGTGGTCAGCTGCCCCACAAGGATCAAATGGGGCATAGATTTTTGCGTATCCCTTTGAGCATCGACGAATAAGAGCAATTCGAGTTTCACCGTTGAAACAACTTTGATCGCAGTGAAACTCGAAACCAATCGAACTCAGATGAGAAAAAGGGCAAAAAACAAAGTGCTCCCAACACTGCTGATAAAAGCATAGCAAAGAAAAAACCATTCCAGCTATAACCTTCGAGCAAAAGCCCAAAAGGATAACCAGCACATGCCGCACCGAGATAGCCAAATGTTCCGGCAAAACCAGAAGCCGTAGCTGCCGCATCTTTGTGCGATTTTTCAGCTGCAGCACATCCCACCAACATCTGTGGACCAAAAATAAAAAATCCAGACAAAAACATGAGAGATGCATTGAATGCATAGTTATGCGAAGGCTCAATCCAAAATATTGTAAGCGGCATAACCATCATCATCATGTAAAGAAAAGATATAACTCCTCGATTGCCGTTGAAAATTTTATCTGAGCACCACCCAGCCGAGAGCATGCCAAGAATACCGCCTGCCTCGAACCACGGTATAGTCATGCCTGCTTCTACCAGACTAAATCCGCGTTCTTCAGACAAGTAAAGCATGGTCCAGTCATTGATACCAGTACGTATGATATAGACAAAAAAATTGGCCAAAGACAAAAACCAAATGTATTTATTGAAGACAACATACTTAAAAAGAATTTCTTTAACGCTTAAATGGGAAACACTCTTTTCTCTCGATTGCTCAGATAATCCTTCAATAGCATCTGCCGAAGGGAGTCCAACTGAGCCTGGAGTATCCCTTAAGCGTTCCATCAACCAAATTCCCATAATGATACACATTATTCCAGGGATATAGAGAGCAAAACGCCAATCAGCCCACTGCAGACAAAGCGCTGCGATAATTGGAATTAATGCGCCGCCAATATTGTGCGAAGTGCTCCAAATAGCCCACCATGTCCCTCGAGAGCGGCGCGAATACCAGTAGGCGAGTAGACGAGCACAAGGAGGCCAGCCAAAACCTTGAAACCAGCCATTGAGCCCCCAAAAAACAATAAATAGCCACATATGTGACGACATACCAAAACATAGGTTGATAATGCCAGTAATAATTAAACCTATGCTCATAAAATAGCGTGGATTTGATTTATCCCCTAAGATTCCGCTGATAAACTTGCTAACACCATAGGTCACCGAAAAGATCGTAAGCAAAAGCCCAACATCAGATTTGCTATAATCTAGTTCACTCATGAATCCTGGCATTGCAAATGTAAAGCTTTTCCTAGTGAAATAATAAAAGACATACCCAATAAAGATCGAATAAAAAGTCCGCGTTCGCCAATATGAAAAGCGTTCATGCGTATTTCTATCTACTGTTAGCA
The DNA here is from genome assembly GCA_023898405.1 of Myxococcales bacterium. Classification (NCBI taxonomy): domain Bacteria; kingdom Pseudomonadati; phylum Myxococcota; class Myxococcia; order Myxococcales; species Myxococcales bacterium. The sequence continues at coordinate 137,376 of CP060221.1, forward strand.
TTAGCAGTCCTTTCAAAGGCTATGGTTGAGGCAAGTCTTGCATATCTATTTTGGATGCCAATAAGGGTTGCCAAGCTTGGGGAACTTTTTTGCTGTAAGCAAACTTAACGTTCCTCAGCAAAAATTTGAGCATGACGAGAAAAAGTCATAGTTTTAATACAATTGAAATCTTTTTCACATCATTGAGCTGGTGTTAGGGCACTAAGCAAAAAACAGTTACATGATTGAGGGGAAAAAACTATGTACGCTATTTCCAATGACAGGATTCCAAACAATGTCTCTTTAGCAGACGATGCGCGACTTAGGAGAGCTTTGGAGAGGTGGCAGCCTGATTTTATTAGCTGGTGGAAAGAAATGGGCCCGGATGGTTTTCTCAATACTCTTGTTTATTTACGAACCGCGATAGGTGTTGATGCTCACGGATGGGCTTACTACGATTATGTGCGTATGCCTGATTATCGCTGGGGAATTTTTCTCACTCCCCCTGAAAGTGATCGTCGTGTTCCCTTTGGGGATGATGAAGGAAAGAAAACTTGGCAAGAGATTCCTGGAGAGTATAGAACTCATCTGCGACGTTTGATCGTGACTCAAGCGGACACTGAGCCCGCCTCTGTAGAACAACAACGTCGTTTAGGGCAAAGCTGTCCCTCTTTGTATGACTTAAGAAACCTCTTTCAAGTTAATGTAGAAGAAGGTCGTCACCTTTGGGCCATGGTATATCTCTTACATAGCTATTTTGGACGCGATGGTCGTGATGAAGCTGATCAACTCTTGGAGCGTCGCAGCGGTAATGACGATAATCCTCGCATACTTAATACGTTTAACGAGCCTATCGATGATTGGCTTTCCTTTTTTATGTTCACGACTTTTACCGACAGAGATGGAAAATTTCAACTTCTAGCACTTGCTGAAAGCGCCTTTGATCCTCTTGCTCGCACCTGTCGCTTCATGCTAACGGAAGAAGCACATCACTTATTTGTTGGACAAAGTGGAATACAAAGGGTTATCAGGCGTTCCTGCCAAATGATGAATCAACACGATACCCATGACATCGCTCCTCTTGGAGCAATACCACTGCCTCTCATACAAAAATATATTAATTTCTGGTATTCAAGTTCGCTTGATCTTTTTGGATCAGAAATAAGCTCTAATGCAGCATCCTATTTTGCATCTGGACTTAAAGGTAGAGCATATGAAGAAAAACTGCATACAGAACATAGAGCCCTTACCCAAAATTACTCTTTGGAAATTGTTAAGGAGCATCAGCTTTGCTCCAAGGAGATTCCTTTGCGAGCAGCCATGAATGAAGTGTTGCGTGATTCCTATGCTCAGGACTGTCAAAAAGTAATAGAGAAGTGGAACAAAGAGATAAAAAACAATAATATAGATTTTATTTTAACTCTCCCTCACAAACGCTTTCACCGAAACGTTGGTGAATACAGCGCAGCACGATTTGACCTCGAAGGAAATCTCATTTCAGAAGAGCTATGGAAAAAAAACATATCTCAGTGGCTTCCTAGCGAACAAGAAAAGACATTTGTAAAGTCACTTATGCAACGCGTGGTAGAACCAGGAAAAACTGCTCGCTGGATTGCTTCTCCCGCCAAGGGAATTAACGGACAACCGGTTGATTTAAGTTACATAAAATGGTTTTAAATTCACCAAACAGAACTTTTATTGCTATAATTTTTTAGCCAGATACAATCAAAACATGACTAAAATTATTTTTCTAATTCTATCAGTTTCTTTTTTTGCGCTTAACACTTCTTATGCTTCAGCAATAAAAAGCGCATGGAGCGGTTTTGATGTTCACGGCGAACTTGGCTCTACTTTTGATTTTGAACTTGGCCTCAATAAAGGAACGGGTTTACCTACCGAGGCTCTGTTCCTCTACGGAGTTAATTATGCTTATCAGTGGCGACAATTATATGTTGGTTTAGGGCTGGATTGGACAATAATCTACCCAAGAAATTTTAATTTTGAAGGGAAAGAAGCTTCATTCACCAAACCTCCTTTGTCTTTATGGTGGATTCCCCTCTCTAATATTCAAGTTGGCTGGGCGCCTACCAACTCATGGCTCATAAAATTAGGGCTTGTTTATTATTGGGGCCTTTCTTTTGCTACGCAGTACCGTTTTAATGAGCACGTATACTTTGGCGTACGTGGTGTTGTTTGGATGGATAGAATTTTCAACAGTGGCGGATTCTACGGCGGCGGATTAGATAATCTTATGCTGGCTGCTGGCTTGGGCTATAAATTCTAAGGGATAAATTCGAAAAAATATCTAGGCCTCAAAAAATTCTTTTGAGGCTTTTTTAATGATGGAAAAGTCAAATTATGCTCGAGATCCCATTTGAGCACGACTTGGCTGAAGCTGAAGCAGGTAAACGGTCAATAAAGACGCTAATAAAAGTGCACCAAAACCAGTGTGCATTGCTACGACAGACGCTGAGCGCACCGTATAGATAGCAAGCAGACCCAAAGCTATTTGTGCAAATGTCACCACTACAGGAAGCACTGATAACGCTGCAAGTAATCTATCTTTTCGGGCTTTTGCATAAGAATGAGATTTGATCGCTGCATAAAGCACCACAAAGAAAATGGCGTACCCTAAAATTCTATGCCCCATATGAAGCTGCCCATAAAACCACGAAGGCCATAATTCTGGTCCACAGCCGACAAGATCCTCTCCACAAGCAAGCCCAGCACCCAAGTGTCTTACCACTCCACCATAAACCAATTGGATAAGAGTTAAGGTTATGGCAGCAAGCATTCCCCACTGCGACTTTTCAAAAAGAGGCATTGGCTTAAAGCCCGGAGACAAACGGAAAGAAATACATACTAAAAGCGCAAAAAACACCATTGCGCATATCAAGTGCAAAGTGGAAACAAAGGCAGACAAATTGAGTAACACGGTAATACCTCCAAGAGTTCCCTGAACCATAACTAGGAAAAGGGCGACTAGACACATTTTTTTCGTTAGACGATCAACCATGTTTGATCGCCAACATAGAAACGTTAGAATAAGGACACATATGCCGACCGTCGTTGCAACTAAACGGTGACCATGCTCATACAACACTCCTCCCACCATGTCAGGCAACAACTCTCCATTGCAGGTAGGAAAAAAATACCAGTCTGGACAAGCCATCGAAGCGCCCATTGGATTAACTAGCCCACCTATTACCAGTAATAACCACGTGGCAAGAAGCGTGAGCAAGGAAAAATAAAATACCGTATGCATGTTAATCCTCTTCTTCTTCTCTTATGGGATGCAAAAGCAGAACAGGCATGTAAGCCTTCTTACTGACGGTTTCCGCTACCGATCCAAAAAGCATTCTCGATAGACCGCTTCTTCCGTGAGAGCCTAAGACCAAAAGATCGACATTTAGTTCTTCCGCAGTCTCAAGTATAACATCAGCAGTTCTTTCAATACTGTCGATAACCCGTCCTTCTACATTTATTCCTCTTTGTTGAGCGTAATGCTCAAGCTCTTTAAGCTTTAGCCTGCCTCTATCTATGCGTGCTTGAAGTACAAGCATGAATGAATGATAAATCTTACCACTCACGTCTAGGGAAGCACCTATGCTTGGATCTACTACTGGAGCAAGATGCAATAAGGTTATTTTTGAAGTAAATTTTTCTGCGATATCACACGCTGCAAATACAGCATGCTCCGCGAGCATAAAATCGTCGTCAGGATCGACTGCAACCGGCACCATTATATGCTTGGGGGCAAAAGACATGGGAATTCCCCTTTTTACCAACCTAATAACCCGTTCACGAAGACTTCCCTAACCGGCAAATCAAATATTTGCAATAACGAATCTCTGATTCATTTGCCAGAATTTATTTCCAGTTATTGACGAGAAGTCTCTTTTTAATCATATTTCCTCGAGGTTGAAGTCTCTTTTTAATCATATTTCCTCGAGGTTGAAGTATATTAATTTTTTAACTGAGTGCTTGACAACAACACGCAACGATTTATTCTTGGTGTTGATTGGTGGGCAGGGGTGCGCTTAGTCTACTACTTTGGCAAACATCCCCCGATAGTTCTTCTTATACTCTTAACTTAAGAACTACAACAATCTTTAACGAAGGAGATAACCATGAAAAAAGTGATTTCATTATTGGCTGTAGCAGCTTTCGCTCTAACTTTCGCAGCTGGCTGCGGCAACAAACGTCCTGATTGCGGCAAGCTCAGCAAAGAAGACTGCGGCAAAGAAGGCAACAATGCAATGGTATGTGTGCTGAATGGCGAAACTTGCGAAGAAAGAGCTGATGCTGACATCTGCACAAATGCAGCAAAAGATAAAGCAACTTGCGATAAAGCAGCTGGTCTTTTGAAAGGCAAAGGCACTTGCAACTTTAACGAAGCCGATAAAACTTGTACACTCGGCGACAAGCAATAGTTTTTGTTGTTTCAATGCTAAAGCGAGCTTATTAAGCTCGCTTTTTGTTGGGCTTTAAAGTTTCCTTGTTCTCTCTTACTTCATGTCCAGTTATTCAAACAAGATCAGATAAATTATTTTCTATTAGCTCTTGCGTTATTAAATTTTCCTGAAAAAACTTTAAGCATGGAAATATTAGAATATTATCAATCGGCCCAAGTTGCGGGTCTTAAACCAACGCTTTTAGAATTTCAGCACCCACTCAAAAAAACTCCGTTGCTGATATGCGGTATTGCTCCAAACTATAACGTCCACGTAAAACATGGAAATTTATATAAAGATGAACACAAGATCGGTCATGCTTTGGATATTTTTGATCACCTTACACTATCATCTTGTCAACATTTTTTCCCAGCATTTTTAGGCTTTTTTAGCTATGAGTTTTCTCGATATTTTGGCTTAGCTACTCACCAAGGCCAACAAATTTTCCCTGAAGCTTTTTTTAGTCGTTATGAAAAAGGATTAGTAATAGATGATGGTGAGATTATACACCACGATCCAATTCTTATGAAAAAGCTTTCGATTTCTCCATTGAATATGCAGCATATCAATGCAGGCATGAACAAAGATAATTTTCTCGACGCAGTATCAAGCATTAAAAACACAATTAAAAATGGCGACGTTTATCAAGTAAACTTGAGTTTGCCTTTTTATTTCAGCAAAAACACCCATGCTTTATCTCTTTATCAATCCATGCGCACATGCAATCCAAGTCCATTTATGGGCCTCATGGAACACGACGATTGGTCTATCATCTGTGGTAGTCCAGAGCGATTATTCTCACTCAACAAGGGTATACTCGGCACACGTCCTATCGCTGGTACAAAAAAACGATGCGAAGATAATGTGTTAGATAATGCTCACATGAATGAGCTTAAAAACTGTCCCAAAGAAAACGCTGAGCATGTTATGTTGGTTGATCTTTTGCGGAACGATATGCATAAAGTCTGTCCAGAACAAGTAATTGTTACGGAAGATCGAAGCGTAGAATTTTATAGCCACGTCATGCATCTGGTCTCGCAAATTAACGGCCACAGCCAAAGTTCTCTCAAAGATATCATTCACGCCCTATTTCCAGGAGGAACCATCACAGGAGCTCCCAAAGCAAATGTTATGGCATCTATTGCTGCACTTGAGACACAGCCTCGAGGTCCTTACACAGGGACTTTAGGCTATATTTCCTCGGGCTTTGGAAGTGATTTTAATATTCTTATTCGCAGCGTTCTAAGAGCTCATAAACGCATGTTTATCAACAGTGGAGCAGGTATCGTCATTGACAGCAATCCTGAACACGAATGGGAAGAAGTTAATCGCAAAGCAGAATTTATTAAGGATATTCTTCTCAAGCAAACCTTAAAAAAACATAGAAGAGCCTGTATAGTTGGCCCCTGCTTGAAGCCAGCAAAAAATCTAAAACAGTTCAAAGCGAAAAAAGTCTTGTTTATAGAAAACAATGATTCATTTGGTTTCAATATTATCGCACTGCTTCGTTCACTTGGTGTAAATGTTCGAGTTTCTTCGCCGAACACCTCTTTGATACTCGACGACTACACTCATGCCTTAGTTGGTCCTGGACCAGGTAATCCAAGCAAGAATCACAATTTATTGGAACAAATATCTGCCATTCTACATCGACAAATTCCCGCTTTAGGTATTTGTCTTGGCCATCAGGCTATCGCTCATTATTTTGGCGCAACAATCTGTAAACTTCCCCCTCTGCACGGGCAAAGAGTAGCGATTACTCATCATCAAAAACGACTATTTAAAGGTCTTAACTCTCCCACTTTTTTTACTCGTTATCATTCCCTCGCTGTCAAGCAAGCTCCAGCTAATTTCATAATAGATGCTTACAGCGATGATGACTGCATTATGGCAATAAGTCACAAAACACTTCCTATCTTTGGCGTGCAATTTCACCCAGAAAGCTATCTCAGCGAAAACAGTCACACTATTTTAGAAAATTTTCTGGAGTATTCATGGCCCACTTAATTCTTAACGGCCGTAAAGCTTCGTTGGACGAAAATCTTTTTGCCTCATTTCACGGATCAAGTGTTTTTACTACGCTTCGTTCTAAAAATAGAGTTTTGTGCTATTGGGCTCAACATTGGCAGCGTTTGTGTCGACATGCGCGTTTTTTTTCGTACTCTATTCCAAAAGAAAATCATGTGCGAAATCAGATTCAATCAGCGCTTGTTAAAAGCAATCATGATCAAAAAATTAGAATAATCATCAATCAACAATTTTACGCCATAACCATTGAAGATATGGTTCCTATTGATCAGAGCATTTATCAGGGCGTAGAAGTAATTATTTCTCGCTATCAGGTACACCCTCAACTTGCCCATCTTAAAACTGCCAACTACCTTCCTTACACACTAGCGCTCAAAGAAGCTCAGTCCAAGGGTGTTTTCGAGGCTTTACTGAGCAATCAAGAAGGCTTTGTGGTTGATGGTTCCCGCTGTGGACTCCTTCTTTTTAAGCAAGAGCAATTTTTTTCACTTGAGGGTGGGCTTGAGAGCATTATGCGAGAAGCTGCAATTAATTTTATTAAAGATTCAAAAAAATTTTCTGTGCACAAAAAATATTTTAACCAAGAAGAGCTTGATGGTCAGTTGCTCCTTTGTAATTCGCTCTTAGGAATTGTTCCCGTGGGAGCCCCTATCCACCCTTTTATAATTAAACTGATCGATTATTTTCGCTACTAAGAGAGGTGCAACAATGGAAAAATTATTTCTTTTCTTGGGCAGACTTGAAGGTACTTCATTTTTATTGCTACTTTTTATCGCTATGCCTTTGAAGTACTATGCTCATCTACCTGTAGCAGTAAAGATTTTAGGCCCTGTTCATGGCTTTTTATTTTTGGGATATGTCGTCTGGGCTTTATGGTGTGGACTTGAGCTTAAGTGGTCATCAAAAAAATACTTTTTAGCTTTCTTGGCGGCCGTATTTCCATTCGGAACCTTTATATTTGAAAAATTCTACTTTAAAAACAAAGTAGAAAAATACAGCTAAACGGGATAATTACCACTAAAACAGGCATCACACATATTTGCGTTGTTGCCTGCCTGCGAAAATGCTTCATACATCCCTTTGATAGACAAATAAGCCAAGGAATCGACATTTAGAAAAAACGCTATTTCATCGACACTTTTTCGAGAGGCGATCAACTCTTCTTTAGTGGGGGTCGCTATTCCATAATGACAAGGGTGGGTTGTCATTGGAGCGCTGATGCGCATATGCACCTCTGAAGCTCCTGCTAAGCGCAAAAGTTCAACAATTTTTTTGCTTGTTGTGCCTCTCACGATACTATCGTCAACAACAACGATTTTCTTTCCGCTTACCACTTCCCTTACCGGGCTCAACTTTAAACGCACACCAAAATGACGAATACGATCTTCGGGCTCTATAAAAGTTCTTCCCACATAATGATTACGCACTAAACCAATATCATAGGGAATGCCCGAGCATTGGGCATAGCCCATTGCCGCCAGCACGCCAGAATCAGGAACGGCAATAACAGCATCTGCCTGAACTGGTGATTCTTTGGCTAACTGAACTCCCAAATTTTTTCTTGTACTAAAAACTGAGCGGCCAAATAAATGACTGTCAGGTCGCGCAAAATAGATATGTTCAAAAATACAGGGAGCTGCCTTTGATTTATAACGATCAACAAGGTCATAGCTTTTAACCCCTTCTTGATCTATCAGCACTAATTCTCCTGGTTCAACTTCTCTAATGCACTGAGCATTGATCAAAGGAAAACTGCAATCTTCCGAAGCCAAAACATAGCCTTGCTCTAATTTCCCTAAGAACAAGGGACGAATGCCATAAGGATCTCGTGCACCAACAAGTTTATCCTCAATCATCATACTCAGCGAATACGCTCCTTGGATTTTTTCCAAACTATCGCGCAGACGAGAAATTAAATTATCGCAGCGAGAGTGAGCAAAGAGATGACAAATAACTTCCGTATCAGAATGAGCTTGAAAAATGGCTCCTTCTTTCTCCAGCCGGCTGCGCAAAAAATCAGCGTTCACTAAATTTCCATTGTGAGCTACCGCCATGTGACCATGACCGGTTCGAGCTAAAATTGGTTGGCAATCATTGAGATTTGTTTTTCCTGCAGTGGTATAGCGAACATGACCTACAGCTATATTTCCCTTGAGGCGAGCAAGATTCTTTTCACTAAATACATCACTCACCAGCCCCATTCCCACTTCACGGGTGAAGGTGCCAGCATGGTGAGTGACAATGCCGGCTGAATCTTGTCCTCGATGTTGAAGCGCATGCATTGCTAAATAAGCCAGATGCGCTGCCTCGTCATGGCCATAAATACCAACTACACCACATTTATCGCGAAAGCGATCATTAGTTCTTGGCAAGCCATTCTCCTAAATGATTAAAATAATGTGCTCTCATATCACAAACAGACTCTTCATGAATAATTTCTCTTCCATGAAAAACAGATAATGAGTTTCCCCTGATAAAACCAAGTGGATTGAAATCTACCTGAGAACAAGTTTCAACAAATTGATCGCGCTTATTGGGGGATATGCAAGCTACTATCCGAGGAGAGTCCTCCGATAACAGATGCATGGCAATTTCATTTCTTGCCATACCTTCAGAAAAATTCACCTGCATGCCACACTGCGAATGTGTAGCTATTTTTATCAAGGAGAGCAGCAGTCCTCCCTTTGAAACCACACTCATACAACAGCAAATATTTTTAGAAACTAATTCTGAAACGGCATGAGCAAGCTTGATAATTTTCTCATGCTCCCACGCATCAATGTGATGATTGTCGTAGGTCTCATCGTGAAATACTGCTTCACTTCCTACATAATCTTTTGGCGCACTCCCTAATAGCACTATTTCATCTTCCTCGCATGCGGCAGAAAAAATAGTTTTCTTCTGCGGAGAACCCGAAAGCCCTACCATTGATAGAGCAAGGGTTGGTAATATTGGAGACCCACGTGTTTCGTTGTAGAGGCTTACATTACCCGAAATGATAGGAACATCTATTTGCGTTGCTGCCTGTGCCATACCATCAATGGAATTTTTTAACTGAGTCATCACCTCTTCATTTTCTGGAGATCCATAGTTAAGGCAGTTAGAAATTCCTATTGCTTTACATCCTTGTACTGAAATCTCTAATAAACTTGTGAAAATAGTTCTGCGAGCACCTTCAAAGGAATTATTTTTCAAGAGTCGCGGCATCGCCAATAAGGATAAAGCAACCGCCTTTTGAGAGTTCGGCACTTTTACAAAGGCTGCATCAGAACACCCAGGCTCAATCAAAGTATTGATTCCAATATGATGATCAAACTGATCGGTAATGAAAGATACATCCTTTTGTCCAAGATCATTTCGCCAAGAAGAAAATGCCTGTTTCAAATCAATTTCACAGCGTTGTTTTAGAGAAAATATATTTTTTGGAATAGTGCTGTGATAACTGCGCCTATAGCGAGGTGCATTTTCTATAATTAATGTTGGAGCAAGATGAGCAACTTCATTTCCATGGTAATGAATAGAAATAATACCATCGCCAGTTACTGCACCTATATCAACAGCATCGAGTTCATACCGTGAAAATATTTCTTGTATTCGTGAAACATTTTTTGTTTGAGCAACCATCACCATACGCTCTTGGCTTTCCGACAGCATAATATCGTAGGCGCTCATAAAAGCATCTCGCACGGGTACATCATCGAGATTAATAGACAAACCTACCGATCCACGATTAGCCATTTCAAAACACGATGAGGTCATCCCTGCGGCACCCATATCCTGAATACCAACAACTAATCCCTCTTCAAAGCACTGAAGACATGCTTCCAAAAGCAATTTTTCTTTGAATGGATCTCCTACTTGTACCGTTGGCCTTTTATCAGTTTCATCACCAAAAGTATCTGAGGCCATCACAGCACCCATAATTCCATCACGGCCTGTTTTTGCCCCCACATAAAGCAAACGGTTTTTGATACCCGCAGCAGCCCCTAAAAATATCGCTTCTTTTTTAGCCACTCCCATGGCAAAGGCATTTACTAAATTATTTCCATTGTAACTTTTATCAAAATCTACATTGCTCAAGACTGTAGCCACACCAAAACAATTGCCATAGCTTGCAATACCACGCACAACTCCATCAAAAAGTTGAGGAACTTTTTTATGTCTTGGTTCACCAAAACGCAAAAGATTGGCCGCAAGAAAAGGACGTGCCCCCATAGTAAAAACATCACGCAAAATCCCACCAACTCCAGTGGCTGCACCTTGAAATGGTTCAATAAAGCTTGGGTGATTATGACTTTCTATTTTAAAAACAAGAGCATCGCCATCGCCGATATCAAGCACTCCTGCATTTTCTCCTGGTCCAACCAAAACATATTGGCCTTTGCTTGGCAATTTCGATAAATGGGCTTTGGTAGATTTGTAGGAGCAATGTTCGCTCCATAAAGCGCCTATAATTCCAAGCTCTACTTTATTGGGCATACGCCCGATCAATCGCTGTACTCTTTTAAATTCCTCAGTAGTTAAGCCAACTTCACTTGCCTGCGATTCATCAACAAGATGAAGATCTTCCAAAGTTCGAAATGATTTTTGTTTTTTGTTATCCATCGTTCTTAACCAAATAGAAATTCTTGTAAGATTACGCAGCCATCTCGCCCATGCATTGCTTCTCTTGCTAGTCTTTCAGGATGAGGCATCATCCCGATAATATTGCGCTTTATCCCTGCCACAATTCCAGCAATTCCATGAGCAGAACCATTTATGCTCGCGGCATTATCTTCATCGAGTTCTTGATAACGCAAAATAATTTGTTGATTACGCTCAAGTTGCTCCAAGGTTTCTTCATCGGCAAAATATCTTCCTTCGCCATGAGCTACAGCGACATCAATCGCTATAGGTGCCAAAGAACAATTCATTCCAGAATAATCAGCCTTGGTAATCTTACATACAAAACGGCCATGACTATTTTTAAGTAATGTTCCAGGCAGCAGACCTGCTTCGCACAAAACCTGAAAACCGTTGCAGATGCCTAAAATTTTTTTGCCGTTTTGAGCAAAAGTTTTAACTGCACGCATAATCGGGGAATGCGCAGCTAAGGCCCCTGCTCGAAGATAATCTCCAAAAGAAAACCCACCTGGCAAAAACAAGTGGGTAATATCATCGCCTATGAATTCATCACTATGCCAAATAGGAAGTGCTTCAAGTTCATAAACTTCTTTTAGTACGGTAATGATATCTCGCTCACAATTTGATGCAGGAAATACCACAACACCTGGACGCACTTTATTGTTCATGATCATTCTCGTCGATGAATGAAAGCTGTGCATCTTCCATGATTGGATTGGAAAGAATTTCAGATGCTGCCGTCTTTATTTTATTGATCTGCTCAGAAATTTCTTGCCGATCATTGAGCGTCACATCGATGACCTTACCGATACGAACGAGAGGCGTCTCAATCCCCTGCCTCTGCAGTGACTTCTTAAGCGCTTCCCCTGCAGGATCTAGAATATCTTTTTTAATGTTCACAACTACACGAACAGTGCTTACCATGCTCACCTCGCGATCTTTTGGTCGTGAGCATTCAGTTAGCGTCGTAAAATTGGTTTTACAATTACCACATCTGGCAAAACATCGTTATGCAAATAAATCTAAATGGCATAGTTTCGCCACATGACACAGAAATATTTGGCGTAGAATAATTTTCTTTGCAATAATTTTTTCTCTTGTTTTTTTTAGATTTGTCTCGACTATTTCTATAATCACCGCTCCATATTTTTTGTTGATCGTATGAGATCATTTGCTGTCCAACGCCACTCTTTACTTGGAAATTTTTCTGAGGTTGTCGTTTGCTGCAAGCATGAGCTTTTGGAGGGTAAATTTTTATTTCATTAAAATATTTTTCGCACAAAGATTTTATTTGCCTGTTTGATAAATCTGTTTCAGAAAAAAAATGTTTGCACTCTTTTTTAAAATTTCGCCAACCAATATTTTTGATTTTCTGCGCATTTTTTTTATTCTTCCCGTGAACTCCTTTGTAATATTTTGATGTTGCATAAATTTTAGGGTTGATTTCACTTCGGTTATCGTCACAAATTTCAATTTGTTCATACTCTTGATACGTGTCTGAACTATAACAAAATAAAGCTAAACTCCCGATCAGCGAACAAAAGGTTAAAACAACATTTAAAGCTAAGGGATAATGTTTCATACTCTCGCTCCTCTTTAATTTTAGAAATTTCGTGCCCCTCACTTCAAAAGTTAAAAAAGTGAGGCACAAATCCAAATAGCTAAGAGCGTTCAGACAATATCTTTTATTTCAAGAATCACCACTCTTGATAAAAATCTCTCCCTTACTCGATTAGACTAAGAAAACCCGTAAAAACTGTTAAAAAACACAATTATCTGCTTTAAGTATTTTAAAAGTATCGCAAAAAAAATGAGACCATCTTTGGCCTCACTAATTCTTGGAACAAACTAATTTATTAGTTCGAATTTGAAGTGCTGCGATTTACAGGCCTGCCTGGTTCTGAAAAGGCAAATAATTTTTTAGCTCTCGAAGGGTGACGCAACTTTCTTAGGGCTTTAGCCTCAATCTGCCTAATACGTTCACGCGTTACTTCAAAATCTTGTCCAACTTCTTCTAGGGTATGATCCGAACGTTCACCAATACCAAAGCGCATGCGCAAAACTTTTTCTTCACGAGGAGTCAAAGTTGCAAGAACTTTACGGGTTTGTTCCCCCAAATTCATCTGCATAACAGCATTGGATGGGTTGGTTGCTGTTTTATCCTCGATAAAATCACCCAAAGAAGAGCCTCCTTCATCCTCATCACCAATGGGAGTTTCCAAAGAAATTGGTTCTTTGGCAATTTTCAAAACCTTTCGCACTTTATCTTCAGGCAACTCCATTTTTTCTGCGATCTCTTCAGGAGTTGGTTCCCGGCCCAGCTCTTGTACCAAATAGCGACTTGTCCGAATAAGTTTGTTGATAGTCTCGATCATGTGTACAGGGATACGAATAGTACGCGCTTGATCGGCAATTGCACGAGTAATCGCCTGCCTAATCCACCAGGTTGCATAGGTGGAAAATTTGTAGCCACGTTTATATTCAAATTTATCAACAGCCTTCATCAAACCAATATTGCCTTCTTGAATCAGATCAAGAAATTGCAAACCACGATTGGTATATTTTTTAGCGATGGAAACAACTAAGCGCAGATTGGCCTCAACCAATTGTTCTTTTCCTCTGTTAGCTTTTCTTTCTCCACGAGCAATATTTTTACTGGTTTCTCGCAGAGTATCTACATCAACTTGAGCTTCTTCTTCTACGCGTTTAACGCGATGCACCGCCATTACAATGGTGCGATACCATTCTTGTAAAAGCTCAATTGGTTGATGCCATTTCTTTGCCAATACAAGCATTTGCTCATTCGAGTCACGCGCTTCTCTAAGTTCCCTTAAAATAGTAGTGCTATTATCACGAGCCATACGCTCTATATTAGCGAGTTCAAATTCCGCTTTCGTAATTCTGCGAACCAATACTTTAATGCGCTGTACAATACGATCAATTTGGCGTTTGTTGATCTTAAGATCTCTCAACTGCATTACAATTTCAGCTTGTAGTTCTGCAAGCCTTTCTTGATGTTCCATGCTTTTGCCGGAACTTTTCGCCTTTTGATATTTCTCAAGCTGCTCTTCATATCTTTCGCGTAGAATTTTAAGTTCGCTCATGATGCGCAACGCGCGCTCTGTCACTTTTGGCTCGTCAAATTCAATTGTTTGCCCATCTTCACCAGGTTCATTTTCTTTGACGATTTCTTTAACGCGGATTTTGCCCTTTCTTAAGCGATCTCCGAGTTCCAAAATTTCGGAAAGACAAATGGTTGTTCCTAGCACAGCATCAAGTACCTCTATCTCACCTTGTTCAATACGCTTAGCAATATCAACCTCGCCATCACGCGTGAGAAGATTTACTGATCCCATTCTACTTAAATAGAGACGAACGGGATCATTGCCTTTGGCAAATTCATTGAACTCTGTTTCATCTTCAACACTTTCCTCGTCAAATTCCTCATCACTTTCCCGCATCATCATGTCAGGAAATTCTTTTGATGGATCTTCTATGACCTCAATGTCTGACTCTGCCAGCATGGCAATGACATTCTCAATTTCTTGGACACTGTTAACTTCCGGACCAAGCCCCTCATTGAGCTCGTCGAAACTGATGGAGCCTCTTTCTTTACCTTTTTGCAAAAGCTTTTTAATCTCTTTTTTCTCGAACAAAGACTTGTTTAAAATAGCTTTTTCAGAAGTACCTGACTTATTCAGTATTTGGTCCTTTTCCACCTTGCCACTCTTTTTAGCTCCACTTATCGACGTCTTTAAAGCAGCGCTGTTTTCCTCGCTCTTAGCCTTAGACACTACAGCGCTCTTCTTCGTTCCTTTAGTTGAAGAAGCAACAGGGGTTTCTTTTTTTGATTTTAAACTCATCGTTCGTACCACCGACAATAAAATTATTTTACCAAACCACACGCCTATGAGAGCCTGTCTAGAGCCTATGCTCATAGTTTTATGCTTCGTTTTTCAAAGCAAAAAACAAAGTGAAAGGCCGTTACATGTTGTTTAGTGATTCAGCCTAACAAACTATTCAAGGACAATCATCAATCTACGCAGTAAATATACACACTGGAATTTTAGGCTCCCTAACAGCATTAGGCAATGCCCACCTCTGTACAATTTAAAAGAGCTTATTTAGAACCAATCGTTTTCGCAATCAAACTCTATTTCTTGTGAGTCTAACTTTGCTATTTCAATGACTTTTTTAGGTTCTTCGGAAGACTTCACACTATGCTCCCTGGGCTTAGAATTCCTAATTTTATTCTTTGCCAAGATCGAACTTTGCTCACGCAAGGTTTCAAACACTGATGCAAAATCTTTATTTTTTTCAGCTTCTTGCAACTTCTGACGCTTGGCTTTCAAGACATTACGGCTCACAGATTTATCAACCCGCACTTGTAGAGCTGATAGCATTTCTCGAGCTTCATCTAGTGAAAACTTCAACACGTCATCTCTTTGAGGCAACTGTTTAATCAGTTCGTGATGTTTTTCAATCTGCGCAAAAGATGTTCTTAACTCGGGGCGTACTCGCTCCCACAATGAATCAGAAATCTCATCCATCAAATCCGGGGCTGAATATAAAATTTCCAGCAACCATTTTTCTTCCACGTTCAATTGAAACTCGTTGTTTTTTTCCTGAACTTTTTGAACCTCTTGCCTATAAGAATTTTTCTTGGCCTTTTGAGAAATTTCTGTCCACAAGATGCCAGGATCTTCATGCAATTTATTTGCTAAATATGCCACGTATTGCCTGCGGACCAGAGGGCGCGAGATACTTGCTAGTATAGGCAAAAGCTCATCAATTTCATGGATTCTGCTACTAATTTCGCGATCTATATTTAGGGCTACACGCTCAATAACAAGGCACGTCGCATCTATAGATTGCTGGATTCTTTCTTTAAGAATGTTTAATTGACCCAAAGCCAGATAATCTCCTGGATCTTTTTTTTCAAGCACCACCGCCTGAGTAGTAATGTTTGCCTGCCAAAATTTCACCAAAGAACTTTTCAATGCTTTAAACCCTGCTTTATCATCGTCAAAACAGATAATCACGCGCGAAGAAATTCTTTTAAATTGCTTAATATGCTCGTCCGATAGGGCTGTACCACATAGCGCCAAGGCAGGAACACCTATAGCCCAAAGCGCCATAGCATCAAAATATCCTTCAACCAAAAAAGGTGTTTTGCCTTTTAAAATTGCTTTTTGTGATTCAAAAACCCCATAAAAATTTTTTTTCTTTTCATAAAATTTGTAAGACTGAGTATTTACATATTTTGGAGCATTATCGCTTTCACTAAGCAACGATCTTCCACCAAAAGCAATAATTTTGCCATCAACTCTTTTTATTGGAATAGTGATTCTTCCCAAAAACTGAGGAACTAGAGAAAATGCTCCTGGCTTTAGTAGACCTGCCTCGATTGCAGTTTTCTCTTTTATGTTATTTTTCAAAAGATAATTTATAAAATCATTTTTTATTACACCGCCAAATCCCAAACCTGCCTGACGGAGCATCGATTCTTTTAAGCGACGCTCTTCTAATAAGTAGCGAAGAGCATGACGACCAGCATCACTAAAAAGCTGTTCCACAAAATAACGGGATGCGACAGCTTGGGCATGAAGTAAAATCTGCTCATCTGGCAGAAATTGGCTTTTAGCTTTTTGACTAAAAGCTTCTATGCCTGCTTTATCACACAGTTCACCAAGGGCTTCTTTAAAAGCTATCCCTCTTATACGCATAATAAATGCAAAAATATCGCCAGAAGCCCCACATCCAAAGCATTTATAGCTACCCAAGTGATCTCTCACGTGAAAAGATGGGGTTTTTTCTTTATGAAAAGGACATAAACCTAAAAAATGTGAACCTCTCCCTTTCAGTTCAACTGCTTGTCCCACAATTGAACTTAAGAGAATACGTTTTTTTATTTCTTGGATCACATTATTGTTCATTTATAAACCGAACATAGCTAGAGCAAACTTTTAACAACTGCCTGTATTCGCTTTCCGTCGGCACGGCCGGCTGCTTTGCTAATCGCAACTCCCATTACTTTACCGATATCTTTCATACTGCTCGCATTAGACTCGGCAATGGCTTCCTTAACCAAACTTTCGAGTTCATCATCTGTCAAACTTTTTGGCAGATAAGCTTCTACCACAAACAGTTCTCGCTCTTCCTTCTCAGCCAAATCTTGTCGGCCCGCAGCGCGATATGACTCCATTGCTTCTCGACGCTGTTTCGCCATCTTTTGTAGCACCTCAAATGCTGTATCATCGCTGACACTGCGTCCATCTCCCCCCATAATATTATCTTTGATTGCCCGATTTTTTAATTCAGCTATGATCATGCTCAAGGCATCCTTCCGAGCATCCTTATTTTTCATAGCAGCCTTCCAGTCTTCCACTACTCTTTTTTGCAAATTCATAAACTCTCCTTTTATATTTGTGTGACACGCTTAACACGTGCTCCTAGTTGTTCCAGTTTTTTCTCCAAACTTTCATAGCCTCGATCAAGATGATACACTCTCCTGATTTCGCTCGTACCATGAGCTGCCAAAGCTGCTATCACCAAACTCGCCGAAGCCCTGAGATCAGTAGCCATTACTTGAGCTCCACTCAAGCATTCTATCCCGTTTACTTTTGCTATCCCCTTTTCAACTTTTATATTTGCTCCCATGCGCCCTAATTCAGGCACATGCATCATGCGGTTTTCAAAAATTCGCTCGTAAATAACTGAGGTTCCTTCCGCCAATGCCATGGCAGCCATAAATTGGGCCTGCATATCAGTTGGAAAACCAGGATAAGCACCTGTCTCTATGTCAGTCGCTTTCAATCGAGAACAAGGAATAACTTCTAAATCTATAAGCCCTTCACAACTGTTCTCATAGCTTTTGAATCGGAGTCCCGCACTGGCAAATCTCTCAGTTATATTGCTAATATCTTGCCCGCAAATATTTTTAAGCTTAATAGAGCTGCCGGTCGCTCCGGCAATAGCAATAAAAGTTCCTGCTTCTATGCGATCAGCTTTGATACTATAATCAAGCCCACAAAGTGAACTCACCCCACTAATACGAAGTGTCGATGTCCCGGCTCCCTCAATATTTGCACCTGCCTTATTGAGTGCGGCACAGAGTTCTACAATCTCTGGCTCCCTCGCAACTTTACTAAGCGTAGTCACTCCCTGAGCCAACACTGCTGCCATTATCAATTGCTCTGTTGCTCCGACTGAGGGCATAGGCAATTGGAAATCCGCCCCAATAAAATGCCCTTTTTTTAGTTCAGCATGGATATAGCCTTCGCTAACTTCTATGCTTGCCCCAAGACACTCCAAACCCTGCAGATGAATATCAACGGGCCGACTACCGATAGCGCAGCCTCCAGGTAATGAAACTTCGGCGCGTCCTAAGCGTGCGAGGAGAGGTGCAAGCACCAATACCGAAGCACGCATTTTTCGCACCATCTCATAATTTGCTCGATGACTTCCTATACATGTAGCATCGATAATAACTTCATTGTTTTCAAAATGACATTCAGGTCCAAGAGCACCCAAAAGCGACAATAAAAAGCGAGTATCTGCAAGGTTGGGAACATTACGAATAGAGCTTTTACCATCACACAAAAGACTTGCTATCAGCACGGGCAAGGCCGAATTTTTTGAACCCGATATTGTTACTTCGCCTTTTAAAGAGCACCCACCTTCAATAACTAACATTTCCATTTAACTACTACTCACTTATTTTTTTTGTAAAACTATAACTCGATCGTTCCCTGCCAAATCTTTTATCACTTGGCAATCTCGCCAATATTCGCTAACAAGACTTTTTATGAGGTGCGCCTGATTAAAGCCAATTTCCAGCACTAAATATCCTGAACTTACTAAATGCCGAAGAGCATCAGACAAAAGTCGGCGGTAAAATACAATACCTTCTTCGTCTCCCGCTTTCAAAGCCATTTCAGGTTCAAATTTTCTAACAGTGGCGGATAAATTTTCATAGTCCTCTTGCCCAATATAGGGAGGGTTAGCAACAACAAGTTGCGCTTGCTCCATAGGACCGAACGGAGCAAATAAATCACCACACCGCATATCAATTCTGTCAGCTACTCCCAATTTATGAGCATTAATAGAAGCTATATCCAATGCCTGCTGAGATAAGTCGCTTGCCACAGCAGTGATTTGTGGGCATTCGCGCAGAAGAGTTATAGCAATAACCCCGCTTCCGGTACAAATATCATATACACGATCACCACTTTTAAGTCGTGAAAGGCACTGTTCCACAACACATTCAGTATCTGGTCTTGGTATGAGACAGCGACTATTTACCTTAAAATCATAGCCAAAAAATTCTTTACTTTCTATAATGTACGCTATTGGCTCAAAACACATTCTTCGTTTTAGAAGTTTTAGAAATTGTGTTTCTTGTTCTGAGGTCATCATACGTTCAGGATAAAAAAAGCTCTCTTGATGGTCATAGCCAAGCACATGCTCCAATAAAATTCTTACGTCGAGTTGAGCAGTCTCAATTCCCAAATCACTCAAAAGCCCAGAAGCAAAATATTTTAGTTTCCTTAAAGAGAAAGAGTATCTATTGTCGCTACACTTTTTTTCTGCCAAAGGTAGTGCGACTTCACAATTTCTAGAATATTTTTCGATGGAGGCCATCATGCTTGGAATTGGGGCTTGGGAGTTAACCATAATATTTGCCATAGTTCTTGTACTCTTTGGTGGAAAACGCTTACCAGGTGTAGCCACTGGACTGGGCACAGCCATAAGAAATTTCCGCCATGCTCTGAAAGGAGAGGAGGAAACAAGTCCTCAATTAAATCCAAAAAACAAAGATACTAAAGATCCTACTGAATAAAAGAAACGCTAAGGATTACTTGGCTTATTAAAAGATCGCAGAGAAAAATAAAAACTTAAAATTATAACGCACACCGATAACAGCGCAAAAATCAAATAAATCAGCTCACTTCGCGGCTCTTCATCAACAACTATCAGCATGGCGCTGTCGTCGACTTTGACATTATAATAATCTTTAAAAAACTGACGCACTTTGATAAGCTCTGAGTCTGGCCCAAAAGATACAAGCCGTCCTTTGAGCTGAACTTTCATGAACGGGCGATACGTCCGCCCATAAACTGATTCAGGGTATTCTATATATAATTTTGAACCTAAAAGATGACGAACCTGATAATGCCCAAAGCGAAATGAACCAGATCGCAAACCTTTTAGAGAAGCCGCTTTATTTCCTAAGACACCGCTGACTGATACGTAGGAATTCGGGGGGATCTTTGCGCGTTGTTCGGAAAAATTCAGAGCATCGCCTATATCAATAAGCTCAGACTTTTCCCACGTATGGTAGGCGAGTTCGTCAAAACGACTATACCAAAGCCAAAACACTGAAATGAATAATACAGCACTCAAACTCAGGCGGTACCAAGGTGATCGACTCATAACAACTCTCGGTTCAGAAAACTAGCAACGAAAAATTTGTTTAAATTTATTCTCTACGTCACTCACACTAATGTTTTTAGCTATACTGATTTCAAGCATGAGGAGCGAACGCGCAGTATCCAGCATCTTTCTTTCTCCAAAACTTAGTTCCTTATCGCCTTTAAGCACGTAAAGATCACGTAAAACTTTTGCCACTTCAAAAACAGAACCAGTTTTTATCTTCTCCATATACTCTCGGTGGCGACGATTCCATGTCGTTCCGTCAGTGATTTTTTCTTTTTTGCGTAAAACCTCAAAGACTTTATCAGCATCAGATTCTTCCACCAAACTTCGCATACCAACTTGTTCTTCATTCGCTGTAGGCACCATCAAAGTCATTCCGCTGTCAAGCAGACGTAAAACATAAAATGACTGTTCATAGCCCCCTATACTCTTTTTTTCAATTTTATCGACTTCCGCTACACCGTGCGCTGGATAGACCACTTTGTCGCCAATTCTAAATTTTGCCATAAAATCTTCTCACCCTTTACCAAATAACTAAACATTAATGAATCAAAAAAAACTAAAAAGTCCCTATCCCATTCTTTAGCTTCTGATGGTGTTAGCAAGCCACCACACAGCCCTAGGAGTTGACTATTTTAGCACAAAAATGGTTCATTGGCGAGAACCATTGGTAAACTCTTTCGTGATAATAAGGCTGCAGCAGGAAAAAGCTCAAACAACAAGATAACAGCTTGAAATAATATTATTTTTCATTACAAAAAAAATAATTTCCAAATAAAAAACAATAAGAACCCATAGATCTACTGCAAATAAAAATAAATAATTACTAAATCAATTCAACATATTTAGAACACAAAAACAGGAAAACATTTATGAAATATATTGCGGCAATTTTGATAACTATTTTCACTTTAATATCAAGCGGTTGTGCTGATACCAATTCAACAAAAAACCATGAAGAAAGCATTTCTGCGTCTGAATTTTCTTCTTCAGATGTACCTACATGTCAAAAATCCATGCCCCCAAAATGCTTTGTTAATGGTAAACCTATAAAAACCACTATGGCAGGTACCGCCATCAAAGATGAGTCTGGGAATTATATTTTCTTAGATTAATCAATCTGTTAAATAGACTTTTCAGCTGCTGATATTTAAATAATTTATTAGCAGCCTCCAGCCAGCTTACTGCTAATCGAGTATATGAACTTGCTGTCTTATTTAATTAACACGCTTGTACTGGGCTAAATTAATTCTATACGATAGATTGTCGGGACTGTCCCTCATATATTTGAGGATTTCCTTAGTATTCTGTCCTATTTTTGAAACACTCTTGTCATCTATAATACACCAGACATTATTAAATTTTATATAACAAATATAATGAACCTGACTTACATTAACCGCCATAAAAGACAACTCGTATTTAATCTCTTGCTGCTGAGGAGTAGCTCACAATTCTTTAGGAATAACAAAGAAATTTATTTTTTCAGCAGCCGACATATCTGTATCAAATATTAACTGATTCGGTATGTTTAAGATTTTTCCCCTAACCACTCCTCCACTTTTAAAGCTTTCTAATAATTGATTTTCAAATGTAATTTCTGAATCACTGTCCATTTTTTGCCCATCTACACCAGTGTAGCTCAGAAAATATGCTTTTTTTCAAAAGAAACTCCATCATCATCCTCTACTTGAAGCTTTACAGGTAAGGGCCATTTATTATTGGTAGCAATAAGAATATCTTTGTAAATTTTTTGAAAAACCGAGCCAGAGTCACCCACTTCACCTTGTTTACAAACATCTGAATGCTCAGCAATCAGATAATTTTTAAATATACGAAAAGCACTTTCTTTATTACTGCTTAGAGTTTTTTGTTGTATTTGTGCTTCATGATATTTTTTGACTAAGTTTTTATAAATTTTATTACTACCTTCTTTTACTCCTTCAATAAATTCTTGAGTATTTAGCAAAAGCGTAGCGAGAGAAATTAAATAGCAATCAGAGTCCTCATTATCGATACCTACTGGCGGTAAAGCCAGGAATAAGAAATAAAACTCCAAGAGTCAGCCTTGTTTTTGGAAATATGGTAGAGCCTGTGAACCAGAATTACGCTTCACGCATACGGCTGCTCGCATCAGAGCCGATCATTCTTAAATACTGAGAAGCTGTTTTAAAAGTGTCCAAAGTTTGCAGGCAGTACCTATAATCCCTGCCAGTGGCGTTTATAGCAAAAGATTTTCCTCCTAGGCAAACAGTATACGGCTACTTTAGAAAGTGGCAAAGTACAGGGCTTTGTTCTCAACTTCATGAACGTCTACGACATAAGCTGCCTAGAAGACTCGGTAAGAACCCATATGCAAACATTGGCATTATTGACTTACAATCAGTCAAAACGGTTTAAAAAGGGGGCATAAAGGCTTTGATGGAGGAAAGAAGATAAAAGGTATAAAACGTAACATTCTTGTGGATAACAAGGGCTTTCTCTTTGAGAACTGTAACTCCAGCTAATATGCACGACAAAGAAGGTAGCAAAAGAGTTCTTGCTGGTATTAAATTGCGTATCCCCCCGGCTGAGCTTGATTTTTGGCGACAGCGAGTACAACTGATAATTATTCAGGTAATTTCTAAGTCTTTTAAACCACAATACAACTACAACAATTAAACAACAACTCAACACTCATAACAACCAGAAAAAACCCTATTCATCGGTTGCATAAATATCGATTAATAACTACATAAACACACCAGTTATCATAATTAAATTTTTCAGGTTTATATAATATGAAAAAACTCTTTTATATATTTGTTATTTTTTACTCTTATGTTTGTTTAGCGCTTAATTTTCAAATGGTTGATAACCAGGAAGAGCTGCAAAATTTTTTAATAAAAGTGATGCATGCTAAGACCTTAGCGATTGACACAGAATTCTACGGACAACCAGCGACTATCCGACTGATACAAGTGGGAATTATTAAGAACGACGTTCTAACCCCAGACATCTACCTGGTAGATATACAGAAAATCAATGCTCAACATATTGAACTGAGTGATTTTTTTAAAATTTTTAGCGATGAAACGGTGGTGAAAATTTTTCATGCTGCAAAGATTGACATTCAGTTAATAAATGCTCTTCTTCCTCAGGGTAGTGTGGAAAATATTTGGGATACTCAAATAGCAGAATCATTTTTAGGAATGAATAATGCAATAAGTTATAAAGATATCGTACAAAAGTATTTCGCTGTCGGTCTTTCAAAAGAACAGCAAACCAGTGATTGGGAAAAAGCTCAACTTACGCCAGCCCAACAAGAGTATGCAGCATATGACGTACATTATTTGCCGGAGATATATAATCGTCAGGTATTTACTCTAGCTAATAGACCATCACTTACTGACGTTAAGGTAGAAATGCGTAATCAACTCGTAGCATCAGCTGCAGACGTTAAATCACTCAAAAAAACGACGGAGAAATTTCGTTTAAGGTCAAATAAAAATGCGGAACTAAAAACCCAATTTGATAAAGCTAAGTCTTTTCTTGAGTGGACCAGCCAAACATTAGGAATTGCAAAAGAGGCTTTAGCAAAAGACAGTGAGATAAAAGCTGTGATTTTAGGGCAAAAGACACCAGCTCGGTTTTGTACAGCATGGCGATATACAATAATAAGGAAATATTTTTTGTCACTTCAATGCCCTTCTGAATAAGTTGACCTCCATTCGGGCAAATATCTCAAAGATTTGTGACATCAAATAAATATATAGAATAAGAGATTAAGAATGAGATACAAAAAAATAGCCGTATCTTTTGAGAAGCGGCTATTTCTAGTTCCTCAATTCTTCCATCGACAGCAACGACATTTTTTAAGCTAAAATATCTTTATAATTTTTATTACGCTCTACCCAAGAACTGAATTCTCGCCTAGCATGAAAGAGCCTTGTTCTCACCGTAGCATCGGGTATTTTTAGTATTGCCCCGATCTCAGGCGCCGTCATTCCTTGCATATCAGACATTACAAATACCTGTTTTTTCTTGGGAGTCATGCGAGAAAGCAGTTTATTAACCGTTGTTTTTCTCTCTCCTAGTAAAATTTCATTTTCAGGAACGCTTGGGCTTTGGCTCCACATGATATCGACACCGTTTTCCAAAGGATCTATTTCATCGCTTGAATGAAGGACCACACGCCCCATTTTACGGTGAAAACTCAAACACGTGTGTATGGCAATCTTTGTTAGCCATGTAGAAAAAAGTGAACGTCCTTCAAAGCGATTCAGGGAGCGCCATGCCTCCAAAAAAACCTGTTGCACAGCATCTTCCACATCAAATCTTCCTCGCAGCATGCGTGAACAAAAGGCGTGTACTTGACCATGGTAACGTTTATAAAGTACTGCAAAAGATTGTTCATCTCCCTTAAGCGATTTTTCGATTAATTTTCTTTCTTCAGCTTTTTTTATATTTTTTTTAGCATTAGCAAAACCATCAGACATCATTCCCCCCCGGGTGTCTAAAGTTGTACGTTTTTTTGGCTACCTGAGCGATTATCTTGTATAAATTTTAAGCAATAAGCATCCGTCACTCGACCGAGAGCCATCATAAGCGCTTAAGTTTTTATAGTTGTTAGAAATTGATTTGGCTAAAAAAGCCCCTCTTGATGAATATATTTAAATTATTTTTTACAAATGACAGCAAGATGACGACCGCTCTCTTTTTGATCACGGCGATAAGAAAAATATCGAACAGGATCCTGCTCTGTCCACCCACCCACTTTTTCTACATCGATAGAATATGCACTGAGCTGTGCTTTCGCTACCTCAACAAGATCGACAAAAGTTTTGCCGTTCTCGATGGCAGTACACTGAGGCCAACGCTTCTCAAATTGTAGAAAGCCATCACCCGAAAAGTGAAAGGCACTTTTTGATAGAGCAGGTCCAATAGCGGCTCTTAGTGTTATTCGTGAATAATTTTCATAAATTTTTCTTAATGTGTCATCCACCACACCATTAAGAAGCCCTCGCCAGCCTGCATGGATTATCGCAACAACAGAAGCATCCTCAGCTGCCACCATGATAGCTAAACAATCAGCATAGGTCATACCAAGCACATGAGAGGTAGAACAAGAAATAAGTGCGTCAGCCTCCGTCTGAGCAACAGTCTCTGCACTATCGTTTTCGTTAAGCATCAATACATTGTTACCATGGACAATTTTGGGCACCATGAGCTGTTTGCTCGAAAGCTTTAAAAAATTCAGAATCTTTTGCCGATTTATCTCGACATTTTTTGGCTCATCACCCACCAAATAAGAGCAATTCAAAGATGCAAATGGATGCGACGAAACTCCACCCTCACGAGTAAAAAAACCATGTTCAATATTAAGAGAAACAAAATTTTGTGCTCGTTCACAATGCAACATCGGCGCGCTCATAGAATATTTTTTCAATAATATTTGTACTTTCTTGTTCAAAAGAGCTCTGCACAAGCTTGGCATGTCGAAGCTCCAAGCCTCTGACAAAAAGCAGCGCATTGATACTCGTTTTAAGAAGCATCAATGCTCCTAGAACTTCTCCTTTAGGGCGCGCCTCGCTGCTCAATGATATTTTTAAAAATATTTCTTGTGCTTGGATTTGTTCGAGTTTAAAACCAAAAACCTCGATGCACTCTGTCAAACCTTGAATAATTTCTGCAACCAGTAGGAGCGAACTGGTTGACGATAGACCTTTAAAAATAGGTTTATTTTGTTCATTATCACTAATGATAATCGTAAGCTCTAGCTTGCAGGCCTTGCTCACTCCTTCCAATTCCAAATCACTATGGGCTCTCAACGAAAAAGGGTAAAAGCTGAGTTCATGAGCTTTAGTAAGCCACGAAGCAGCTGCATCATCTTGGACAACGAGCGACATATTCAACATGTGCCGTTTATCTAACGTTACTTTTTGACAAAGCTTCATAGCGTCCTCTTAAGAACAGTTTTTGTTATATCTATTGGCATATGCCTTTAGTTTAGCTAGATAGGTCAGGTATTTTTAAGGAGGCTCTATGAGCAAAAATGACCAATTTGAAATCGTTAAATCTTTTATGGTCGAAAATTATCGGCATTTTAATGCAGCAAGTGTAGTTGACGCTGCTGAAGCTTATGTTTCACAGCTTAAGGCTGGCAACAAAATGATGGTAACACTTGCCGGAGCAATGAGCACTGCCGAGCTTGGCATCAGTCTGGCTGAGATGATCCGTCAAGATAAAGTCCACATAATCTGTTGTACCGGCGCCAATTTGGAAGAGGACGTTTTTAACCTGGTGGCTCACAATGAATATGTTCGCATAAAGGATTGGCGTGCATTAACTGTTGAACAAGAAGAACAGCTCCTTGAAAAGGGACTTAATCGTGTAACCGACACCTGCATTCCCGAAGATGAAGCAATGCGCAAAATCGAACACCCCATGATCGGCTTATGGAGCAAAGCAGATCAAAGCGGCCAGCGCATGTTTCCCTATCAATTTTTCTATGAACTTTTAAAATCAGGTGCACTCAAAAAAGAATACCAAATCGATCCGAAAAACAGCTGGCTACTGGCTGCTATGGAAAAAAACTTACCAATCGTTACACCAGGTTATGAAGATTCAACTTTGGGAAATATGTTTGTATCCAATGTAATCAAAGGAAAAATTAAAAATATCAACACGATCAAAAGTGGGCTTGAGCAAATGCACTTTTTGATCGACTGGTACCAAGAAAATACCAAAAACCACGGCATTGGATTCTTTCAAATCGGTGGAGGTATTGCTGGTGATTTTCCTATCTGTGTCGTTCCTCTTATAGCCCAAGATCTTGAGCAAGACAGCGTCAGACGATGGAGTTACTTTTGCCAGATCAGTGACAGCACTACTTCTTTTGGGTCTTATTCGGGTGCTGTTCCCAATGAAAAAATCACCTGGGGCAAGCTAGAAAAGAGCACACCCAAATACATCATTGAATCAGATGCAACTATCGTTGCTCCTCTGATGTTTGCATACATTCTGGCTTCATAAAAAACTTATCAATCTCTAGAACTTTTTAAAAAGTATTTTTTTGAGTTCTAGAGGCTGTGCACTGTTCAGCATAAATTACTGACATAATAATAACTTTATAGTTTTTTCTTGCTTTACATCATTAATAATATTCAAGCTGATACTATCCCATGCTGTTCAATAGATATGCGGCGAGGGTTTATATGACACTAAAATTATTTAAGCTACAGGCTGGAATATTATTGATATATTTTTTCTTGAGCGGCTGTTCAAAACCCATCAAACTTAAAGAAAAGCCATCAGTACTTAAAGAGCATAGCACTACCACTGATGCCTCTACCTGGAACGAAAAACAAGATACTTTGAAAGCCGAAAATGAAAAAATATACCCCAACGATACTCTTAATCCCACATCCCGCAGGCACGGAGGTGGCGGTAATGGTTTTAGTCGTTTCATAGTATCACTGGGAGAATTCCGCACCTTTAATGGCTCTGGCAATAATCCTAATAATTTAGGTATGGGAGCAGAAGGAACAGAACAAAATACGAGCAGCGCCATATTCATACCGACTATCATGCAAACAGCAGGTCTTGAGGCTCTTATCAATCCCACCATGGTATCTGCTATACGCAGAATGATGCCGGCTCACTACATGCCAGATGGTGATACACCAAACACATCGGGCTTGCCTCACCCACGCTTAGTATCCAACACCATTTTTGCTCAAGACACCTCTATTCCAAGCCCCGCACATCTTTCTCAAATAGCCTACATTTGGGGACAATTTATCGATCATGACATGACCTTAGCCCCCATTGGCAACGACGATAGTTTTTCTATTCCGCCCTTCGATGATGATATGACCAGAAATGGGATTACTTTTTTCCGTAGCGAAAAAATATCTGATACGGGCTTAGACGAAGAGAATCCGCGTATGCAATTTAATTTTATCACCAGTTTCATTGATGGCTCTCAAATTTATGGTTCTTCAGATCTTCGTGCTGATTGGTTAAGAAGTTATAGCCTAGGAGAATTGAAAACTTCCTTAGGGGATTTTTTGCCTTTTGGCGAAGCAGACGGCAGCTCCCCTCCTATGGCTGGCTTAGTTGAAAATCCAGACCTTAGCTCTCCCGCAGATCTTTATGTAGCAGGAGATACGCGAGCAAATGAAATTTTAGGTCTTCTTTCTATGCATACCCTCTTTATGCGCGAACATAATCGCTTAGCTCGAGAAATCAGATCTCGTTCTGGGATTAATAATGATGAAATTGTATTTCAATCCGCCAGAAAAATTGTGGGAGCGCTCATTCAAGCTATCAGCTACAACGAATTTTTACCTGCATTGGGTATAAATTTACCAGCCTACGAAGGCTATCAAGAAAGCGCTGATCCTCGCATCACCAATCTTTTTTCAGCTGCAGGATTCAGACTCGGTCACACCATGGTGGCAGACACAATTCCCTTAAAAAACAAACAGGGCGAGACAACACAGTTAGCGTTATTTGATGCGTTTTTTAAACCATCCCTGCTTAATGAAAATACACTTGCGGATCTTTTTAGAGGAGCTGCATCAAGCTACTCCGAGCGCATCGACAATAAAATTGTTGATGGCATTAGGAATTTTTTGTTTGGACCACCAGGTACAAATCGGGGACTTGATCTTGCCATGATAAATATTCAGCGTTCACGGGATCATGGACTTCCGGACTATATACAAACACGAGCGATGTTTAATGGCGGCAGCGAAATTCCCCCTGAATACCGTGACCTTCTCTTAACTATCTATCCTTCATTAGAAGATGTGGATCTTTGGGTTGCAATGCTGGGCGAGCCTGAACTCGAAGGGAAAGCTGTAGGTCAAACTATCTACGATATACTCTCCATGCAATTCAAGGCTCTGCGAGACGGGGATCGATTTTTTTACCTCAATGACCGCGATTTCCAGCGGGAACATTCTCTTGGCTTGCTGGGGTATACGCACAGCTACATCAATAATCGCTCGCTAGCAAAAATTATAAGCGACAATCTAAATGTTGCCCCATCAGAAATTCAAAACAATGTTTTTATAGTTCCCCAAGAAGTTAAAAATTAGCCAAGAGACTACTGAAAATGATTAACAATAAATTTTAAGAGTTCTAACGTGACTCTAAAAAATTAATTTTCAAAACATTTTTTAAGGAGCTATAGCACCATTTCTAATATATTTTTCATCGAAGCTAAACACGATTTTATCGTCGGCTTTTTGAGCATATTCATCTTTATCTGGACAGCTCACGCACGACATAAAGTGGCGTATTACATTTAGTCGTGCTGTTTTTTTATCATCAGCATGAACAATGTACCAAGGAGTTATATCGTTATGCGTTTCAATAAGCATATCGTTACGCGCTTTGCTGTAATCATCCCAATATTCTAAAGCGACGGCATCAATAGGGCTGCTCTTCCATTGTTTAAGAGGATCCGTTCTACGAGCTTTGAGACGATGTTCTTGCTCGGATTTAGAAATATCTAGGTAATACTTAAAAATCTGGATACCAGAACTGACTAAAAGAAATTCAAAAGGCAAAATAGACTTCATGAATTCCCGATACTGGTGTTCATTACAAAAGCCCATAACACGCTCCACACCTGCTCGGTTGTACCAACTCCTATTCATCAAAACCATTTCTTGCTTGCAGGGCAGGTGTGCCACATGGCGTTGAAAATACCATGAGTTGATATCACTATTTGAAGGTTTACCCAAAGCCACTACTCTGGTTTCACGGGGACTTAAATGTTGCACGAAGCGCTTTATAACTCCATCCTTTCCTGCAGTGTCTCGTCCCTCAAATAAGATCAGAATCTGTAAATTATTTTTGATCAGATGATGTTGAAACTTGACCAATTCGATCTGAAGTTTTTTTAGTTCCTTGTGATAAGAATGCCTTTTTGTTTTTTCTTTCATGCTTTCTATCTCAAATAAATGATACCGACATCTCTAGTTAAACACACATCGCTAAGATTTATTTTCTCGCGGATGAATTCATTTGTACCAATGGTTATTTGTAAACAATAAAAGCTACAACACGAATTAAACTTATGAGTGTTCATTTTTTCAAAGGCATAAAAGAGGCGTGTTAAAATTGCTATGCAAACTTTCCATCAACAAAATTCTGAAGCAGTCTACCCCATCAGCTGGTACCAGGTTGCCTGGTCTCATGAACTCAAGCCTCTGCAGATTAAATCACTCACAGTTTGCGATAGAGATTTAATCGTCTACCGAGCACAGGATGGTTCAGTTCACGCTCTTGATGCTTACTGCCCGCATTTAGGTGCCCATCTCGGTGTTAAGGGTAAAGTATGTGGCAATCAAATAAGATGCGCTTTTCATGGATGGCAATTTGATGGAGACGGTCGCTGTCAAAAAATTTCATCAGAAGGAAAAATTACCCCTAATATGAATACACGAGCATGGCGTGTCATTGAACGCTATGGGATTATTTTTGTGCACTTTGATCCAAATAAAACAGCTCATAATCAAGAATTTATCGAGATATCATTATTTGACGGTAAAAAATGGGGCAAGCCAATTGGACGAGCTCATCATATTCACACTCGCCAATCTGATGTCTTAGAAAATGGCGTCGACATGGAACATTTTAATTCTGTTCATGGTGTGCCTATGAATGGCCCTGAGCTTACTGAAAAGCCAAATGGAAATCTGAGTTTTAGACACCAGACTGTAACAAAGCGGCTAGGTATTCAGTTTAATACCATGATGGAAATAGCTTATGTTATTCCAGGATTGCAGACTATTCATTTGCACTCAGTTTTAGGGCGAGAGTGTATCACCTTATCATCAGTAACTCCCGTCCACGGCAACTACGTTATTGCCCATCTTACTACCCGAGTGCGCGAGACAAAATCAAGTCCCACGACGCCAATTATCACAAGAGCACTATCTCATTTTATTAACTCTACCTTTGCTCAAGACATACCTATTTGGAATGCAAAAGTATATAAAAACAAACCAGTTCTTGCCCAAGGTGACGACGGTATTCATCGTTTCAGAAAATGGTACAATCGCTTTCCTACTGTTTCTTAGGGCTTATATTTTTACCTCTAGTTTATTACTGGCTATCAGCAAATTCAGCCCATATTTTTACTTAGATCAATTTAGTATTTTTAAAATAAATATTTTAAACACGAAAATAAAAAACTCATTACCCGTATTTAAATAATTAAAAACTCATATTGATATTTTTCTAAAAATCGCATAAAAATCAAACTCAATTTTACTCTTATTAATTAGGACTTAAATTATGTTTAAAATACACAATTACGTGTTTTTATTTATTTTTTCCCCATTAACCATCGCCAGTTACTCCTCTGAAGATGAGCATGATTGGCAGATTCTTTCAAATGCAATCAATGAAACCGTTTGGGGCATTGAGCAAAGCGATAAAGATTATTCACCTAAAAACAAAGAAAATGAGTGCCCTAACAGTGCTTATATTTTCCAAACACAGGAACATAAAAAAGAAACATTCTACAAAACGATTGATCCTTATCAAGAAATAATTAAAGAAATAAAATTAATCATTAAAAACTCACACCACAAATATGATTCAGAAGTCTACTCTGAAATACGTTGCACATTTGAAGACTATTGTGATCAAATCAAATTACTCACTAAAGCGGAAATAGAACATATAAAATTGCTATTACTTGCAAGTCGGGTATCACGAAACGTCATTAATAGTTCGCTTAACCGTCTCAACGAATATGTTGGATACTCTCAAGCTTCTTCTCCTGAATTAGTAAGGAAAAAAAATCCCGCTATTAGACGAATTCTTAAAAGCGAATTTTAATTAGCTTTTTTCAAAGTTTAGGATTGCCTATTTATATTTATAAATTCCTGGCCAAACTTGCTCAATTTTACCTTTAACTTTTATAATATGCTTGCTTTAAACCTGCCCTTGCTCAGTCGTTGTTATTTTGAAATTTTGACGCTACAAGGGCTAGTATATTTACTTTTTAGGGCGATTAAATGGATAGCAGCATTTTTAAAGAAGATGAAAAAAAGAAAGTTGAAGTTGTTTTACTCGGGCAAAGACTTGCTCTGCGCTCAGATCGAGGCGAACAGTACCTACAGAAACTGGCCAATTTTGTCGCTGATCAGATCGAAGATATCCGAAAGGGATCCCGTAGTGTTTCTACTCATCAGAGCGTATTGCTGATTGCTCTAAAGCTTGCTGACATGCTTAAACAAAAAGAGGATGAACTTTTTGAACTAAGAGACAGTATCCGCAACAAAGCTTCAAATGCATTAAATGACGTTGAGACTGCTCTCGGTGATTTACAGCTTAAACCTGAACCTTCACCTAAAAATGAACCAAACCAAACCACCCAACCAGACGGTCGTCCCGCTCCATGACTCAATCTGAAAAAAACTTACTTAGAGCACAAATAAAAATATTACTCAGCCTTAAAAAAAAATGCGATTACGAAGAGGCTGGGTTAAAAGCTGCCGAAATTTTTTCTTCTTGGTTTCTGCAAAATGGGCGTTCAAAAATCAAAAAGGTTGCGCTCTTTCATTCTATGAGCGACGAGATTGAAATTAAATTTATTGCCAATTTACTTAAAAATGCTGGCTGTTCTCTTTTCTTTCCGTCCCCCTCCTGGAAAAATGCGCCGCAGCTTCTCTGGATAGAAGAACACTCCCAGAACTATATTGAGTCTCCAAGGCTCGATCTCATCATTGTGCCTGGAAGAGCTTTTGACAAACACGGAAGACGGCTTGGGCGTGGGCAAGGATGTTATGATCGATGCCTGGCCCCACTTTTGTTTTCACCAAAATCTCCTATTCTCATGGGAGTAGCCTTGAAAGAACAAATAGTTGAAGCTGTACCAACTCAGGCACATGATATAAAGATGGATTTTATTTTAACACCCGAAAATGTACTTAAAGCATAAGTGAGCAGACATGACTGATTTTATCGATGCAAAAGAACAGCTAAAAATTTTAAAACGTGGGGCTGTTCATATCGAAGTTGAAGAAGATTTGTTAAAAAAACTAGCTCAAAGCAAAGAGAAAAAAATTCCTCTTCGCATCAAAGCTGGTTTTGATCCTACAGCTCCTGACTTACATCTCGGTCATACAGTATTACTTACTAAAATGCGCCAATTTCAGGAATTGGGACATCAAGTTATTTTCTTGATAGGTGACTTTACATCACGCATTGGCGATCCTTCTGGACGTAATACCACGCGCCCTCCTCTCACTGACGACGAAATTATTGCTAATGCCAGCACCTATAAACGCCAAGTTTTTAAAATTCTGGATGAGAAAAAGACCATCATTGAATACAATTCAAAATGGCTTGCACCTTTTACTTTTGATGACGTGATCAAACTTGCAAGCAAGTATTCTGTGGCTCGTATGATCGAAAGAGAAGATTTTAAAACACGTCTTGAAAGTGGAAAACCAATTTCCATGCATGAACTTTTATACCCGCTTGTTCAAGGCTATGATTCAGTTGCGCTCAAGGCAGATGTTGAACTTGGAGGAAGCGATCAACTTTTTAACCTCTTAGTTGGAAGAGATTTAATGCGACACTTTAATCTTGAACCCCAATGCATTTTGACAGTGCCTTTGCTTGAAGGTTTGGAAGCACGAGAAGAAAATGGAAAAATCGTCGGCGCAAAAATGTCGAAATCCTACAATAACTATGTTGGGGTAGAAGAAGATGCCAATACTCAGTTTGGCAAACTGATGAGCATTTGCGATGCACTCATGTGGCGTTACTACGATCTTCTTTCTTTTAAAAGCAGTGAAGAAATTGAAAATTTAAAAACTATTCATCCTAAGGATGCCAAAATTCAATTGGCTATGGAGCTGGTAACACGCTTTCACGGACCAGAAAAAGCTCAAGAAGCAAAAGCTCAATTTGATAGTTTGTTTGGCTCAGCTAATCGTCACGAAATCCCTGTTGATGCCCCTAGTTTCAAATTTGCAGCAAAAGATGGCTATTTGCTCCTCAATGCATTAGTCGAGTCTGAACTTGTGCCGTCAAATTCTGAAGCCAAGCGTCTCCTTCGTCAAGGTGCCGTAAGTGTAGACGGTGAACGAATCGAAGATATCGCTTTTGTTTTACCTCAAGGATCTCATACCTTACGCGCAGGAAAAAAACGCTGGGCTCGAGTCATTATTGAGTAGAGTAAATTTTAGTGGTCCTGTGTATAAACAATGAATAAGCCTGCTAAGGCTCTCAGGAAAATAATGAAAAAAATATCTTTTTTCTTAGTCCTATTTTTATTCTCTTTATGCTGCTCATCACTAGATGTAGAACAAAACCAGCAGCCAAAGATGCGCTCAATAAAAGTTAATTCTTTAGCTTTGGCTCTTGGTTTTTTGGATCTTCACTTTGGCGTAAAAACGAGCAAAAACACATCTATAATTTTAGCTTTAGACACACACTTTTTCTGGCCCCCTGCTTCTCTAGCAAAACCAAGCGAACTATTTGGCATAGGCGGTGGCCTTGGTGTTCGTTTTTCGCCTTTTTCTTTAGCACATGAAAGTGGCTGGTTTATAGAGGCTCTCTTGCGAACAGGTTATAGCGGGCTTGTTCCTACTTCGGCACACTTCGTTGTGATACCGAGCATCGAATCAGGCTATGCTTGGCTTTTTCAAAGTGGGCTAACTCTTTCTACAGGCTTGTCACTAAATTATATTTTTGCTCCTAATAAAAATGAAGGTGCTTGGGTACCTCAATTCCCAATCCCTCTATTCAATCTCACTATAGGCTACATTTTCTAGCATTACTGCCACGGATTCTATGATTAACTCATTTGAAGTTCTGATGTTCCTTTGAGCAATCTCACCTCAATTAACCACCATTACTCGCCTAAACATTGCTACTCTCCCAAAGTGATTGGGCAGCTCTATGATATCTACAGAACATTTTTAAAGACATTAAAACTTCAGATCATTATACCTGCGTATATCATCTATGGTTGCTAAATTCAGACTCCAAGTGTTCAAAATACTTTGGCAAATATTTTTTGGAATGGAGTAAGAAATATGAAAATTCCTATGTTTAGCATAATTGCAGCGCTGTCCCTTTCTTTTGGGCTCAAAGCTGAAAATCCTCAATTTGATTCGTTTGAAAAATTAGAAGCTCATTACATGGCTGATGCTGTGGTTAATATGATGGCTGATGAAATGATGCTGAAAGACCAAGATAGCATTGATTTAGCTAAAGATTTAGTAACTCAAATGGCTTTAGATCCAATGATGATGGAAGATATCAAAAATGGCGACTTAGTCTTAGACGAAGCCACGATGTCTGACTTATTCTTAAAAGATACAGTTAAATCAGCCTTCGGTACCGTTACTAATTTTGTATCATCAACATTTAAAACTATGAAAGATGTGGCTAAAGGCGCTTTAGGTTTAGCGAACAAAGCTTTAACCACCATCACCAATAGCGATGAGCTCATGTTTTTGATAAAGACCGGAGTAAGTATCGCCAATGTATTGATTCCGATTGGAGCAACCGCTTTGGGTGGCGCTTTAGTTGCATCAGGAGTAGGCCTTTCTTTAATTCCGGTTATTGCTGCTGTTACTCCCGTGCTTATGGCGGTTGTGACACCTGGTAACGTTGAAACAGCTTTAAACGTTGCTCAAGCTACCGCAAGCCTAGCCGACGGATACATTAATCCTCCAACAAATGCCAGCCAGGCTCCAAGCAGCTTGACCATGTTATCTCTAGAAAAGAAAGCTAAAAAATTAAGCGCTCAAGAAGCAGGTGAAGGATTGGTCATGTTATTGAAAGCTAACAAGGCTTTGGGCGAATTTGTTCAATCTAAAAAATGGAACAAGGTAGCCAAACAACAACAAAAACGCATTTTAGCAGCTTTGGATAAATCCAATAAAGTTATAGCCAAAATAGATACTGGAAAACTGTAATTTTATTAACCATAAAAAAATAGCCTCACAAAGAGGCTGTTTTTATTTGAAATCATATTATATTTAAGATTCTCCAGGTAATATATTTTCACCATTACATTTAGCACTTTATTTTTCATTACTTGATGTTAAAATATCACCAACAATTCTTAGGCGTATAATTAGACTCGTCGCCATCATCATAAACCTAAAAAACTAAAGTTGCACTCAAATTACAACAACATTAAAACACATGGTACTAATTCATACAGCCTATATATTTAACTACGTCTACAATAAACTCCATAATCAGCAAAATAGCCTACTTTTATTTCTTCATTATGATCCCAAAGTCATATTTCGTTCACTATTGATCATTTTTAAGCAAAAAAAAAATTATTTATTTCATATAAGCAAATAAAGAAAAAACCTTTTTTTCATGGACCTTCATTAGAATTTTATACAATTTTAATTTGATATTTTTTTTCTTTTCTTAGGACAATCTCGTCAGTCCTTCCTAAACATCCAATCACATAAAAAGATGAAGCACAGCAGGAGGGGCTCGCTTCATCTTAGGAAAAGCTATGAGAAAATTTGCTTTTATATTTGCATCACTCACGCTTGCTTTTAACGCCTCTGCTGCATGGTATGACGATGTCAGATTAGGAAACCCCGAGTACGGCGGCACAGGGTGCCCTGGAGGAAGTGCTGCGGTTGCTGTTGCTGACGATGCTAAGTCCCTTAGTATTTTATTTGACTCATTTGTGGTAGAAGCAGGTGGAGACACTGGAAAAAGTTTTAACCGCAAAATATGCAATATTGCCGTTCCAGTTCATATTCCACAAGGCTACAGTGTTTCAATTTTTCAAATTGATTACCGTGGCTTCAACAGTCTACCTTACGGAGCCTATAGCCAATTTAGAGTGGAATATTTTTTTGCAGGCAGCGAAGGTCCAGCGTACGAGAAAAAATTCAGAGGAAGACTTGAAGATGAGTACCTGATTCAAAATGCTATCGCTGCTTCAGCTGTTACGTGGTCGGATTGCGGACAAAGCGTAATTTTAAGAGCAAACACCTCGATGTTTGTACGCTCTAATTCACTTCGCGAAGATGCTCTTGCAACAGTTGATAGTGCTGATGTTCGCGCGGGCTTAGTTTTTAATCTGCAGTGGAGACGCTGTACACAAAATAATTAACCTGAGTTTTGCTCTCATGATTGATCACATCTTTTTGTTGACAAAGTCGTTTAAGCATTTTCAAGTTTAATTTGATGTGATCAAGTTTTTCAATGAATCATATAAGAACAGAATTTATAGAATCAAATCTTGGTGATAAGCGCTTAACTAAGCGCCTTTTATCAATTGTTAGCTCGGTTATTGAAAGTCCAGAGAAATCTTTTCCTGAGGCATTTGGGAGTTCGGCAGAATTAGAGGGGTTCTATCGGTTTGTGGGAAATCCTTACATAGAAATAAAAGACATTTTAGAACCGCACAAGCAAGCTACTTTAAAGCGTATGTGCAATAAGAATAATGATATTATTATTGCGCATGATTCGAGTGAGTTTGTATTTTCAGGAAAGAGACGAGACCTTGGAACAACCTCACTAGGTAAAAGTGCAAGCTTCTTTGGTCATTTCAGTTTAGCTATTTCTGCGTCAGATAGAGAACCATTAGGTACATTGGGGTTGCATTGTTTTAAGCGCGGTGAAAAAATCAGTCCTTATGCACTCAGAAAAAAAGGGATTCTTACACAGACTCAGTCTCGTCGCCTGCCATCGGAAAAACAAAGATGGAATGACGCAATCGATAGCATTTCTAAACTCAGCGAAAGCGCTAAAAATGCAATCCACGTATGCGATAGTGAAACAGATAGTTATGCTTTGCTTGCTGATTTATCGAACAAAGAACATCGATTTATTGTTAGGGGCTGCTATGACCGCGCCCTTGTAAACGGCAAGCATTTACGCGAGGAATTTGCAGAAGAAAGCAGATTGTTTTCTAAAGAAATACATCTTTCTAGAAGAAATAAAAAATCCGGCGGGGCTAATAATAAAAGGCTTGTTAAAAGAGATGCCCGCAATACGATAGTAGATATTAAAGCAAAACAAATTACATTAAAAAGATCAAACTGTGTAGATAAAAAATATGCATTATCTTTAGATATAAATGCTGTTCTTATTCTAGAGCGAAATCCGCCTAAAGATGAAAAGCCTATTGAATGGATTTTACTCACTCAAGAACCAATCGCTTCGCGCCAAGATATCGAAAAGATTATCGAATGCTATTGCTCACGTTGGGTCATAGAAGAATACTTTAAAGTCCTTAAAACTGGATGCTCATATGAAAAAAGACAGTTAGAAAGCTTTCACAGCCTGAAAAATTGTTTGGGAGTCTTTATACCAATAGCCTGGTTTCTCCTGCGGCTACGCAATAAAGCAAATGAAGCAAATAGCTCACCAGAACTTTATATACCGCCTCCATTATTAGCTATGCTGCAAAATTATACCGCGGAATCATTGCTTACTGTCGATGAAGTTTTAAGGCAAATAGCAAGGTTGGGAGGACACATTAAATATAACGGTCCTCCTGGATGGCTCGTCTTATGGCGAGGGCTTAGAGAACTTTATGCTATGTATAAAGGTTACCAAATCGCCGAATCTATCTTGTCAACAAAAAGATGTGATCAATCATGAGGTTTTGCTTAAGATTGATCTATTTAAGATAAATCACTATTTTACCGCTAAAAAACAAAACGCCCCTATACAATTGTTGGGGCGTTTTTATTAGGTTCGCAATTCATTGCTCTAATGAATTCCTGTAAACCAACGTTCAAAACGGAATTTCGGTAGATTAAATGGTCCGATCTTCACTGATTGTTCTGAGCCATCAACACTCATCCATATAAAACTTGCCCTTCCTTTAATACGAGCTACAGGCAATGCCCCCCAAATTCGGCTATCAGCAGAATTTCCTCTGTTATCACCCATCACAAATAAAAAGCCTGGCTTCACTTTGCATGATTCCATACTACATTCCAAGCCTGGCAAACTCATGCTTGAGGCAACAGGCCACTTCGCTCCCAAAGCAGGCGAAGGAGCAAAAGGCATAATATGAATCTGATGTTCTATGTTTCCGATCTTTTCAATGCTTCGTAGCGCTGTCTGCTTACGCCATACCCCACCATCAGGTCCCCCAAAACCAAAAAAGTCCATATAGGTTACGGGCTTTGCCTGTTCTACATGTTCATAAGGCTTGCCATCTACATAAACGACATTGTTTATCACTTGAACAGTCTGTCCTTCAGTGGCAATTACCCGTTTAATCCAAGCCTGTCCGGCATGACGCCCAACATAGTCAGGTGCCTTAAATACTACTACATCACCAGGTTTTGGTTTACGCCACTGAATAATGAAATCAGGCTCACTACTAAATGGCTTCGACAAACCATAATAATATTTAGAAACAAATAAATGATCCCCAACAAGCAGCGTAGGAATCATTGAACCTGAGGGAATTTGGTAAGGTTCAATAATAACTTCCCGTATGAGCAATGCGCAGAAGAGCGCGAAAATGAGTGAAGGCATTCCATAAAGAAAACGCCATTTTCTTTGGAGAGAAAAAACTGCTCTGCTACTTCTTTCTAGTTTTTCATGAGCATCTTTCAAAAGATGTTCATGGTCATTCATGGATCCTTGTTGACTCCATTGAGATTTAATTTGGCTCATCACCTGTTGAGCTTGGCTGAGGGATTGTTCCAAGTCTTCAATGGGTTTTTGTCCGATTTTACGCAATTTTGATTTACTTTTTTTAATATTAGATAATTGTGTGGCTAGTTCCACAGTAAAATTATGCAAAGCCCGATACAGTCGAGCTCGCTTTTTGCTCCCGCCTGGAAAAATTTCTTGATCAATAAGTGATCCGAAATAACCCGAAAAATAATAAATAAAAAAGACGGCAACAAAAATTCCTAAAAGAATATTTGCTCCTGATCCACCAGGAGGGAAAAAAACATTCCAAAAAAATCCTGCTATTGTAATTGCAATCAAGCCAGCTATGAGCTTTCCTTTCGTCAACTTGTCAAACATCTTTTACCTTCATGAGTTAATCTATTTTTAATACTGTTAAAAATGCCTCTTGCGGAAGCTCTACTCTCCCAATTTGACGCATTCGTTTTTTGCCCTCTTTTTGTTTCTCGAGCAGTTTGCGTTTTCGAGTAATATCACCACCATAGCACTTCGCTGTTACATCCTTGCGTAGCGCTGATACCGTTTCACGCGCAATAATTTTCCCCCCTATGGCAGCTTGAATTGCTACTTGAAACTGTTGGCGAGGAATAATTTCTTTCATTTTTTCGCATAAAACTCTTCCTCTGCGTTGAGCAGTATCTTTGTGAACTATGATTGAAAGTGCATCGACCGGATCACCGTTAAGTAATACGTCAACTTTAACAAGTTTGGAGACACGATAAGAATCAAACACATAGTCAAAACTCGCATAGCCACGTGAAATACTCTTGAGACGATCGAAAAAATCTAACACCACCTCAGCCATAGGTAATAAATATTCTATAACCACATGACGTTCACTGACATAGTTTATGCCAATCTG
This sequence comes from Myxococcales bacterium, assembly GCA_023898405.1. Classification (NCBI taxonomy): domain Bacteria; kingdom Pseudomonadati; phylum Myxococcota; class Myxococcia; order Myxococcales; species Myxococcales bacterium. The sequence continues at coordinate 178,428 of CP060221.1, forward strand.
CTCACCTCGGCGTTCCACACACAACATCATCAAAGCACCAACGTAATCATTGGGTGTATGAATGCTTGCTTTAATATAGGGCTCTTCAAGGTAATCGATGCGGGTAGGATCTGGCATCTTTGCAGGGTTATCAACTCTAACTTGCTCGCCCGATTTCAGATAGGCTTGATAAATTACCGTAGGGGCCGTGGTAATCAAAGTAAGATTAAATTCCCTCTCCAACCGCTCGCGAACGATTTCCATATGCAGAAGCCCCAAAAATCCGCATCGGAAACCAAAACCCAAAGCCTGGGAAGACTCGGGCTCAAATGTAAGAGCAGCGTCATTTAATACCAACTTGAAAAGCGCATCTCGAAGGCCTTCATACTCCACACTGTCTACGGGAAATATTCCAGCAAAAACCATAGGTTTAGCGTCTTTGAATCCTGGCAAAGGTGTTGTGCATCCACCTTCAGCAGTCGTAATGGTCTCTCCAACTTTTGCATCGGTCACCACTTTGATATTTGCAATAATAAAACCTACGTCACCTGATTTTAGCTGTGCCACCTTTTGCGGATGCGGTGCAAATACGCCAAGCTCAATCACATTGAACACCTTTTGATTATGCATAAGCTTGATAGCATCGCCTGGTTTGAGTGTGCCAGATATGACACGAACCAATACCACTACACCGCGAAAATTATCGAACCAACTATCAAAGACCAAAGCACTCAGCGCTTTATCGTCAAGATCGGCCGGAGGAGGAATGTGCTCAACAATGGCCTCCAATAATCCTTCGATTCCTAATCCCGTTTTCCCAGATACAAGCACTGCATCACTTGCATCTATGCCTATAACATCTTCGATTTCCTCTTTTACTCGATCTGGATCGGCGCTTGGCAAATCAATTTTATTTATCACGGGAACTATGGCCAAATCGTGTTCCAGTGCCAAATAGACATTAGCCAGAGTTTGGGCCTCAACGCCTTGAGTTGCATCCACCACCAGCAACACTCCTTCGCATGCGCGCAAAGAGCGACTAACTTCATAGCCGAAATCAACATGACCTGGCGTATCGATTAAATTAAAGATATAATTTGTGCCATCTGTATGCTTATAGTTAAGCCGAACAGCCTGAGACTTGATGGTAATGCCCCGCTCTCGCTCGAGCTCCATCTTATCCAAAAACTGCTCTTTCATCTCCCTTTTCTGCAAGGCACCCGTATGCTCCAATATACGGTCTGCCAGCGTGCTTTTGCCATGATCAATATGGGCGATTATTGAGAAATTCCTGATATGTTCATGAGTTTTTGTCATGTAAATTCCTAATTATCAGAATCTGATTCTGTCAGTTCCATATATTCTGGTGCCGAAATTCCGGCAAATTGGAGTGCATTAGCAATGGTTTGCTTAACTACCGACACAAGAGAAAGACGAGCAAAGGTTTTATCAGGATCATCTGAAATAATTTTTTCACTGTGTCGGTACTTAGTGAAATATGAGTGAAAGGATTTCACTAAATCCTGGCAAAAATAGATTAATCGATGTGGTTCGAGTGCCAGAGCTGCATCATGTACAACATGAGCGAGTTCAGAAATTTTTAACAATAACTCTCGTTCCTCAGACAAACTCAAATGCTTCATCGCTTGTTGATCGAACAGCGATGCATCAAAAGAAATTCCTTTTTCTTCATGAGCTTTTTTCAAAATGGTGGCCATGCGGGCATGACCATACTGAACGTAGAAAACAGGATTATCCTGGCTTTGCCGAGTCACAACATCTAAGTCTAAATCAAACTGAGAATTAAGGGCTCTCATCAGAAAAACAAAGCGAGCCACATCAGCTCCAACACTGTCAAGCAGATCATCAATACCAACAATTTCTCCAGCTCGTTTTGAAAAACGAACCTCCCGACCATCTTTTAATAAACGGACCATCTGTACAATAGCAAAGCGAAGCCTGCTGATATCGTGCCCCATTGCTTCCATTCCAGCTTTTATGCGACCAATATGTCCTGCATGATCACCCCCAAAAACATCAACGATTAGATCATATCCACGGACAAATTTCTGATGATGGTAGGCTAAATCAGCTGTGAGATATACAAAGCGCCCATCTTTCCGTTTAATTATTCTATCTTCTTCATCACCAAATAAACTTGTCTTTAGAAACCAGCCGCCTTCTTGTAAGTGAGAATATTTGGCAGCTTTGCTTTCATCGCGGCGAATTTTTTCACTTGTGCCGTGAGCTTGATTGGCCTCATAGATCATATTGCGTCTATCATACGAATCAATCAAATCATCCAGGGCACTCCCTTGGTGAAGTGTATGCTCAAAAAACCAAGAATTCATGTGAATGTCGAGCTTAGCAAGAGTCGACTTAATGACCTCCAAGTTATAGTCAACACCAAATTTAACTAAGGGCTGCAACCATTGTTCCTCAGAAAGCTTTAACCATTTATTGCCATCCCGTTCTTTGAGAGCTTTTGCTATATCGATAACATAAGAACCAGGATACTCTCCAGACTCTATCTCAATGCTCTCGCCAAATAATTCTCGATAACGCTTATGAATAGTGCGGCCGAGAATCTCTACCTGATTGCCTGCATCATTGACATAATATTCCTTGGTGACCTGATAACCTGCTGCAGATAACATGCGCGCTAAAGCATCTCCGGCAAAGGCCCCTCTAGCGTGTCCAAGATGTAAACCTCCTGTTGGGTTGGCTGAGACAAACTCAACAAGCGCTTTGGGAGAAGGATCAAGTTTGGTGGTACCATAATCCTTTCCTTGCCTTGTTACCTCAGAAACAACAAAACTCATGATGTTTTCTTTGAGAGTAAGATTTATAAAACCGGGACCAGCTATTTCAATTTTCGAAAAAATAGAATCCTTTAAGAATGAGCTCAACGTAGCAGCCAATTCTCTTGGCGAACATTGAGCAATTTTAGCTAAAACCATCGCTATATTGCAGGAAAAATCCCCATGTGCAGGGTTCTTTGGACGCTCTACTATCATTTTTGGCAACAAAGAGAGCATTTGTTCAGAGTCCAACTGCTTTTGGACAATAAGCTTTTCTAAGGCTTTTTTAAATTCTTTTGCTATAACAGCTTTTAACATGAATATGCCTACCTTTTATTAATCCAGAACGGGACCATACAAGAAGGCTCCATGCGGCACAAGCGAGTCAATAGCACCGTGTTTGAAAAAAAACATAAAAAACCAAGAGCATACTCAGCCTGGCATCACTCATCAGGGCTTGTTACTGCCTTACAACTTGGACACACCCATTTGACCGTATCTCTACTTACTTTCTCCAACAAATAACCAGAATCACATGTCTCACACGCTTTCGCCACTGGTTTTTGCCAAGATACAAAATCACAATTGGGATATGTGGAGCATCCGTAAAAGGTTTTTCCACCTTTAGAACGCTTGACTACTATATCTCCCCCACAATTTCCCTTAGGACACTTAATCCCGGAGGGCAAAGGCATGGTGTTAGAACAGTCAGGATAGCGTGAGCACCCCAAGAACTCTCCAAATTTCCCTCGCTTTTGAACCATAGGAGCTCCACAAGAAGAGCACTTTACATCACTAACTTGCTTTTTCTCCTCAATGACAATTTTTCCATCCACCCGTTTGAAAGGAGCAGTAAAAGAACATTCAGGATAAGCGGAGCAGCCAATAAAAGATCCATTTTTCCCCCATTTTATAACCAAAGGGGAAGAACATTTTTCGCAGTTTAAATCAGTTTTTTCTTCCATTCGCTTAATGTTGCGCATATTCTCAGCAGCTTTATCTACTGAGCCTTTAAACGGATCGTAAAAATCATTAAGAATTTTAAGCCAGTTATGCGCTCCATCTTCGATGGAATCGAGTTTTTCTTCCATCGATGCAGTAAATTCCACATTCATAATATTGGGGAAATTTTCCAATAAAAGATCGGTCACAATGCGCCCAAGCTCGGTAGGGTTAAATCTTCCCTGGTTTTTTTCAGCATAGCCTTTGTCGACTATTGTTGACATGATGGCAGCATAGGTTGAAGGCCGTCCGATTCCCTTTTCCTCAAGTTCTTTAACTAAACTTGCCTCACTAAAACGTGGTGGCGGCTGGGTGAAATGTTGTTCGGCTTCTACTTTGCTTAAATGAACTCGATCACCTTCTTTAATATCGGGCAGCCGTATACGTTCGCTATCAGCTTCATCCTTGGCATTTTGATCATCTTCATCTGCTTGCTCTCGATAGGCTTTCAAGAAACCGGCAAAGCGCAAAATAGATCCAGTGGCTCTGAGTAAATATTCATCTTTGCTTACTTCTACCGTCGTTTGGTCGTAAACAGCCGGTGTCATTTGCGATGCTACAAAGCGATCAAAAATAAGTGTATAAAGCTTCAGCTGCTCTGGTTTTAAAAAGGCTTTTACTTTATCAGGTGTGCGTTCAACTGAAGTAGGCCTAATCGCTTCATGAGCCTCTTGAGCACTTTTCTTATTTTTAAAATAATTGGGTGACTTTGGAACAAAATCAGCTCCGAAACTCTGTTCAATAAAAGATCTTACTTCTTTGATTGCATCGTCACTCACCCGAGTTGAATCGGTTCTCATGTAAGTTATTAAACCTACTGCGCCCTCCTCTCCAAGCTCGATACCTTCATACAGACTTTGAGCAATCCGCATAGTATTTTTAGTACTAAATCTAAAAGCGCGAGCCGCATCCTGTTGAAGTTTTGAAGTTATAAAAGGTGGGCCTGGTCTACGGATTCGTTCTTTTTTTTGTACTTTGCTAACGTTGGCTGATTGGTTTAAAAGGGCTTTTTTAATGTGAAGGGCCTGCTCTTCATTATGGACTTCAGCCTTTTTATTGTTTATTTTTGCGAGTTTCACCTGAAACTTTGGATCAAGTTGAGCATCAGCAAGGGCACTGATAGTCCAGTATTCTTCTTTTACAAAAACCTCTATTTCTCGTTCCCGATCAACCACTAAGCGTACAGCAACAGACTGTACTCGCCCAGCGCTCAACCCTCTTTGAACCTTTTTCCATAAAATAGGGCTTATTTTATAACCAACTATTCGATCTAAAATGCGCCGAGCTTGTTGAGCATCAAATAGATTTTGATTTAAATGATCGGGGTGTTTGAAAGCTTCATTTATGGCCTTTTTGGTTAATTCATGAAAGCGCACACGAACAATGTGTGGAGGATCCTTGGGTTTGGCCTCTTTTACTACACTGGCAATATGAAAGGCAATCGCCTCTCCCTCACGATCAGGATCGGGCGCCAAGTATACCGTATCAACTTTCTTAGCATTCTTTTTAATCTCGGCAATAACCTTATCTTTGCCCATGATAGCTTCGTAGGCAGGCGTAAAGTGCCCAGACTCCAAATCCACTCCCATACTGCGAGCAGGAAGATCCAGGATATGCCCTACAGATGCCATCACTTCATAGCTAGGGCCCAAATATTTTCGAATAGTTTTTGCTTTGGCAGGCGATTCCACCACAACCAAGGATTTTTTCATCATGATTCTTTCTAGGTTTACGGGTCTTTCATAAGATGACCTAAGCACTCTTGCGCAGTCACCATACAATAGTTGTAGGCCAATACAAATTAAAAAGTCTAAAAATGGGCCTTAGTCCAGCCTACTCACAACTTTTCTACAGACAAATAAGGGCAATAAACTATTTTTGTGAGCTTTTAAAGGATAATGTACCCTTTATCATCCATCAAACTCATTTTCCCTATAAAGGGCAAGAGGCACATCAATAAATAATTCGGCATGTTAGCGCAACACATCCAGTTAACCCTGCATAATAACTACAAAAAATAACATTTAACCACACATTAAATCAATTACTGAACAGCTACCGCCTCAAGGCGAGAAAGTTCTCCCATCCCATAGGAACGACTTAAAACACAAAAGGATTTTCTAGCCTTGGTATGAAAATAAGCGCTATATCTGGATTACCGTCAATGTTTTGAAAGCCACCGAGAGATGCTATAAATTATTCCCCAAACAGCCTGGTGACATAACTACAGACACTTCAAAAATTTATTTTTCTATCAGCATATAATTGTGTCCTTGTTTTTTGATCAAAGATTCCATTTCAAACATCAACATTTCTTCTTGAATCGACACAAAAGATCGCTTTGACCAATGGATTAACTGATCCATAGTCGCAACTCCCCCATGGCTTTTTAAGAGTTCTAATAATTCTGGCAGAGCATCATTGTTGTGGCTTGATAAAACCTGTGTTTTTCTTTTCCTTGTAATAGTTGTCTTTGCTAACTTTTGATCCACAGCCTCATGCAATTGCTCAAAGTTTGTTAAAGCTTTTGCAGAACCATCACTTAAAAGCATGTTAGGCACATAAGAAAGTTGGTTAGTTAAAGCGCCAGGAATTGCAAAAAGTTTAACCCCCAATTCTTTAGCAAAACGCGCAGTGTGAAGAGTACCAGATTCAGCTCCTCCCTGAACGATAACAATCGCATCTGCCAAAGCAACAACATAGCGGTTTCTTTGCACAAACATAAATTTTCTCTGACTCAAGTGAGGCCCATAGGGAAACAATACGCATTGATTGTTGGCATCAAAACTTTTTAGCATTGGATTAATGTTTAATTTTTTAAATGAGCATGTAGCTCCACTAACAACAATAGTATTTCCACCAACGACAAGTGCCCCCTCATGTGCAGCACTATCAACTCCCAAAGCTCCTCCTGAAATAACACAAATATTATTCTGAGCGCACTGGTTGGCTAATTTATAGGTGAATTTAAGAGCATCTTGGTCTGCAAGCCTTGCTCCAACTATAGCGATACGCGGGCGTTTCATTAGCACTTGCTGATTAAAGCAAGCCATAAACACCAGAGGTAAGTTTTTTATATGGTGAACCTTAAATAGATCTCGTGCATTGAGCAAAAAACCACTTTGTGAGTAAAAATTATCGAGCTGCTCTCTTAATGTCTCTATAAATTTTTCCAATAATTTATCTTTTGATAATTGCTCGCTCAGTTTTTGAAGAGCGATATTACTTTCCAAAAATTTTTCTGCCCCTCCTAATTTTTCTACTAATGTCCACTCTTCCGCCACAACCCCCATAGCCGAAAGAAGTAAATTTTTTTCATGCTCGTTTTTGAGCGTCGATAAAATATTTTTTAAAAGCAAAATATCCATAAGCTTTCTCGTGTTAGACAATGATAAGAGGTATTTATCATGAGCATCGCTACTATTGCCAAAGAAAATATTTTAGAGACTATCGGCACAACACCAATTGTTTCATTGCAAAAACTTGCCCCTAACCTCAGTGTCAATCTTTATGGAAAGTGCGAATTCCTTAACCCCGGCGGCTCGATCAAAGACCGCATTGGCCTGCACATTATTAATCAAGCAGAAAAAAAAGGGCTTTTAAAACCCGGGGGGACAATCATTGAGGCAACCAGCGGCAATACAGGAATGGGTCTCGCTATGGTCGCTGCATTGCGGGGATACAAATGTATTTTCGTCATGGCAGATAAACAAAGCAAAGAAAAGCAAATGGCTCTAAAAGCTATGGGAGCTCACGTTATCACCTGCCCAACTGATGTAGCGGCCGACGATGAGCGTTCTTATTACAAAGTAGCGCAAAAATTAGTGAGAGATACCCCCAATTCCTTTTATGCTAATCAATATGCTAATCAAGATAATCCCGATGCTCACTACTACAGCACAGGCCCTGAGATATATGAACAATGCGGCGATAGCCTCGATTATTTAATCGTTGGTATTGGCACAGGAGGAACAGTCAGTGGAATTTCTCGTTACATCAAGGAGAGGAATCCTAAACTAAAAGTTATCGGCGTCGATCCTGTTGGAAGTATCTATTACGATCTTTTTAACACAGGAAAGATGGGAAACCCTCACTCATATTTGGTCGAAGGTATCGGCGAAGATTTTCTGCCTACCACTATCAATATGAAGGCGATGGATGACGTTGTTCAAGTTGAGGATGAAGAAAGCTTCCAGATGGCACGCAGGCTTGTTCAAGAACAAGGACTTTTGGTTGGAGGATCAACCGGTGCCGCTGTCCTAGGAGCGATCAAATATTTTATAAATAATCCACAACCATTAAACCCACGTAAAAAAAATGCATTGGTAATTCTTGTAGATTCATCAACACGCTATTTGAGCAAATACCTTAACGATGAATGGATGCATGAAAAGGGCTTTAAAATTTCCTGCCCTCTCTAAAAAACTAAGTTTATAAAACTTTCTCGAGCAAAGCTTTTAAAGCTACAAACCGATGTGAGCACCTTTGTTTCTCCTCAAAAGTCATCTCGGCCATGGTTTTGTCATAGCCATCAGGCATAAATATTGGATCATAACCATGCCCATTGTTTCCTCGGGGAGGAAAAACCAGGCGGCCATTTATTTTGGCTTCGAAATGCTCATAGTGTCCGTCAGGCCACACCAAAACCTGAGTACACAAAAAAGCCGCTCGAGGATCTTTCATGATAGCTTCATTCTGCTGCCATTTTTGAAAAACTAGTGCTAAGCCGCCCTGTTCAACAGTAAAGGGAGCCGTATAGAGGCCTGGCTGTTTACCAAGCGCCTCCACCTCAAGCCCCGAATCATCTCCCAAAGACACATCGTCTGTAGCCTCTACACATGCGCGAGCCTTTATCAGTGCATTTTCTAAATAGGTCTTACCATTCTCTTCAGGAACATTTAGATCGAGTGCTCTTGCAGATGTCGTTTCAATGGCATGCCCCTCAAACAGAGCAGTAATCTCTTTAATTTTGCCCATATTATGGCTGGCAATAACAACGCGATGTTCACCTATTTTTCTTGTCATGGAATTTAAATCTCCAAATATTCAGCACAATTATTTTTTTCAATAGTTATTTCACTGCTCTTAGTTACAAAATCACAGCCTTTTTGCAAGCTGATTAATGCATAGGCTCGCCTAATATAAAAAATTGTTTAAATTTATTCTGCTCCTCTTTAAAACTTGTTTGAAATATAAGCGTATCATCAGTCCCTAAGAGCACACTAACCCCTTCTTTGAAGATTTTTTTTAAAGGATGTTTCTTGTGATCGAATTCAATATTCTTTGTCAAAAAAATAAATGATGAAGGACAGAACTCACACGGGACACGAAGTTCTAATAAAATTCCCACTTGTTCATCAGTAAGAAATATTACATGGCCTAAACGAACTTTTTGTCGATATAAAGAATTTTTTTCAAATAATTTTTGCAAGCTAGATAATACCGTAGTTGAATCTCTATATTCTTCTTGAGATTGGGTTTCACCCATATGAATAGTCAAACAAAGATTATGCTGAAGAATTTTTTCGATGGTTTGAGAAAGAAACTCTCCCTCAAGCATCCTTGGTGCGTGAGGAGAAAAACCCGATATATCAATTCCCGCAATCACATCTGAGTTTTTTAAAGCTGCATCAATGATAAAATTGATATAGTTTTTATCGTGTTCACTTTTAAAACGATCAACACTTAGATAGCCTTTAACCGCTTTTGGTGACTCCCGTAAAGCTTGCACAAAAGAATCGAGATAAGGCTGGTAGTTTTTACTTTCATCAAAAGAGCGCAAACCGGTGCGGATTTCTAAATAACTGGCCTCACTTTTATTGATCACATCTAATGTCGCAGACTTTATACGTTCAGGACTATTGAGTAGTTGGTGAGAAATAGAAAATAATTTTATACTCAAAGATGGATCATTTATCTGCGCTATCAAATCATCGCGCACATCATTCACTGCCAAGCTTTGTAAAAACTCTCTCGAAACACTACCGCCAAGATGCAAGTGGTAATCGCCATCCTCACTAAAAGCAAAGATCTTTATTGGCATCACAAAAAAAAATAATAATAATTTTTTCATATTGACAAAACCTTTGTTGTAAAAATCTATTTTTCGCCATGCCCCCCGCAAGAACGGCTCTAACCTACATACAAATCAAATACAGGCTCAGAACCTTCAACACATTCATATTGTTTAAATTCCTTAACTCCGGCCATCTTGAGTACATCCTCATCGATAAGCCATTGCCCGGTCACTTCTCCTGGGGTCTGGCTCACAATGCTTGCTGCTGCATCAGCAATGATTGCTGGTATGCGGCAGTTTTTCTTGGCCTCATCACCCATCAAGCGTGTTATGGCGGCAGTGTAGATTAAAGTTTTAGGCCATAAAGAATTTACTGAAATATTATTTGATCTAAACTCTTCTGCCATCGCCCTTGTGCACATAGACATGCCATATTTCGACATAGTATACGCTACATGAGGTTCAAGCCATTTTATATCCATTGAGATTGGAGGCGACATATTTATGATGTGGCCTCCTTGCTTTTGCATGTAGGGAATACACGCTCTCGACATAAGAAAGGTTGCTCGCACATTGATCGAATGCATAAGATCAAATTGTTTTGCCTCGGTATGAAGCGTGTCAGTAAGATATATCGCCCCGGCATTATTTATGAGAATATCAATGCCGCCAAATTTCTCTACGCTATCTTTTGCCAGTTGAGCAATTTGCACTTCATCTCGCACATCGATTTGATAAGCCAGGGCTTGAGCTCCTAATTTAGTGGCTTCCTGAGCAACACTTACAATAGTTCCCTCTAAAAATTCATGTGGTTCTTTAGTTTTGGCTGCCAACACCACATTGGCTCCCAGTGACGCGAGTTTTAGAGCAATTTCTCTTCCGATTCCCCTGCTTGCCCCTGTGATAATAGCTGTCTTATTAGTCAGTATCCCCATTCGCTCACTCCTTTTTTTGTTACAGTTTGATCAACAGTGATCTCTGCTGATTATTTTACTAACTCACGAGGACAAATATGAAAATCTCCCAAGCAATGGACTTTGCCACACAATGCATTCATGCTGGCCAACACCCCGAAAAAGTCACTGGCGCAGTCATGACTCCAGTTTTTCAGACCTCAACTTATGCTCAAACCTCTCCAAGCCAGCATAAGGGATATGAATACTCTCGCACCCACAATCCTACCCGCACCGCACTTGAGGAAAGTTTAAAGGCACTAGAACATGCACAATTTGCTTTTTGTTTTGCCTCAGGCTGTGCTGCAACAAGCATCCTGATGCTAGGGCTCAATCCTGGTGACCATGTGATAGCGCTCGATGATCTTTACGGAGGAACCAGGCGTCTTTTCACCAAAGTATTCGAACGCTTTGGTATAAAATACACATTTTTAGATTTATCCAAACAAGAACTATTAGCACAAGCCATAACAAAACAGACTAAAATGATCTGGGTTGAGAGTCCATCTAATCCTCTTCTCAAGCTTGTAGATATCAAAGCAGTGAGTAACAAAGCGAAAGAGCATAACATTTTGGTTGTGGTAGATAATACCTTTGCTACGCCAGCTTTGCAAAATCCTCTACTTTTAGGCGCTGATATCGTAGTTCACTCAACCACCAAATACATTGGAGGACACAGCGATGTGGTAGGTGGAGCTATCATGACAAGCAATCCTATGTGGGCGGAAAAGATAGCTTTCCTGTCAAACTCAATAGGCGCAATACCTGCCCCTTGGGACTGTTTTCTTACCCTGCGAGGAATAAAAACTCTAGCCTTACGAATGAAACAACATTGCGAAAATGCATCTTTTATTTATCAAAATTTAAGAAAACATCCTCAAATTAATAGAGTATATTTTCCATTTGACCCAGAGCATCCTCAATATGTTCTTGCTCAAAGTCAAATGAAGGGTTCTTCTGGCATGATTAGTTTTGTTATAGAAGGCAATGAAATTCAGGCCAAAAAAGTCTGTGAAAATACAAGACTTTTTACCTGTGCTGAGAGCTTAGGTGGTGTAGAAAGTCTCATTGAACACCCTAGTTCTATGACTCATGCAAGTATAGCTAAAGAATCTCGCCATGCTATTGGAATAGATGATGCATTAATTCGTTTATCTGTCGGGATTGAAGATAAAAATGATCTTTGGTTAGACTTAAAACAAGCGATTGAAAAATAATGTTCACTAAATATATTTCATCAACAATGCAACCACTTGACTAGTAGAAAGCTTTCTATATAGTGTCAGGCGAATAGTTCGCATTCATGCATAATAACTTTTTATCAGGTATTAATGCGCTATAATCGTTTTTTGGAGAATAAAATGTCAGTAAAAAAACAATTAAGACGCTCGCTTATTTCTTTTAAAGATATTCAAATTGCTTATCTCTTGGATGACATTCCAGGAGTTGAAAAACTTATTGCCGATCGTAAAAACCCAGGTCCTTTATTGCGTAGAGCACTAAAGGAGCTGGTAAAAGCTGGTAAAAAGACTGAAAGCCTAGAAAAATATATTTTAGCCAACCATGGCACTGGAACGAGAGGGCGTTCAATCCCTATTTCAGGCCAAGAACGCGTTTATCGTGCACAAAAACTTGCTGCAGGTACCGCATTTTTGCGTCTTCCACTTGCTCCTCTTGGCACTTTAAAGGGTGGCAAAGTTAAGGTTATTTTTGAAAATGATCGAATTGTTGTAAAAAACGACAACTAATCAAACAATAAAATAAACTATAAAAATAAGCGCTCGACAAGGGCGCTATTTTTACGCCCAATACTATCTCTATCATCAATTAATATTATATTAACCCCATACAAAACTCCTATCCTCTTTATTTCCTTCATTATTCCCCCAAAGAGCCTTTCTCTTTTAAATTGCCAGTTAATGTCGCCGAGAGCACACTTTTCATCATAGGTGCAAGGCAGGAGGCTTGGCTTAAATAGATATATCCAGGTGCCAGGTATTGCCAATTTTCCTATTGCTTCAACAACTGAGCTCAAAATTTCAAGCCTACTCACTTGATAACAAAGCCCCGTTTGCCATTCCTCTTGCCAGCAAGGAAAAAGGCTTATGCTTAAAGCTTCTTTATTTCGCCAAGCATCGGTTCTCAAGCGAGCATCTTCATCCAAAACAACATAAAAGTGGCTCCGCTCTAGGGATGCAGAATGATAAAGCAAAAAAGAAGAAAAAAACCAAGATAAGCCATATTGGCTCACGGATTTAAGTTTTTGAAATATACTCTTTACTAATAAAAGGGCTATACGCATTACTATTCCTAGTGTAGAAAGCATCCAGTTTGATTATGTTTGTGCTGGTTCCTATTTTTCCAGCGCAACTTCAGCACAAACCTAAAAGTCTTTAAATCATTTTTGTAAAAAACATTGTGGACTTAATGGACCACAATTTGCAATGGAAAAAACGAAATATGCAAGCTACAAAGGATCCTAAATCACTTTGTCCCGAGGTCATCAGAAAAGATCTCCAAAACATGATTACAGATGCTCTATTAGAGCGTTTTCTAAAGCGCTTAAATCCTGGTGAAAAAATTACTGTAAAAGGTTTTACTGGTTTTGAGTGCGCCTTCTTGGAAATCAGAATTGGGACTGAGCAAAAAACTCACTTATTTGAATTTTTCGCCAAAAACATGCGAGGAGATGAGCTCGATGGAGCTTTGGGGCTCATTGTTGACTACGCAGATGGAATTTTAGAAGAATTTTTCCGTTTCAAAAGAAACAGATCCTTTCCTATTGATTTTGTACAAAGAGAATACGATGGTCATCCCGTGTTTGCTCGTCACGAATTAATCAATCCTAGTGCCACAGAAATGGCCGATGATTTATTGAAAAAAGATAAATAAGAAGTTGTGATAATAACCATAGCGGACGAAATTTTTCTCATTCGTTCGCTGTTATTTTTATTTTTTTGTAATTTTTCTAATGAACTGCCTTGCAATTTTCTCGCTTTACGAAAAAAACAACTGGAAATCTAGAAATAGTCTATTTTAGTGAGGGAGAGAATTTTTTATGAGTGAGTTGGAAGTTATTGCCACTTTTGACACGCCGCAAACGGCAAGAACTGGAACAAAGCTTTTAAACAGCTGGTTTTCGCACATCATCGAAGGTAGCGAAGATGACGAAGATGATGAAAAATTTTTATTACTAGAGGAATTATTTGATGAGTTTGGCCTAGCCTTCAGTGATTACTCAGGCGACGGCTATACAGATATCGAATGGGGAGAAATCCCTGAAGCCTACATGGAAGGTAATAAAATTGTCGTTGGCCTCTACTCAAAAACAGGCGTTGATATTGTCCGCGAGTTATTTGAGGCTATGGGGGCTTACGAAGTTAACGTTCACGGCGAGGAAGACTGATGCCGCATAAGCAAACCCGATCACGAGACATCATGCTTTTAGCTGGTCGGGCCTTGCTCTGTTATCTATTCATGTTTTTTTTCGCATGTGACTCTTGTTCTGGCAAAATGCTGAACTCCCAAAAGGCAGCTCTCAGCCAAGGTCAAAGCCTTGCTCCAGAAACTTTCTTTGATTTATTGCCAAAGACATGCGGTAGAGTAGTAGGTGATACACCTTTTCTGCTTGCAAGTTTTAGCGGGCAGACCGCAAAAAATCTTAATATAAGCCTGGAAACTATTCTCAGTAATACGTCTGAATCTGTTCTGTGCCCGCCAGGCCCATTTCTGGTAGACGGAGCCTTCAGCGCGGATTCCTTCGAAGCAAAATGGAAACTTAAGGCTGAGCCTGATTATTTCCTTTGGTACATGCCAACAAACTCAAGCCATTACGATTTTTATTTAACCGACCAAAATGGCTTCCCACTAAAGTCACAGTCTATAAAACTTGAGCATAATAAAGACTCTCTACTTGTCCTTTTTCCTAAAGCAACTCTTGAAAGAGCAAAAACCTACTTTCTCTACCTAAAACAAAAAGATAGAGCCTGGATACAGCCTTTAGAAATTTACACAGAAAACTAATTTTTTAAGCTGGAGAGAAATCATTGCGGTCATGAACTCATTTTCTGCTGCTTTTATTTGGCGATAAAATTTTCCTCAAGATTTCGGACAAACCTGCAAAAATTATTACAAGAAATTATCCCTATGATTTACTTAATAAGCGCAATAACAGAGTCAGTTTTTAAAAAACAACGGCATACCTTAGAATTCTTAATTATGAATTTCAAATGGCATCATTTTATTTTGACCGGTGTTCATTGCTATCTTGCCTATATCCCTTGAGCCACACTCACCTTGAAGGATAATACATAAGCGAAGATTTAATAATGACCATGCCAACCATCAACCGCTAGGTTTTAAACTATTTGCTGCCTTCAGAGAAAAGATGAGGTGCTTTAGTCTACCTAAAAATATCGAGTGATTAGCACTTGTGCAATTCAATATCGACCATCGACCTGAGCCCAATTAACATCAACTCATTGGCTAATATTAAATAAACGGCACCTTTAGAAACTTTACAAACAATAATTTTCTAATAAATCTATCGTTACGGATAAGCTGCTACAAAGCCCATTACTTGATATCAGGGTAAAAAAATGACGAACACAAGCCATGTTCGCCATACGATTTAAAGTAAATTTTAAAAAATTAAACTATGAACGAGGTCTTCTTACCACTTGTGCTGGTTTAAAGTCATCTTCATCATCATCTTCATCTTCATTAATTTCATCGGCCTTAATCCGTCCAGCAACAAGTTCTTGAACGAAAAGTAAATCGGCAGGTGGAAATTTTCGTTCCACTAAAGTTTCTAAGTCAGCCCATTCCATAGCCTTGACATCAAGTGCTCTTGGAGTTCCCTCCAACAACTTACAACGAAAAATTAAAAGATGAACTTCTCTTGATCCATAGCCATGACGCGTCTCAAAACAGCACGACCCTATTTCTGCTGTAACTCCGAGTTCTTCCTTAAGTTCGCGTTCAAGTGCTTCTCGGTCATCTTCGCCATCTTCTACTTTACCGCCAGGGAATTCCCAAGTAAGCCCCAAATGCCGCCCTGGCCAACGCTGGGTAAGTAAAACTTTCCCATCCTTTACAATCAAAGCCGCGACGACCCGAAACTGTTTTCTTTCATCTATCTCAAGTGGTGTGGATTTCACAACAATCTACCGCCTTTTATAAATCTTAAGCAAAATCCGTCAATTCTTAGCAGATTATGCACATGAGTTTCCATATTAAAAACGAACTAAAGAGCCCTTTCGAGTAAGAGCAAAAACTCTATCTCCCCCAAAACCAATTTTTGGGCCAAATCCCAATGAATTTCCAACAACTTGTACAAGTTTGCCATTTCGCAAATCAAACATCCCCATAGCTCCCAGGCTTGTTCCCATTATTAACTGATTATCTCGAACGAGCAATCGAGAAACTAAACCTAAAAACACACGCTTTCCAACTTCATTTTTTCGCTCAAAAATTGTGCTCTGTTGAGCGACTTTCGTCTTTAGCTGAAAAAAATTATTTTGCCACAGTGATAAGCCACCACTTTTAAGCGCATATAAGGAATCTTTTGTAGCAGCAAAAACCACATCATCCTTAAATGCCAATTGCTGGATTCCTGCAATATCGACTTTCTCTTTTATCTGCCAATTTTTTATATCAATGGCTACCAGACCACCAGAGTATGAGGCCACCCACAATATACTGCCTATTAATTTAATGGGCGCCACAATATCAGGGAACACCTTATTAGATTGCGCACTGCTCAAGATAATTTCTTTTATAAGCTCTCCGCTCTTACTATCGAGTAACGAAAGATAGCCATCTGGATGCGGAGCCACTAAAATTCCCTTCTCTTCAGCGACGTAAGAAAGGCTTGAATTTGAAGTTAATCTCAAACGTTCTAAAGCTAAAGAACGCTCTACTCGCCATTTTTCATTACCCGCTCTTGACGAAAGAGCATAAACAGTTGCCACCCCAGTTGAGAAATACAATTCATTCCCTTCGAGCAACAAATCATTGTTTATTTTACTATCTGCTTGAAATGAAAAAATATGCTTATATGAAAATGCATCATAGGCACTCACAACCCCCTTATCAGTTCCAAAATAAAGCAGCCCTTGATCCAAATCAAATAATGTATTGGTGACCACTCTGCCTGATGTAGGGATTTGAGCAAGAACACGCCCATCGTCTGCATCGAGAACATAAAGATAGCTATTTTGCGCACCTACAAATACGAGCCTTCGAGAAGCATCATAGCTTGGAGCACCATCTATGTTATCATTCCACAGCGAACATCGTTCCCCCTCGGAGGGAGGTCCCATTAAAGAAGCCAAACAAGGCATATTTTGCTGTGGATCAACCATTAAATCGAGCTTCAACTCTTGTCCAAGAGCTGCAGTAGAATGAACTGCAGTGTTCCCCAAGTGCACACAAGCCGCACTTGACAGGAGCACTAACAAACCTATTCCACAATAATAAAAATCTCTCTTTGCGGTCACACTTATTCCCTAGGATCTATTACAGAGAATCTCTTAATCGCTTAGCTGCACTTTCATAGGATGAACCTGGAAATTCCTCCAATAAAAGTTCCACATACTTAAGAGCTTTTTCCTTCTCGGCCAATCTTGCAGCCTCCCATAACGCTGACTCTCTGCCCAAGGCAATTTTTTGTTCAATCAAAGCCTGGAAAGAGCTAAGAGCTTCTGCTGGCTGTCCATTTTTTTGATATGCATAACCAAGTCCGAGCATAGCAAAAGGATAAAGTTCATCACCGACTTTTAATCTTTTCGATGCATCCTGATACAACTCAACAGCTAGCTTTGCTTCATTATTTTCCAGTGCTATATGAGCCGCGTAAAGGCCTGCCAAGTTACCTACTCCACTTCCACCGTGAGTCTTAGCGATTCCGACGAGCTGGTTCTTTGCATCGGTCCACTTGGCCGTATTTTCCTCACCTGTCTTGGGAAGGTTTTCAATTGGTCGAAGAGCAGAAATATATGCACTAGAAGCCTGTTCGTTTGAGCGTTTCTGATAATACAGAAATGCACCAAACGCCCCTCCCGCCAAAAAAAGCGCTGCGATAAGCCCAGTTACAATTCCCTTATGTTCTTGGACCCAGCTTACAAGCTCAAATCCTTTTGCCTGATACTCATCTTGGAGACCCATTGCACGTTCTTCTTCCTGTCGTTTGCGTGCTTCTTTTTCTTCTTCAGTCTCAATTTTTTTCTTATGAATAACTACCATGGTGCGTTCGTTCCTATTCAGCAAATATCAATGTCAAAATAGCCTAGCTCATCGCCGTTTATCAATACCCAAATTTGGCAAGATGACAATCTAAACGACACTCCCTAATAAAATAACAGAGGATTTCTTACCGGCTCAGGAAAAAAAATCAAGCTTTTATTATTGATTCCTCCTCCATAACTCTATTTTTGTCAAAAACATTTCAAAGAGAATTTAAAAGACTGGACAATATTTTTTTGGAATTTCATTTTTTTCATTCTTGCAACTCATTTTTTTCCTGAGCTTCAAGAAAAAGGCTTAACTTATTTTTGCCTTTCCAGATAGTTTTTTTACAAGGGGACTTGTAAAAGAGATAATAATGATTAATCTGCTCCGAAAGCGGCGGTGGTGGAACGGTAGACACGCTACCTTGAGGTGGTAGTGGCCAAAAGCTGTGGGAGTTCGAGTCTCCCTCGCCGCACCAAAAAAAGCGCTCACATGAGCGCTTTTTTCGTTTTTAGATTATTAAAAATATGGGAAAGAAACTAACTCTGGGCCTTTAGAGCTTCTGCCTGGAAATGTGTGCGCAGCTTTGTAATAAGATCATCAAGCTCACCTGCAAAAAGCTCCGCCAGGTTACGCACGGACAACCCTACTCTATGATCAGTGCATCGATCCTGAGGAAAATTGTAGGTTCGAATTTTTTCCGAACGATCACCGCTGCCAACCATTCCTTTCCGTTCTGCCGCTCTTTCCTTGTTTATTTCATCTTGCATGCGATCATAAAGCCTTGCCCGTAAAACCTTCAAAGCCTTCGCCTTATTTTTATGTTGACTTTTTTCATCCTGGCACTGAACAACAAGACCAGAAGGGATATGCGTAATCCTTACAGCAGAATCTGTCGTATTTACACTCTGCCCACCAGGACCACCCGCACGAAATACATCGACACGAATATCTTTTTCTTCAATTTTTACATCAACTTCTTCTGCTTCGGGAAGAACAGCTACTGTGCAGGCCGAAGTATGAACTCGCCCCTGCGTCTCAGTCCGAGGAACTCTTTGCACACGATGCACACCAGCTTCATATTTCAGATTGGAGTAAACATCGCTTCCGCTGATAGTAACAGTGATTTCTTTGTAACCACCTTTTGAGCCTTCTGAAACGTTCATTATCTCTACTTTCCAGCGTTTTATTTCAGCATAGCGTGCATACATATTAAAAAGCTCGCCTGCAAACAAACTTGCTTCATCTCCGCCCGTACCAGCACGAATTTCCAAAATTACGTTCTTTTCGTCCAACGGGTCCTTTGGCAAAAGCAAAATTTTAATAGAATCATTCGTTTCATTAATTTCTTGCTTGAGGCGATCAACTTCTTCTTTGGCCATAGCCCGAATCTCTGGATCATTATCCTTGAGCAGTTCCTGATTATCTTGCAGTTCTTGTTCACTCCTCAACAAGGATTCGTAAGCACCAACTACAGGCTCGAGCTGACTACGCTCCTTATTAAGTTTAAGCATAGTCGCTTGATCATTTACAGATTCGCCCAGCTTCGCGAGAATTGCGTCATAGCGTTCTTTTATTTTGGTTAATTTGTCATGCATAGGACTAGCCTACCCCTTTAGATGAAGGGGTGTCTGAACTTTCGTTCTCATACTTGCCTTTAATTACTCGGAAAATAACATAAATTCCAAAAAAAGACGGTAAGAGGACAACGAAAATAAAAGCAAAAAAAGGAAAGATTATATCGAACAAACCAGGCGAAAAAAGTCGTTCCAAGGTGTTGGACATATTTACTCCAGCCTGACCGAAAATTTAATTATTTTTTAGCGGCTTGATACTTTTTACGGAAACGATCAATACGACCTTCTGTATCCACGAGCTTAGCTTTACCTGTATAAAAAGGATGGCATGCCGAGCAAATGTCAATATTGTAATTCTTAGTGCTACGTGTCTCGTATTTAGCTCCACAGGCACAGATAATACTTACTGATTCATAGTTTGGATGAATTTCTGGTTTCATTAGGACCCTCTTTCTTTTTTTATCTACAGTTAAATAATTCTAACCCAGGTGTTTTAGCAATAAACTTAGCAAAGTCAACGCTCTTAGGGCGAGCTGTGTTTAAAAGACATCTTGCATATACTTGTATGAAACTCTATACCGGCACTTTACGTTTTTAAGGTAGGTAATCATGACCATCAGCAGCCAATCTCTGCGCTCTTCATTTCTTGAGTTTTTTCAACAACATGGGCATAGCATTGAAAAAAGCGCGCCCCTAATTCCTAAAGACGATCCAACCCTTCTTTTCGTTAACGCAGGAATGGTTCAGTTCAAAAATGTTTTTACTCAAAAAGAAACACGCCCATACACCAGGGCTGCTACCAGCCAAAAATGCGTTCGGGCTGGTGGAAAGCATAATGATCTAGAGAATGTTGGCCAAACAGCGCGCCATCACACTTTTTTTGAGATGCTGGGAAATTTTTCATTCGGCGATTATTTCAAAGAAGAAGCTATAACCTTGGCATGGAAATTTCTTACAGAAGTCATAAAACTCGATAAACAGCGATTGAGCGTGAGTGTTTTTGCCGGTGATGAGCATATCCCTGCAGATATTGAGGCAGAAAAAATTTGGCATGAAAAAATTGGCGTACCCAAAGAGCGCATCAAACGTCTCGGCCGAGCTGATAACTTCTGGCAAATGGGAGATACCGGTCCATGTGGACCTTGTACCGAAATTCATTATGACCGTGGTGATATAAAGGTAGGATTTGGTAACGACGATATTGATGATCGCAATGTCGAAATTTGGAATTTGGTGTTCATGCAATATGAACAAAAAGCAGATGGCACATTAAGCCCCCTGCCTGCTCCCTGCGTTGATACTGGCATGGGTCTTGAGCGGCTAAGCTGCGTTGTCAACCAACTTGCTAGCAATTACGACACTGATCTTTTGCTGCCACTCGTTCTTAAGGCCGCTTCTTTAAGCAATAAAGTCTATGGGGCTTCTGATTCACATGATGATATGGCCATGCGTGTTATCGCAGATCATGCTCGTGCTACAGCTTTTTTGATTGCCGATGGATTGTTTCCCAGCAATGAAGGGCGCGGCTATGTTTTACGACGCATTATGCGGCGAGCCATTCGGCACGGAGCTCAACTTGGACTTGATAGTGTTTTTTTTCATCTTGTATGCCTAGAAGTTGTTGAGCTCATGAAGGAAATCTATCCTGAACTTACTGATGCGCGCGCAGTCATTGAAAAAGCTGTTTTACAAGAAGAAGAATCATTTCGGCGCACACTCGATAGAGGTCTAGCCTTGTTTGCTCAGCAGACAAAAAATTTAAAAGCTGGCGATTCATTGAGCGGCATCATTGTGTTTCGCCTCCACGAAACCTATGGCTTTCCGCCCGATTTAACACAAGACTTAGCCAAAGAACGGCAGCTAAACATTGAATGGGAAAGTTTTCACCAAGCACAAAAAGAGCATGAGGAAAAATCTGGGCAAGGCCTGGGGCTCAAAGGTATTGATGACGTATTTATTAAACTAAGCGAGCGTTTGGGTAAAACTGCTTTTCATAATCAGTCTTCTATGTCGCAACTTAAAGTGCTTGCCCTACTTTCTGATAACCACGAAGTAAAAGACATCAAGGCTTCTGAAAAAGGAATTATTATATTGGATAAAAGTCCTTTTTATGGCGAGTCTGGTGGGCAAATTGGTGATACAGGACTGTTAAGCACTAAAGATATTAAAGCTCGCGTCTATGACACAAAGAAAATTGCAGGACTTCACATCCATTTGGTTGAAGTGCTTCAAGGAAACATTGAGACCTCAACAGTATTAGAGGGA
Organism: Myxococcales bacterium; assembly: GCA_023898405.1. Classification (NCBI taxonomy): domain Bacteria; kingdom Pseudomonadati; phylum Myxococcota; class Myxococcia; order Myxococcales; species Myxococcales bacterium. The sequence continues at coordinate 200,251 of CP060221.1, forward strand.
CATGTTGATTGGGAACGTCGACAAGCCATAATGCGTAACCATTCAGCCACTCATTTACTCCATGCAGCTTTAAGAAAAATTCTTGGAGACCATGTAGTGCAGAAAGGATCTTTAGTTGCTCCTGATCGTCTGCGTTTTGATTTTGCCCATTTCGAGGCCATGACTCGAATCCAACTCCATACGGTCGAAAATTTAGTAAATCACTGGATTTTACTCAACGAAGAGGCAAAAATTCAAGAAATGACTATGGAAGAAGCTAAAGCCTATGGAGCCTTAGCGCTCTTCGGAGAAAAATACGAAAGCAAAGTACGCGTACTTGATATGGGTTCCCATTCTATCGAACTTTGCGGCGGTACCCACTGCTCCCGCACAGGCGACATTGGGTCTTTTCGTATTATAAGTGAAAGCCCACTAGCTCAAGGAATCCGCAGAATAGAAGCTGTATCTGGTGAAGCGGCTCTCACATTTGCCCAAAATCAAAGTGCTATTCTTACAGATCTTTCTCACAAACTTGGCATTAAAGCCTCTGATCTTCCACTAAAGATCGATCAACTTTTGATTCAAATTAAAAAATCCGAAGCTGATCTGAAATCCCAAGCGGCAAGTTCTTTAAAGACAAAGGCAAAGGAAATAGCTGCTGCCGCTAAAACTATTGGCACCACTCGTTTTGTCGGAGAAATCGTAACTATTACCACTGACAACAATGAACTGCGTGCCTATGCTGATTTTATTCGTGATGCATTGGGCAGTGGCGTTGTAGCACTCGCCACTCAGCAAGATGATAATAAATGCTCGCTTCTCATCGCAGTTACTAAGGATCTAAGCTCTAAATTGCACGCTGGAAAAATTGTTGCCCAAATAGCCCCCATCATTGACGGCAAAGGCGGTGGCAGGCCTGACTTTGCACAAGCCGGAGGCAGCAAAGCCTCAGCTATCACTCAAGCCATAGAAAAAATTAAAGATTTGTTGAAAGATACTCTGGGCTAAGCTCGACTAGCGGTAAATAAACAGTCATGGCCTTAGCTAAAATCTAGTTAAGGTACCTGGAAAGTTATTTCAACAAATTTGTCTCACTGCCACTTTTAACTCCTTAAAATTCATCAGCTTTTTCCTTGGATTCTTCTTTTTATCCATCTTCGCTGAAAACTCAATGTTTGTCAGGTTTGGAGTTATTAAACTCAACATATATACCTCAATAATGGTTGTTTTATGAAAATATATATTTTATCTATTTTTATCGTTATGAATGCTGCCGGTACTTCCTTTTCCTTAAATATATCCCCGGTGTCTGACTCTGATAATATTATTCGTTCATTTTTAACCAGCATATTTAGAGACAACAAAGATCATGTAGAAAATATTTCCCACAAGCATTTCAAGTCATTTTCCGAACATCAAACTCCGCGAGCAACCGTTCTTTCCTGTTCTGACTCGAGGGTACAGGCAGATGCCTTTCATAAGGATCCTGTGAACGATCTCTTTTGGATTCGCAATATTGGCAACCAAATGAAACCAACTGAGGGTTCTATAGAATACGGAGTTAACAATCTCCATACTCCGATATTAATGATCGTTGGACATACAAATTGCGGTGCCGTTCATGCTGCCTTGGGAGATTACAGCAAGGAAGCCCAATCTGTGCGTAAAGAATTAGATAATCTGCATCTTACGCATGGTATAAATCCCAATAGCGCTGTTATTGAAAATGTCGATAATCAAGTGGCATTTGCTCTTAACAAATATAAAAATAAAATTGCCAATAAATCCCTTGTGGTACTTGGGCTAATTTATGATTTTAGAGATGATTTAAAGAAAGGTCGTGGTCGATTGATTTTGGTCAACTTAAATGGAGAAAAAGATCCTTCAAGTATCAGGAAAAGCATATATCTCAAAGATTTGAATGGTGCTGACCACTTGGTAGTATTGCCAAACAATTAAATCCTCAAAGAAGCCCCTGTTTAGGCGACTGTCAACTTTGAAATAAAGGTATGTTGGATCCAAATTATCTATGTATCTAGTTCTTAATAACCAAGGGGCCACATTCAAAAAGAAGATACAACTGTTCCTTAACTAGATCCAGCAAATTACCCTTGAAGGATTGCTTAAATTTTTTCTGCAACACTAGCGCGCATTGAGTGCTGGCCGCAAACATAAATTTTCGACGCGCTCAAACATAGAATCTTCATGCCTTAGGGTAAACGCTGGCGAGAAAATTTGTTCAAATTCATCTTTGGTTAAAAAGTTTTCGACACCTGTATCTCGCAAATTTTCTTTCATTGATCCATGAGCTCCGAGTGCTGCTTTTTGCACAAGCTCATAGGCCTGCTGTCGCATCATTCCTTTATTCACCAAGGCAAGCATAAGACCTTGAGAGTAGAGTTTATCTCCCGCTTGCTCTAGATTGTGGGACAATTTTTCTTTGTCCACTACCAAGTGAGCAATAATATCGTTAAGTCGTTCAAGAGCAAATTCCATCAAACTTGTGGCATCTGGAGCAATAATGCGCTCGACCGAACTATGAGAAATATCTCTTTCGTGCCACAATGCCTGATTTTCAAAGGCAGCCAAAGCATAAGAGCGCATCATTCTCATTAAACCGCTAAGATTTTCACTCAGAACCGGATTTTTCTTGTGAGGCATGGCAGATGACCCCTTTTGTTTCAGAGAAAATGGCTCAAATGCCTCTTTTACCTGTCCATGCATCAACAGTCTTATCTCAACAGCAAGTCTTTCTATTGAGCCTGCCAGACATGCAAGAGCACCAAAGTACGCCGCATGCCGATCACGAGCTACCACCTGGGTTGCAACAGTCTCTGCTTTGAGTCCTAGATTTTGCAGCGCTCGGTCTTCGATATGTGGATGCGTGTGGGCGTAAACCCCCACTGCTCCCGAAAATTTTCCTACACTTATTTCTTGGGTAGCTTGCTTGAAACGTTGCCGCCCTCGCCACATCTCACATGCATGGCTCAAAAGTTTCAAACCAAAGGTGGTAGGTTCAGCTGCTTGCCCATGGGTGCGCCCCAGCATCAGGACACCTTTATAATTCCGAGCCTGTTGCCATAGGGAATTAATAATTTGATCAAGCTTTTTATCTATCTCGACAGCTGCTCCATTCAAAAGCAACGCAAAAGAAGTATCGACAATATCAGATGAAGTAAGTCCCACATGAATAAGCCGCGCTTGCTTTCCGATTTTTTCTTCTAAAACATGCAAAAAGGCAATAACATCGTGTTTTACAATGGCATCATATTCTTTTACCCGAATAGAAAATTCTTGCCAGTCAATAGAGTCTTCGTAGCCATATAAATCATTTATAAGTTTTTCATCATAACGATCGTAAAATTCTAAGTATGCTTTAAGATAGGCACATTCCACTTGATACCATGTACGAAATTTCCGAGCATCGCTCCACCACTCTTTCATCGACTTAGATTGATAACGATCGATCATGACAAAAAATCCTCTCAATTATGGCTATTTGTTCAACAAAAGTCTTTTTAAAAAATAACTAAGACTGTTTTGTAAATAATCTCTAAGCATTCATACCGGTAGAGCCAAAGCCTGCATCACCTCTGGGAGATGCGCCCAGTACCTCAACCACCTTAAAAGAAGGAAGCAGCACAGAAGCTATAACCAACTGAGCGATACGAAGACCAAACTCCACCTTAAAAGGCTCATTTGATAGATTGGCAAGTATTACCTTAATTTCGCCACGATAGTCGGCATCGATGGTTCCCGGTGAATTGAGCACCATCAAACCATGTTTGAGCGCAAGTCCCGATCGTGAGCGCACCTGAGCTTCAACTCCAGCGGGCAAAGCAATGGCTACTCCTGTGGGAATAAGTGCTCGAGCTCCAGCCTCAATAGTAATAGGCTCCGGGTTACTCGCAACGAGATCACACCCAGAGGCCAAGTTACTCTGACGCTTGGGCAACAATATTTGCTTCTTTTCATTATCCAGATGGGGATCAACAAAACTTAAACTTATTTCTTTCATCTTTTACTCACTCACATTATTTTCTTCAAACAAAGCCTCAACAAACTGATCAGCATTAAACTCTCTTAGGTCATCCACCTGTTCTCCAATCCCTACATAACGAATTGGGATCTTAAGCTCATCGACAATACCTAAAGCAACCCCTCCCTTCGCTGTACCATCAAGCTTAGATAGAATGATACCCGTTAAAGGTGTTGCCTGAGCAAACTCCCGCGCCTGCATAATGGCATTTTGCCCCATGGTGGCATCCACCACCAAAAAGACTTCGTGAGGCGCCCCTTCATGAGCTTTATTGACAACTCGATGAACTTTTTTAAGCTCATCCATTAATTCGCTTTTGGTGTGAAGGCGTCCTGCAGTATCGCACAACACAACATCTGCATGAGCTTTTTTAGCTTGGCTAATGGTGTCGAACAGCACCGAAGCCGAATCTGAATTTTCTTTTCCGCTCACCACCTGAACCCCTGTTCTCTCTCCCCACACATTGAGTTGCTTTACTGCAGCTGCTCTATAAGTATCTCCCGCACCAAAATAAACCGACTTTCCCTGATTTTTTAGCTGAGCTCCAAGTTTGCCTATAGAGGTCGTCTTACCTGCTCCATTCACTCCAACAAACATTATAACTTTGGGAGTTTCCTTAACTGAAGCTTCCGTTGCTGGCGCAGTAGCAAAAATTGTACGCATTTCTTCTTTGAGGGCAGAGCGAAGAAACGAAGGAGCAGAATTTTTTTCTTGTTCTACACGCTCTCGCACATTATCTAAAAGTTTTTGTGCAGTTTTAACTCCAATATCAGCCGTAAATAAAATAGTCTCCATCGCCTCAAAGTCATCGTCGCTGATTTCATGAGCTGATGAAAACAAGCGGGCAAGCTTGGACATAAAGCCGCCGCGGGTATTTTTTAAGGCGGCGTTCAGCGCTTTTTTGGGAGCTTCGCTCACAAATTCTTTTACTTCTTTTGTGGGCTCAATTTTCAATTTTTCAGCGATCTGCTCTTTGATCTCTTTTTGCTCTGCTTCTACCTCTGCCTTGATTTCTGGTTCGCTTTCTTTAACAGTAATTAGCTCTGGCCGGGCCTTGATTTTGACTTCTTCTGTGACCAGAGATGCCTTCGTTTGAGTACTTTCATGCTTTGGCGACTTTTCTTTTTCCACCACCACAATTGGTTCGCGTGGCTTTTCATCAGGTGCCTTTGTAACAACTGTTTTTTTAGCATGGAGAGCTTCTGATTCAACCAACTTTTTAGGCGCTGAAATAATTTCTTCTTTTTTAGAAGCCTGCACTTCAGTGACAATTTTATGCAGCTCATTTTTACGTTCTTTGTGTTTACGAAATAAAAAGACAATTCCGCTCACAACAAAAGCTAGTGCTATGACTACAAAAACCAGTGATAAGATCATGCTTGCCGCATCATGAAAACCCAAATATTCTACCAAGCGATCTAGACCAGATATCGAATCAACAGCAGCCTGAGCTGGTTGTGTCCCTTGCATAACTTTCCTCAAATCAAAATTCATGATTAATTAACCAAACTCATACTGTTTTGAATATCAAATGCAAATGGCTATAAGACTATGACAACATCACTGCCTACATCTGGAATTTATTTTGATCTTAGCCCTATCTTTGCTGATCTAAATCAGCGGTATTTCAACGAAAAAATTAGCGCTCATCTTCGTTGGGGAATTAAACGTACGCATAATGGTGCTCGTAAAAAGAGCATCCGCCTAGGCTCCTATCATCCGGGCAAAAAACTGATTACGATCAACCCCTGTCTTGATCAAGCATGTGTCCCGCTCATCTGTGTTGAGAGAATTTTATTTCATGAGATGGTTCATCAAAGATTTCCCGCGCGTCGTTCATCCACAGGAAAAGTTTTAGTGCACTATCGTGAGTTTAACGAGTTCGAAAAAAATTATCCTCATCTTTGTCTCGCCGATCACTGGATCAAGACCAATCTGAACCGCCTATTAAAATTTTAGTTTTTTTTCTTGAGGGGGTTGACCGAAATAAAAAAAACTTACATATCACTTTCATCGTCAGGTTGACGGCGTGCGGGAATAACTCAGTGGTAGAGTGTAACCTTGCCAAGGTTAAAGTCGTGGGTTCGAATCCCATTTCCCGCTCCAGATTTTTAATATATATTTTTGCAACATTGGCCTATTTGCTTTTGTTGCTTTTTTTTTGCCCAAAACCAAAACTAAAAGGTGATGAATGATCGCATATATTGAAGGGCAAGTCCTACATATTGAGAACATCTGTGCTGTAATCCTGGTAAACGGCGTGGGCTATCAGCTTAATCTTACCAAACCCGACCTAGATAAACTAAGCCCAGGAGAAAATGCTCATTTTTTTGTTCATACCAATGTCAAAGAAGATGCTATAGAGCTTTTTGGTTTTAGTTCAAAAGAACAAAAACAAGTTTTTCAACTCTTGATCGGGGTCTCTGGTGTCGGTCCTAAACTTGCCCTCACCATACTTTCGACTCTCTCTGCTGGTGAACTAAGCCAAGCATTGGTGCAAAAAAACACTGCAATTCTTTCGAGTATTTCTGGTATAGGCAAAAAAACTGCCGAGCGTTTGGCTTTAGAACTAAATGAAAAGATACAAAAGCTTAATCTCATGCCCATTGCTATTACAGCTAACACAACGGCTCAAAGCAACTTGCTCCAGGCCCTAAAAAGCCTAGGCTACAGTAAAGATCAATGTGAAAAAGTTGTAGCAAGCATTGATGCTGGAGAATTTATTCGTACTCCACTTGAAGATCTGGTTAGAAAATCGCTCAATCTGTTAACAGGGCCTTAAAACTCATGACTATTATTGAAGAAAAATCCTTTTCTAAAGCGACACGAGAACTATCAAGCGATAGCAATAATCTATATGAACAAAAATTTGAAGAATCATTAAGGCCACAGTTTTTTAGTGACTATGTTGGGCAAAAAAAACACTTAGAAAACTTGATGGTCATGGCCAAAGCAGCCAAAGCTCGCGATGAGGCTATGGATCACTGTCTCTTATTTGGCCCACCAGGTTTAGGAAAAACAACTCTCGCAACTATTATCGCCAAAGAAATGGGTCGTAATTTATTTGTCACTTCTGGCCCTGCCTTGGAAAAAAAAGGTGATCTAGCAGGAATTTTGACAGCTTTAAAAAAGGGTGACGTACTCTTTATCGATGAAATTCATAGGCTCAATCCTATTATCGAAGAAAATATTTACCCCGCCATGGAGGAATTCCGTTTTGACATCGTTCTTGGTGAAGGAGCTCATGCACGAATCATGCCACTTAAGCTGGAACCTTTTACCCTGGTTGGCGCTACCACTAAAACCGGTCTGCTCACCTCACCTTTAAGAGATCGTTTTGGTTTTTCTGCTAGGCTGGATTATTACGATGTTCAGGAACTCGCTCAGATCGTTAAACGCTCAGCTAAGATTCTCAAAGTCAGCATTGACGATGAAGCTTCGGCAGAAATTGCTCGACGTAGTCGAGGCACCCCAAGAATAGCTAATCGTCTTTTAAAGCGCATGCGCGATTTTGCGCAAGTCCTAAGCAATGGCTACATTGATAAAGAGCTCACACAAAAAGCTCTTAAGAGCTTGGGCGTTGATGAACATGGACTTGATACCATCGACAATCGAATATTAGAACTTCTATGCACCCTCAATAGTGGGGCTCCTTTAGGAATTGACACTATCTCCGCCTCTTTGAGTGAATCAAGCTCAACTATAGAAGATGTCTATGAACCTTATCTGCTGCAGCAGGCCTATATTATTCGCACACCACGAGGCAGACAGGCCACCAAGAAAGCCTATGAGCACTTAGGGCTAGACTATTCTCAAGGAAAACATCAAGGAACCCTTGGGTTGTAGGCTTTGCAAAGCTTTACTCTGCACACAACCAGACATAGAGGTGCTCGCTAAGAAATAAAGGAGCTCACTTTGTATCAGTTTTTCCTCGTATTATGAGTGAGCCTGTATTTTGAAATAAATAATTTATATATTATTTCTCGACTATTAACCTGCAAAAACTCAACATTTTTCTCATCCAAACTAAGCATACCACTTAACCCATCATTAAAAATATTAATAGTATCTTTATGATTATGTATCGGATTCAAAAAAATAATTCTGAACTTACGACCAGAAACTATATCAAGCCTAAATTCATCCTTAAATTCATAGCCAAACTCATCTAAATTGGCATTAGAAAGCACTGCACTGAAACGGTGTTTATTTTTTGGAACTATAATGATTTTGGCTGTACCAAATTTAGAATTTTGCTCAGGTAAGAAAAAGTTCATGTGGACATTATAATCAGTGCCTGGATAAAAATATGAGGGCGAGCCTAGTTGGCAATTTTCGAGCATAAAAGGGCTTTTTAAAACTAGCAGTGTTTGTATTTTTCTTGATTGAGCATGTTCTTCAGGAGAAATCTCATCTTCACTATTTTGCTCCTCATCATCAAGAAAACCATCGTCATCAGAAAAACAATCCTCTTCGCGCCAATCCCAACCAGTGGCTGCATTAAATTTCATTTCAGAATCTCCTGAAATTACGTTGATAGAAATAAACAGATTAAACAAAAATACCAACCACATAGTTAACATTCCTTATCAAAAAAAATTTTTAAGAAACCATAAAAAATTATTATAAAATCGTAAACAATTTAAGCAGGCAATAAATCTATCTCAATATTTTTTTAAAAAACTATTATTCAACACTTAATCAATAAATAGCTTTTCAATTCTGATTAATGAGTAATATTATGACGTTTATTACTCTAGACAGGAAAAATCACCTCTGAACCGCAAAAGATACTTGAGTATATCCAGCATTCATAGTTCTAAAAATATTTCCTTGGTTCAAATTTATTTTGCTCATAAATAGCGTTTATAAGACTCATTGTATTCTTATAAAAGTCCGCTAAGAATCTATGTCGGTCATTAGCCATTCCATTCTTTGGTTCTAGCAATTGAGGTTTTTATGAAATATTTTCCTTTTATGTGTGCCCCCCTTTTCTTTATTCTATGCATAACCGGCTGTGATAGCAGTAAAGTTTCTCTCCCAAAATCATCTTTTATAGGCGCTGCGGCCATTGGGGATCTGATCAGTATTGATATTGAAGGTGATAAATTCCGCTTCAAGGGCCTTGTAGGAAAGCTTGACAACATAAATATTGAAGGAAAATTACGAAAAGCAGAAGGATTTGAGCGCCACGTCTATGAAAGCCCTGATATGCCTGGATTTACTTTAGTCTACACGCCAGACAGCGTTACCTACCATGAAAATGGGAATGAATTTGGGAAATACGGCGTAACGGTACCAAAAATCTCAACCAATTATAGTGCTACTTCTATTGCCGGTAATTACAACTACGTAAGCCAGTATGCTGGTAATATGCTTGAGCATGGTACTTTTACCATCAACCCAAATAACACATGGTCTCTTTGGATAGGCGTTAATGGAAGTAATGTTGATAATTCTAACGCTCAAGGTACGTGGGAAGATAAGGGTCTAGGATATTTACTTATTAAAGGTACTGCAAAGGATGATATTGATGACAATGTAGCCTTTAATGCACATGCAATGCTTAATCAAAATGGAGTGTTAGTAATTGACTTGGTAACTAATCATGGCATTGCCATAGGCATGAAACAGCAAGAGATTCAGCCAATATCAGCCAAATATGATGTGATATCATCTGGTAGCAGCGAGCTTGAGCTCGTGACAGTAAATCAAAAGAAAGCAATAATAGGTGAACACACAATTCCTCTGGACTACAATAACCCTTGGACTGGGTTTGTTTCTCACGACACTAATTTTATGGGAGTACTTTCACCTAGTGCTAATACTTTTTTTGGATTTGACAAACAAGGTCTTTTTGTAGCTGTTAAACAATAGGCTTTATTTAAACAATCTGGCTCTAAATCAGCATTTTACTTTTTGATTTAGAGCCTTATCTAGCATTTTTAACCTGCGAATATTCATATAAAATATTTTATATTTTTTATTCTTGTTCATTCGGCCCACATTATTTTTAATACCGACAGCAAAAATAATATCTAAGACTTTCTATCTCTCACCAATAAAAAGTATAAGCTTGGATGCACAAGTCGCTTAGTTTCATTTATATTAATTAAGAGCATCACCTTTATAGAGAACACCTATTATCTTGCCATGATTGCGTGTTTCGTGTCGTGTAAAGGTATAAATTCTTCCTTCCGAATCATCGACTAAGATAAAATTATTTATCAAAGGCAAATCTTCATGAGCATTTAATAGAGCTTGAAGGCCTTCAAATTTATCTTGGAACCCAGCAGCATAATCATTTTGACCAATTCCTGCTTTCGTTAAAAAATTAATTTTATTTTGATCGTTAGCATTAATAGAATCGCTCGAACAAATACCAACAAAGCCAACTTTTTGTTTAAGCGCTCTTACTATCGACTGATTCATTGGCTCAACCGCTTCATAAATGTACTCTGATGAGTTCATTTGAGGATTTATTAGATTTGCTAGGGTTGCATCAAAATCAAAACAGATTGCAGTTGTGAGAAGTTCATTTTCAGGGATTTCTTGAGCAATTATTTTTTCCAAATGTGCCATTGTTGTTATCTGAAACACGAATTTGTTTTTGTGCGCAATTTCATAGAAGTTATCAAGTTTTTTTATTTGGTGAGAAATTAGCTTTACTTCTCCCTGACCCGAGCTTGTACTAAACAAACCTTTAGCCATTCCGTATCGGCAGACAGAATACTCCTCATTATTTTCTTCTGCTATTAATTCAAGTTTTAAGTGAAACAAGAATTTTAGAGATGCTAAGTTATCTCTTTCATGTTTTGAGCATGTTAATAAATATCCATTCACTTGTAAAACATTGCCCTTTAGTAACATCTTTTTATCTTTATTATAAAATTTTAATTTAGAAGGGCAAAGGTCTGCTTGTAGCGCAAAAGAAAATAAAACTAACATATTAACCAGCAACTTAACCATCATGAATAAGCTCCAATTTTATGAAAAAATATTTAGTGGAGAGATAATGATTAGTCGGCCATCATTCAATCCACTGACACATTATCGGAATAGCAGAGTGATAAGTTACTGCAGAAACAACCTCCTGGAGAAGTCTGCCTGACTCCCTCAATGGATTCTTACCGCACTAAGCAATTTTTTCTGGAAAAAATACAACATCAGAACAGATAAAATCCATAAAAAAACGGGTTTATCTTTTATGCTGCATATAAATTAAAAATTAGCACTATAGCTATAAAGGGATTATTCATCAAAAACAATTAGAGTTTCGCTCGCAACAGGGTCTAATAATTCCTGAACCTCCTGGACGAACTCATCATGCTCGAGCTTCGTTTCCATGATCAATTGTCCAGCAATATTAAACCGCGCGCCCGTATGATAAAAAAGCCCGTCGGTGTCGTTAGCAAGTTTCACCAGCGCTGCAAAGATGTTGTGACTTAACTTGGACTGCTTGTTAAGCGTAATTTTAAGACGCAGCTTAGATTCTTCTAAGTGATACTGAATCACATGTTCCAGATGTTCTACTTCACGATTATCGCTATCTGGTTGCCTATGCAATGAACAAATAAACAGGATAATGCTTCCTGCCATTATGGAATCATTTTCCAGTTTCATATACGCAAGAATAACATCTAATGAATGGTCAAAAGGTGAAGCTATATTTTTTTCAAACACTATCTTTGTTTCGATATAGCGTTCAAAATAGTTTTTTATTAAAGCCCGGAAAAAATTATCTCTTGGCAATCTAATAAATAGCTCACTCACTCTATCGTTGTATCGTGAGTGCGCAACAACCGCGCGTACAAGGGGTATAATACCTACCCAATCGATTTTAAAAATACGCTGAGATTTTTTTTTAAAAGAATTTAAAAATGATGTGTAGCATTTTACAAAATCTTTGTGAGAAAAATTTCCCGCTTCATCAAGAAAAATTGTTTCAGGATCACTTTTGTCAAAAACTTTCACATAGAAATTTATTTTTTTAGGGACGTTATAAGCAGCAGAGGAAATTTTAGAAATTAAAATCATGCTAATCAGCAAAAAATACTTTATTAATGAATACACTCAAATACTCCTATAAAAATATTTTTTTCCTTTGTCTTCGCCTAAAAACAAGCTTTGTTTCCGTTTGAGAGCCTCTCTATATGCCTGCAGAACATGGAACTTCCATACATTCTAAACCTCATAGGCATATAGGAGTCTACATTCCTCTCTTCTGATGATGCACGTTTGCTTTTCTGTCAGATTCACCAAAATATTGCGCAAAGTTTTAGGTTAATTTTTTTGCCAAACCATCCCGTTCAGCCAAATATGAGACTTAGCTTTTATTTTTTTTCTTCGCATGAGGGTGGGCATTATCGTATTGGCGCATAAGAGAGGACAGATCTACATCGGTATAGCGTTCTGTAGTCGCGATTGTAGCATGACCTAGAAGTTCTTGAATCGCTCGTAAGTCTGCTCCGCTCTCAAGCAAGTGTGTTGCGTATGAGTGACGCAAGCGATGAGGGGAAAGATTTTTATTAATATTCAGCTCACGCCCTAGACGCCCTAACACTGTTCGAACAACTCGAACGTGCAGACGCTCGCCGCGTTTTCCTACGAACAGAGCTTTTTCATCCATATCTTTGAGCATTTCTACACGATAGCGCATAATCCACAGTTTTAGCCTTTCAATACAAATTTGATGGATAGGAACAATCCGTTCTTTTTTACCCTTCCCCATAATTCTTACAAGACGATTTTCAAAATCTATGTGATCCATATCGATTGCCACCAGCTCAGAAACTCTAATGCCGCTTGCATAAAGCAACTCACAGATCACCTGATTGCGCACAAAAATGGCTTCATCGCCATGTTCAAGATCGCATAATGAAAATGCTTCATCGACACTCACTGGTTTGGGCAAGGGTTTGAAAACTTTAGGGTTTTCAATCAGATCCGCCGGAGAACTTTTAATACGCCCTACACGCACTTGGAATTTTAGAAATGTTCTTAACGCACTCAAACGACGGGCAATACTTACGTTTTTGTATCTATGATAACAAAAGGATAAATATTCACGTAGGTGATAGTGGTTAATCTGGGACAGCACATCCTCAATGGCTATCTTGGTGCGTGCCCAGTCAAAAAAATGCGAAAGGTCAGCTTGATATGCCGCCACCGTATTTTCGGAAAGACGGCGTTCATAGCGCAAATGTTCAAGAAAATGGGAAAGTTCAGTGTTCATCAAATATTTTTTTGCTGAGCGCCTCGACATAGGACGCTAGGCTTCCTCATAGTGCACACGCCATGCATCATAAATGCTAATACTAAGAAATACAAAGCCATTGGCCAAATACTGCCGTTATGAAAGACTCCCATCAACTCAGTCATAGCGCCGATCATAAGATAATACATCAAACCAAAGAAAGCCCCAGCGCTTCCTAATACTGTTTGATAAGCCTGCAGAGCCAAGCTTATGCAGTTTGGAATCATTATTCCTACACCAGTAAACACAATCATCATGGGCACAACAAGCGAAATTACTCCAAGCAAACCATGTTCTGCACTGATCAAGTTTCCTACAGCTACCAACAAGAATACTCCTCCAAGTAAAGTAAGCGCTCCTATTTTTATCACCGATTCGCTATCGAGGTGCTTATTCAATCGGTGAGATAAAATAGAAGCAAATAAAATTGGCAATGCTACAGTCAGACCAAACATTCCGTATTGGCTCGAACTAAATCCTAAAATTTCAGTAAATAAAAAAGGTGCCTCACCATAATAGCTAAAAATTATTCCGTTACATGCAGCTATTAAAAAAGAGAATGCCCAAATGGATTTATCTGCAACCATTTTTTTGCTCAACTCGAACATATTTACAAAAACAGCGTTCCCTTGCTTGGTTTCAGGCAAAGAATTAAAGGTAGAGCAAAAAAGCCAAATACCCATAATAAGAAGTGCCAAAAAATTGGTTTGAAACCCCCATATTTCAGCAATATAGCCACCAATAAATGGACCCAGGGCAGGACTAAAAGCAATGGCACCACTAATAATAGAAAACACCTGACTTCGTCTTTGTCCAGAGTAAATATCGCGCATAATGGTCTGAGTAACAACAGAACCTGCACTAGCCCCCAGCGCCTGAATAAAGCGAGCAAACACTAATACACTGATAGTGCTCGAAAAGTAGCAAAAAATGCATCCTATGATGTAAATAGCTATCCCCCAAAGCATTGCTGGTCTGCGTCCAAATTTGTCAGCCAAACGCCCCCACAGCAACACGCCTAAAGCAAAACCAACGAAGTAAATACTGAGCGTCAGGTTGACTAAAGCATTGCCAATACCAAAATAGTGAGCAAGATCTGGCAGAGAAGGGGTATAAATGGTCTCACTGATTTGAGGAAAACCAACAAGAGCAATCAATAATAATATGGATGGTTCAATAATCTTTTTCATGATGCGAAGTATGATTATGATAAATAAATTTACAATATTATAATTTAATAATACATATTAACTAAAAGTTAACAATAGGTTCTATTATGAGCAAATTTGAACAGATAAATACCTTTGTAAAGGTGGCCGATAATCTAAATTTTGCCCAAGCAGCCCGAACATTAAAAATTTCAACTGCGGCAGTGAGCAAACAAATAAGCCAACTTGAAGACGAATTAAAAACTCCGCTCTTTTATCGCTCAACTCGTCGCGTTGAGCTGTCTGAACTTGGGAAAATTTACTTGCAGCAGTGCAAGCGGATTTTGCATGAGATAGCAGATGCAGATGCCCTAATTTCCCAAGCCAAACGTGAGCCCTCTGGCCATCTGAGAATTACTTCAGGACGCCATTTTGCCAATCATTTTATTGTGCCCTATTTAGCTGAGTTCATGACTCACTACCCTCAGGTACAAATTCACCTAGAACTTGCCGAACGTACTCCTGATCTTGAAAAAGAAAATATCGATATTCTAATAGGAATGTCTATTCCTGGTCCACATGACGCCATACAAAGAGTAATAGGAAAAACACGCTATCTCTTATGTGCTTCACCTGATTATTTAAAAAAATTTGGCATTCCTGAGCGCCCAAAAGATCTTACAGTTCATCATTACATCGCACATAGCATGCGTTTGCCTATCGACGAAATTTATTTAAGAAATCAAATCATACAGCTAAAACCTGTAGTTAGCGTTAATGATACAGAAGCAATGCTTGAGTGTGCAATTCAAGGCATGGGGATCGTGAAATTACACGAATATGTTGTCCAGCAAGCGATTCGAGAAAAAAAACTTATAGAAGTCCTAAAAAAATATAGAGGAGATGAGCTCTCACTTTATCTTTGCTATCAACCTCGACGCTATGTAGAGCCAAAAATTCGTGCTTTTATCGATTTTACTTTAAAAAAAATAGGGCAATCAAAGAGCTAAACTCATTTCTTCACAGCTCATAAGCTTGCTTTTAAATTCTTTAATGGCCTTTATTCCTCTTTCATACATTTGCTCGCGCCTATATGCACGGCCTAAAGATTTCCTGCAATCAACAGGTGGCACCATCGCCCAAGTAATATTGGATGGAACATAGAGATCTTTGGCTCGTGCTCGGTGATTTCCCAGAACATGTCCATAGAGGCCACCCAAGGCTGACTCTACAGGAAACAAACATGACTGATTTTTGATGAGCCCCCTCACTATGTATGCCACTACTAAGCCCATAGCCATTGATTCAACATAGCCCTCAACTCCAGTTATCTGACCAGCCAAAAATATATTTGTCGCTTGCCCTTGAGCATTCTTAATCCGTAAATTTGCATCTAAAACTTCAGGGCCATTTACATAAGTATTGCGATGAATCGCACCGAAGCGCATAAACTTTAGATTATGTAATGCTGGAATCAAAGAAAATATCGCCTTTTGCTCGGGAATAGTCATGCGAGTCTGACAACCTACTAAGTTATAACTTGTGCCATATTTATCTTCTTTGCGCAGCTGCAACACGGCATAGGGGCGTTCTTTTAGATGAGGGTCATAGAGACCCACTGGTTTAAATGGACCAAAACGCAAAGTTTCCACTCCCCTTTCAGCCATAACTTCAATTGGAAGACACCCTTCAAAATAATGCGCATTCTCGAATTCATGCATTTGTGCTCGAGAAGAATTTTGAAGACGCTCAATAAATTGTTCATATACGACCTTATCCATAGGGCAGTTAATATAATCGCCTTCACCCTCTTCGTGCCATCTAGATTGCTTAAAAGCTTTGTTCATATCGATACTTTCAGCATCGATTATTGGAGCTATGGCATCATAAAATTCCAAACGTTTTTGCCCAATCACTTCGATCAGGTCTTTAGCCAGATCATCGCTCGTCAAAGGACCAGTTGCCATGATGGTGGGAATAGAATCCATAGGCAAACTAGACACCTCCTCACGACATAGCTGAATATTAGGAGTTTTTTCAATGGCTTCTTCCACCAGGCGAGAAAAAATTTCTCTATCGACAGCCAATGCATCTCCAGCAGGCACTTGGGCTTCCAACGCAAAACGCATGAGAAAACCATTTAATAAAAGCATTTCATCTTTTAATAAAGCCACAGCATTAGAAGTTTTGGTTGAACGAAAAGAGTTAGAGCATACAAGTTCTGCTACACCATCAAGTTTTTGAGCAGGAGTTTTTTTATAGGGCTTCATTTCAAAAAGTTTTACTTTCAAACCAAACGAAGCAAGTTGTAAAGCCGCCTCACAACCTGCAAGACCAGCTCCTATCACACGAACATCAAACAAGTTACACCTCTGATTTCATAAAATTTTTTTACAGACAAAACCCTGTTTTAATTTTTTTCTCGGTCTGGGAGAAATTCTCTTTAAATTCCTTATCCATGTGTGATGTACGAGAAATTTTTCGTCCTTTAATTTTCACTAAAGGATCCACACCGCGAAATTTTGAAAAATATTTTTTATCACATTGCTGCGGAAAAACTTTCTTTGTCCATTGAGTGTGAGATATTTGCATAACTAACGCTTGGATATGGGGATTCGACGAACAGCGAAAAATTCGCCAAATTTCTTGATCATTTTTTTCATACAAAATATCTTCCAAAGTAATTAAATTATTTTCTATCGACTTTTGAAACAACTCTTTGCTCAAAAAATTTACCGCCAAAGAAATAGACCCACCCCAGCGATTAAGCGTCTCATGCAGGGAAATATCACCAATTTTTTTGGCCATATTTAAATCTTTCAAATACCAGGTGTTATTTTTATATCGCAAGTTTTTGACCGTTTCCCTTACGTCTGCGACACTCATAAATCCCTCTTTAATACCTGCGCTCAGTATATAATCGATGCGATCGGCACAAAGATCAGGATGACTTTGTTTTAAAGCGGGAAAATATTGCTGCAAAATATTCATATCGTGAGCAGAGTAGCCATACTTATTTAGGATCCGAGCAATCCCCCTTTGCTGCAAAAATTGTTCATGAATTCGATCTTGATAAGCTCCACTCACTTGGTCGCCCAAAAATAGCACGTCGGTAGAATGAGAAAAAGCCGTATGAGATACATCATGCAAAAGACCAGCAATCTGCTCAAGGCGAGAGCACCCCACTTGTTTTAATAAGTAGTAGACTCCCAATGAATGAGTATAACGGGTATACGATCGTTGACTTTTGACAGCGTATTCAAAAGTGCCATATTGATTAATATGTTTCAGGCGCTGCATTGGCTCTGAATAAATGAGCTCAAGGGCCAATGGATCTTCAACCGTTAAGGTGCCATAGATAGTTTCAAAACTACTCGATAGTGGATGGGCACGATTAGTCTCTGTGCTATTTTTCATAATCGAACAGGAAGAAACGCACAAAAAGCTCACTAATAAAAAATTATACAAGCAGTGCTCCTTAAAAATTCTTTCTCCTAATACTGCTATCAGTTAAGAATTTGGACGCAAGCTGGAAGCGAATATAAAGCGCCCTTGAAAACTATTTACCGACCAAGGATTTGCTAACTATCTTTAGAGCAGTCTCTCGACTGAAAGCTTTGCAATTTGTTGTCTCTTGAGTTGCGGAAAACAACCATAGATTGCAGCTCGCCATAGCCATTCAAAAGGGCCCATTTTGAAATGCTTGAGCCACAACGAGCTTAGTATCATTGAGAAAATTATTAAAGAAAGCAGGATAGGTAACTCATAAAATGGTCCAAAGCTGCCATAAAGCCCTAAACCATAGCTGTAAAAAACGAGACTGAGCACTATATTATGAAGCAAATAGTTAGTCAAAGACATTCTTCCTATCACAGAAAATGGACGACACAGCCTAAGCCACCAAGAATGGTGACATAAAAAAATTATACTGCTTGAATAAAAAATTCCCCGTAAAAATCCTTTAATCGCAAAAAGTGCCTCCCCCACCAAAGGCAAACTGTCAGAGATAATAGCAACCACAAAGGTAAGCGCAAAGCTAATCAGAGCTGTTCTTTTGGCTACAACATAATCTGTGCTTAATTTTTTAAGCCATCCACTCACAAATACCCAATATCCAAAATAAAAACACAAGAGCAATTGGCTATAAAACATAAGAAAATCAACGATCTGAAACAAATTTATTCCGTACAAATACCCAGGAATATAAGAACCCAAAAAATCATTGATGCGTTGTTTGCTCACCGCTATAAAGTCTCCCTGACTATAGGTAAGAAGCGCTTTTGCTGTGGCGGGAAACGGTGGGTGATCATTGAGGTAGTAAAAGCTGATGGATAAAAAAATTGTTAGGGAAGCGATGGTAAGAAGATACAAAAGAATTTCATGAGCATTTTTGGAATAGAGCCAAACCAAACTAAAGCCTAAAAGTGCATATGCTACCAAAATATCGCCCCACCACACCAAGGTTGCGTGAAGTATACCTAGAAGTAACAAGGAGAGTAATCGTCTTTTCAAAAGATTTTGAGCCAAAAATGCTGGCTTATTTTTCATAAATATTGCTGTTGAAAGTCCAAAAAGACACGCAAATATAGGATAAAAATTATCATTGGCAAAACAATACAGCAGCTTCGAATACCACACATCAGCCAAAGTATTTTGAAAGGCAAAAGTATGACTATCTTTATAGGCCGGACCATTAAGCGCAGGACCATTTACCAGTAAAACACCTATAATTGCTATTCCTCGCACCACATCTAAGCTCAAAATTCTTGTCTGAGAGCTCTCTTGGTGCTGCTGGCCAAGCATCTTAAATCCTCTTAAATTGCTACGAGCATGGAGTTATAGAAGAATCAAATAGGCTTTGGCGCAAATTTCATTTTCTTATTCGGAAAACACACCATATTTTTTACAGCCAAAAATTGTTAGACTGTAAGTCAACACCAATAAAAAACAACTATTTTATATTGTTTATCGAATATAAAAGATATATTTCATTACAAAGTAGTGTATGAATTCACATCACTTGACATCATTTAAGCCATTGCTATGGTCATATAGATATTTGGGCACCGGCGATATAACTTCAAAATTTTAATTGATTGAATACTTAGCTACTCCTAGATTTCTAGGGAGCCATAAATGGTCATTTCAAAAAAATTAAATTTTGCCTTTAGTTTGCTCTCATGTTTTGAGGATTTAATTTGTGAAGCAGAAAAAGATGACTTGGGTCAAAGAATCTGGTTTTATTTTTGCAATGATTGGCTCTGCGGTCGGTTTTGCAAATATTCTAGCTTTTAGTGCTAAATGCTATAAAAATGGTGGTGGTGCTTTTCTAATACCCTACGCCATAGCCATGATAGTAATCGGTATTCCCATGCTTTTTTTAGAAGGCGCCATTGGTAAAAATTTTGGCCTTCCTATTAGTGGAGCCTACGCCAAAGCTGTTTCTTCAAAGTGGAAATTTTTTGGTTGGCTTGCTGCCCTTTCGTGCCTTACCATTGGCTCTTTTTATTCAGTGTTAACAGGTTGGTCAGTTGCTTACACCTATTTCGCTGCAACCAATGTTATCCCAGAAAATAGTGCCCATTTTTTTCAACATGATTTCCTAAAAATTTCTGATTCGATTCTTGTCACCAATGGCGTGAGCTTACCAATATTCTTTTCAACAGTTATCGTCGCTTTTTTTACCTGGATCGTAAGTTCTAAAAATATCAGCGCAGGCATTGAAAAAGTTTGCGCATTCTTCATGCCTCTGCTGTTTATCCTAGTCACGTTATTTAGTCTGATAACTTTAATGCTTCCCGGTGCATGGGAAGGTTTTGGCTATTATATAAAACCAGATTTCTCTAAACTCATGGATCTGAGCCTGTGGAGAGATGCTTTTGGCCAGGTATTTTTTAGTTTTTCCTTAGGCTTGGGGATTGTTGTAGGCTATGCGAGGCACACTAAAAAAGAAACCAATATGAGACGAGCCATGATTTCTGTTGCCATTGGAGATACGCTTATCTCTGTCATTTCTGGTTTTGCTATTTTTGGCTGCATTGGTTTTATGAGCAATAAAACGGGTGTGCCCTTTCATGAAATCGTTCAATCAAGCTCAACTTTTGAGATAGGATTTATTATTTTTCCTCAAATACTTCATACCTTTCCAGCATGGGTGAGCCCACTTGTTGGAACTGTTTTTTTCTTTTGTGTATTTATTGCTGGAATCACCGGAGTATTTTCCATTGTGGAATCTGTCGCTGGAAATTTTGAAGTAGAATTCAAACTTAATCGCAAAGCAGCTGTTCTTATTAGTGTCTTTATCATGTGGCTGCTTTCAACATTTTTTTGTATGGGAAACGGAGTAGCACTTTTGGGGGCCATTGAACCTATGGTAATGGGTTATTCATTGCTCATTGGTGCTATTGCTCAGATCATAGCATTCATGTTTATCGATAAAAATCTTGCTCATGATCCAACCTTTATTAACAGCAAACAACAAACCGGTTGGTTTTATTACATTGCAAAATATCTTGGCCTTGCGTTTCTTATCATTACTCTCTTTGGCGCTCTTTATAATGAAAGCCAGGAAAACTTCGATATCACCCATATAGTGCGTTGGGGCTGGTTCGCAGTTGTCAGTTTTATTGCACTTATCTTAAGCTCTATTTCAACAAAAAAAGGCCAGCACTACTCAGCGCATTAATACCTATGGCTGAATCGAGTGCCGACTTTTTTAAAGATCGTTTTATCGACTTATAATGTTGGCAATATTAGGTGAAATGGCTGTCAGCACATCGCAAGATTCTAATGAACAATCACAAACTGGGCTTCCGCTTGCATTAAGGTCGCACAGACACGTAAAATCGCACCGTTCAAGGTGAGCCTCGAGCTTACCTTCGCATTTACACACACATTGGTTATCACAATCAAAGCGACAGCGTGACTGTCCTACTGAACTTGAGCTTGCTGGGGCACAGCCACCGTTACATTGATTTCCGGAACAATTACATTTGCAATTTTCTGTCACACCACCAATTTTTGTATTGACAGCAGGCGTAATACAATCAGAAAGATCATACAAACAATTTTCACTGCATCGCACGGTTCCACTTATTCCCCCAAGTTCGCTGCAATTGGGGTTAGTCACCGCTCCTTTATCGCAATCTTCATTAATTCCATTAATAATGCCGTCACCACAAACCCCAGGTGTTACCAATCTCGGCGTACCTCCCACAATAGTCGTAGCAGGAGAAGAAGACTTCGATGTCATCCCCAAACCTCCCGGAGGTGTTGCTAGTTCAGCAGCAGTAATCATATCAAGGTATTGATTTAATTTTTCTTGTTCGGCTGATTGTCTGCAAGAGACAAGCCCCAGCAGCATGATTGAAATTAAATTAGCAAAAAACAGATAAAATACTTTCTCACACCGCATCATTATCACCAGACAAAACTAAAGCCATGTTCAATATATTAATTAAACAAGATTTCAGTCAAATTTAGTAACAAATGACCACAATGAAAAAACAATAAAACCTCAAAAGATTCCACAGACAAAAATAATAAAAACAAATATTTTATTAACACCAAATAAATGATATCGATCTTAAAATAAAACTAAATTTAGGAACATAAAAAATGAAAAGCTCGAGCTTATTGATATCTGTTTTATTATCTTTTCTCTCTTCGTGCAATCATATGAGCCAACCAGAATCGTTGCAGCTTCAAGAAAAAAACAATACTCACAAGGAAGAAAAGAATCTAAAAAAAGCAGACCAAGAAAAAGTGCAGCTCAAAGATCAGACTGCTTTTCCAAAACTTTTTACAAAGTTGCCAGATCTTGCTCAAACAGGTGGGTGGAGCAAAACATTAAGCACAAAAGCGATACAAATTCCTTCTGATACTCCCTCGCAGGCACAGGTATTTTTTTCAGCGCAAAAGAATATCAGTGGCCTTAAACGAGAAATTTCTGTCGTATTTGGCGACCTTCTCAAGGAATCAGGCGTTATTGTAAATGCAGCCAATGGCGGACTCGAAGGAGGTGCGGGTATCGATGGTCTCATTCATAATGCAGCCAAAGTCGATGGCCAAGATAAACTCATAGATGAGGCTATTGCTTATAAGGCCTTCCATAAAATAAATAGCTTTCCTACTGGGTCTGCTATGGCTATGCATTCGTATGGTTTAGGCCCCGCAATAAACATGATTATTTTTACTGTCGGTCCACAGGGTGCGAGCACTCCTCAAACAGATCTAGAACTATTCTCTGCAACCTATAATAGCCTTCTAAAAGCCAGCGAATACAAAGCAACGAGCATTTCTATCCCCACAATATCCACAGGAATTTTTGCTTTCCCGCCAGAACGAGCAGCCGAGCTCTATTTTGGAGCAATACTTCAGTTTTTTATTGATCACCCCCAAACATCGCTTATCAAAGTGCGGCTGATGGATAATAAACAGGATAAATTTAAAAACTTGGGCGAACGCTTTAATATGCTCTTTCCTTAGTAGTCTTGACAGTATTTCTTTTTCAGATATTTCATTCGTCATGGACGTGCTAAAACAAAATCATCGACATCATCATCATTTGGCCAAAGATGTGCCAGATTTTGATGCGTGCTGATTTTTAGATTTGCGATCATCAATATGCTGGCCGAATGGGTCAGCATTTTTTTTGGCGCAACCTATTCGACCGGGTAAAAAGGAGAAAATCACATGGAATCCCTATCATCCGGCCTTTTTTTGGCTCTCACAGGTTTTGTTTATTTATTGGTAGCCTTTTTAGCTTCCAAAGGTGTCTCTACCCAATCTGATTACCTTTTAGGCAATCGGAATTTCAGCACGCTCAGCATTACACTGACGCTTGTCGCGACACAGTTAGGTGCGGGTATGATATTTGGCACAGCGCAAGAATCTTTTGAAAAAGGTTTTTGGGGTTTAGGCTATAACTTTGGCATGTCACTGGGGCTTATTATTTTGGGGCTTGGAGTTGGATCGCGCCTTCGCGAGCTCAACATAAACACTACTGCCGAATTATTTGAAACCAAGTATGCATCACCGAATTTACGAAAACTTGCAGCTCTCATATCTATCTTTACCATGGGGGGCATCCTTGCTGCGCAGATTGTTGCATCGCGACAACTCTTTTCATCGCTTTTTGATTTAAGCCCCTGGTGGCTTATAGCTTTTTGGCTAGTAGTAATTAGCTACACCATGTTTGGGGGTATCAAAGCTATTATTGCTACAGATATTCTTCAAGTAATTTTGATTGTCGTGGTTTTTTTAGGAGTAGTTTTCTTGGTAATCCCAAGGCAAGAAATCTTTTCCTTAGGCGAGCTTACTTTTCCCAAAGGCTCAGATTACTCCTTTAACAGCCAAGGATTTTTATCGGTACTGATGCTACCTGCACTCTTTTCTCTTATTGAACAAGATTTAGCACAGCGATTTTTTGCAGCGCGAAACCAAAAAGTGGCTACCCTATCGGCTCTTTTTGCCGCTGTTATTCTGCTGACTTTTGCAAGCATCCCAATGCTTCTTGGCATTTATGCAAAAAGTGTTGGCATCATTCCTGTTGATGGGCAATCTCCTTTGGTACTGCTCTTACAAAGCAAACTATCGAGCTTTGGCATGACTGTCGTAGCCTGCGCATTGTTGGCAGCGATATGTTCCACGGCTGATTCATTACTTGGGGCTGCAAGCTCAAACTTAATTGCCGATTTTGCTAATAAAAATTCTAAGCGCGCAGTACTTAATTCACAGCTCATCACTTTTTTGGTGGGGAGTTTGGCCTTAGTAATCGCTTTTTATTTTGACAGCGTCATCGCATTGCTCGTAAAAAGTTATTCCCTTTCCATCAGCGCACTGTTTGTGCCGTTGCTTATAGCTATGTTTAGCAAAAATCCATCTAAAACTGGTGCTCAATTTTCGGTTAGCTCCGGTTTTGTAATTTTTATATTGTGCGAATTTCTAGATTTAAAAGACACAAGTGTTTTTATAGCGCTGTTTTTTTCAGCCATTGCATATTATGCTGGCTCTTTTTACCAGAAGAACAAATAATTTTTCTCAATAAAAAACTATGCCAAAAATTTATTTGGCATAGTCATTATGCATCACTCAAAATCTTTAATTAATCTTGGACTCATCCCCGGCAATCACCATTGAGAAACGAGCTTTACTCCACCATTTTTGTATGGCAGTTCTTATATCTTGTTGGCTGAGACTATTCATTTTCTCAAACAGTTTTTCTCGCCACATGAAATCCCTAGCTATCTCTAGATCATGAGATAAGGTACTCACTAAATATCCATCATTAGCCAAATTATTTTTGAAGCTTAGAAAGATGCTCTCTTGGGCATTTTTTAATTCTTCAGCACTTACACCATCATCAATGAAGCGTTTCCATTCTTCATCGATTGCTTTTTTTGCGCGAGACACACTAGATGGTGCAGACATTGCATACAGATTGACCGAGGCTGTTTCATCATGTCTACTTATCTCAACCCAGGAGCCAGCGCCATAAGAAATTCCTTCTTTCTCACGTATACGATGCATCAGGCGAGAGTTCATATTTTCGCCGAACATATAATTTGCCAATTTTAATGCTGCAAAATCCTCATAATCATCACGCATTGGAAAATTAAAAGCAGATGAGATAAGCGCCATTTCTTTATCTTTGGTATTAAAAATAAGCTCTTTGGCACTATTTTCAATAAAGGGCCTTCGAGGGCGCTCATACGGAATGGCCGATGAAGCATTGAACAAATTAGGAATCTGCTCCATAGAACCACTGTCTATATCTCCTACCAAACCAAGACAAAGGTTTTGGCACGAAAATAATTTTTGATAGGCCTCTTTTACTCGTTCAAGCTTTAAAGATTTTAGTGCTGTAATATGTTCTTCAAAACTTGGCACATAGAAAAAATTATCTTTGGGCCATGGGTTTTTTAGTCGCTCCAGCTCTTGGAAACCCAAGCGCTGTGGATCATTTTTTATCTCTTCATAGTCATCAATTTCACGCTGCTTAACTATGAAAAATTCTTCTTCTTTAAACTGTGGATTTTGCAAAACATGGGCCGCAAGTTCGAGCGCTTTTGCTTGATAACTTCTTTCGGTTTTAAGTGAAACGGACAAACTACCCGCATGGCCTCCCATATCAAGTGAAGTCATGATGGAGTCTAGCTTGTCCCGCAATTCTTGATAGCTGTACTTTGTTGTTCCCCGCCACAAAAGCGCAGGCATGATTTCTAGTTCTTCATGGTATTGCTTCAGGAGTTCTTCGCGTCCATAGCGAACAATAGCCTGAGCCCTCAGGGATTCACCTCGAGTTTTTTTAGCTAATAATGCAACTGATTGCCAATCATTAAGCTTTAATCGTTGGATATGTTGCTCAATATTTTTGGCATCAGCAATAAAAGATTCTCCCTTAGAGAGGATATTGTCTTCTTTAAGCGCATCAAGTTTCTGATTGATATCGCCAACCTCGTCTATTTTTGCACGTACGACATGCTTTGTAGGAATAAAAATTCCACTCGTACGATTGCTACGGATAAAATAATAACAAGCAACACGTTTCACATCATCTAAGCTGGTATTTTCAACCTGCTCTTTATACCAAAAGAACAAACGCCAGTCTCCGCAGGCAATAGCCTCACTCAATTTCAGTGCCACCTCTTTGCTATTTGATAAGGATTGTTTGAAACGTTTTAGATAACGGTTTTTAATTCGTTCAATCTGTTGTTCATCAATTCCATCCAAAGCATTTTCTTCAATCAGCTCGATCATACGATCACGAACACTTACTGCTTGTTCATCTTTGATTGGACGAGCAAAACATAAAGCCATTCCCGGTTCACATAAAGCATAAACCATAGAAAATAATTCTGAAGATTGGGAATTTTCAACAAGCTCTCGATAAAGCAAACCGCTTGGTTCATCAGTTAAAGCATCCATAAAAATTTTTATAGCTGCATGATCTGGATGGGAAGCCGCAGGAACATGATAAGCGGCAGAAACACTTGCCATATCTCCACTGCGCTCTAACACAACCTCACGAGGCCCATCTTGAGAAGGCTCCTCCGTGTAGGTCTGTTCTAAAATGCGCGATGGCTTAGCAAGTACAGCAAAATATTTTTCAATTAAATCCATGGCCTCTTGCTGTTCAAACTGCCCCGCCACTATTAAGACAGCATTATCTGGCTGGTAGTAGTGCTCATAAAATTTACGTAAAGTACTAGCTGGTACTCGCTCAATATCGGAACGATTACCAATAGTAGTTTTTCCATAATTGTGCCAGCGATAGGCTGCTGACATAACTTGATCATGAAGCACATGAACCGGGTTATTCTCCCCCATTTCAAATTCATTGCGCACCACGGTCATTTCAGCATCAAGATCTTGTTGCAATATGAGACTATTAATCATGCGATCGGCTTCAAGAGCCAGAGCGAATTCAAGATTTTCTTTGGTGGGAGTCAAGGTTTCAAAATAATTGGTACGATCAAACCAAGTAGTTGCGTTAAATTTTGCACCTTTGTCTTGCAAAGCACCCTTCACATCTCGTCGTGTTTTTGTTCCTCTAAACAACATATGCTCAAGGAGATGAGCCATTCCCGCCTCTCCCCGGCCTTCATGACGAGAGCCCACTAAATAAGTAATATTAACCGTCACATTAGCTTGAGATTGATCTTCAAATAAAAGCACCTTTAAACCGTTATTCAGAACATATTCATCGATACCTTGGAAATTTCTGATTGGTGTAAAAGAAGACGGCAGCTTTATGTCGGAGCGGGGAAAATTATTCATCAAAGCCTCATTTACCTTTTAGTGTTGCTTCATAGCGCTAAGCCTATCGGGCAAAAAACATCAAGTTAATGCCACCATTTCTATAAAAAAGTACAGCTTAGTCGCTTTTGATTCTGATGAAGCTAGCAAGCATAAAGAGCTTTGTTAATAAGTAAGCAACAAAAAAACCCCGCAAATTCGCAGGGCTTTTCTCAAGAATCAACAATTCTTACTCGAATCGCAACTCTCGCACTTCTCCATTTTCATCAAAGTAGTTCTTTATCCCCTTGCCAGTAAATGCGTTATAAAAATCAACATGGGGCCAGGACTCAAAGAGCATATTAAAATCCTGGGCAGTCAAACAACGTGGCTCAGGTTGGCATATTTTTGCAATAGTTGCATCATTCTTATCAGCGGTATCACAAAAATCATTTACTCTGCCCAAATCACACTTACCATCTCTATCGGCAGTCATTTTTTGTTTCGACATAGCCTGCCGGATGGCCTCCTGCTCTTTATCGAATTGCTGTCGTTTTTCCATGTACTGGCCAAAAAATCCTTTGATATCGCGCCAATAAACTGATCTACGCAGAGCCTCTGCAAGATAATTGGTAAACTCAGACTGGATTTTTTCACGTTGCGATTTGTAAGCATCATCATTATCAAAGCTCTCTAAATCAACTTTGATATCCTTGGTGAGCTCTGTATGCATATCCGATGGATCTTTTCCGCTGGTACTAAAATCTATAAATAGGATCTTATCTGCCAAACTGCTATTAACCAGATTGTG
The DNA here is from genome assembly GCA_023898405.1 of Myxococcales bacterium. Taxonomy (NCBI): domain Bacteria; kingdom Pseudomonadati; phylum Myxococcota; class Myxococcia; order Myxococcales; species Myxococcales bacterium. The sequence goes on from CP060221.1 coordinate 228,222, forward strand.
CATTCCATGCTCACCACCCGAATCGTCTTCAAGAACCACGATAATTTTACCCACATCTTTCAGCGGACTAACTAATTTTTCACTGAACTCTAGAGTTCCAGGGATAGCCAAAGCAGCTATGCCATAGTGACGCATGGTCAATGTATCAGATTCACCTTCAACGAAATAAACTGAATCCAAAGCCTCATAAAGTGGCAAATACTCAAGTCCATAGATTATACGTTTTTGCGATTCTCTCAGCGTGCCATTCTCATTGAACAAGAAATTAGGAAAACGATCCGTGCTTCCTTGGGCAGAATCCATTGAAGTTCTAAAACGGAAATAGTCTACTCTTCGCTCATCTGGATTATTTGAACCAGCAGGTAAAGTATAAGCATTCATTTTTACGCCAAAGATTGGTCCGTATTTTTGGTGCGGGAAAATTCCGTCAGCAAAACCTTGCCTGATAAGCTCTGAAACGGAAATATTCTTCTTACGTGAATAGTCTTGCAGCGTAGCCGAGGGAATAATTTCATACTTGGTATAGACTTCTTTATTTTTGGAATTTGCTTTTGGTTTTCCACTTAAAATTCCCTCACCCACATCCTCCGTGTATTTTTTGCCCTTCAGCTCTTTATATCTGTTGCTCGGATTATAGGGAGCTGAAATTTTTCGTGGAGGCAAACCTTTGTCTTTATTAGCGCCAAAATATCCAGGATCTGTAAGTCCAACTCCTTCATCGATATATTTTTCCAAGATTTTTTTGAACTGTTCCTCTTTTTGTGTATTTTTTAGTAAGCTCAAATCTTTTGGATCTGCTTGATTCCTAAAAATATTCAAATGTAGATCCGATGCATCGCCATAACCTCCCAGAACTACCAGCTTGACTCTTTTTGCAAAATCTTGATAATCGGGTTGATCTTCGATAGAAATATTGCGCATACAATCGAGTAAAACTTTACCACCGGTATCAGGCTCCATAAGCACATAGATATCCTTAATACCCTTAAGATATTTCATATAGTTATCATGCCATTTGGAAGCGCCACCAAATGCCAAAGCTGGATATCCGTGGTACCACAAGGTCAAAGCTGTTGACTCACCCTCTACCAAGAAAATTCTATTTTGTTTGAAAGCCTGCCCTAATCGCCACAACCCATAGGGAATTTTAGTTTGATCAACAGGGCTTTTATTTTTCCTGCATACACTGCGCCCATAGGCATTTTTTATCGGAGGATTGAGCGATGTAAGTTTTTCGTAAAACCTTAAAATTTTATCTGGCTTTTTATGAGACATGGTAATTCTTGCTACATAACCCATGTCTTTCAATACACCTAACTTGGTTAGTGGATAGGGATTATCAAAGTTATCAAAGCCTGATGAATAAACCTCACGTTCCATTCCTGGTGCAGGCATATAAAAGTTTGTACGGACAATGTTTGGCAAAACAAGCTTAGTTCTGCTCACTCCATCCTGCCCTACTTCCTGTACAACTTGAGTTCCCCATTCTTTTTCTTTACCGTTGGCCTTCAACTTATCTGCAACGAGTTTAAAAGGGCCAAAGTCTCTCAAGCCCATTCTGATGAGAAATTCTTTAGGCAAAAGTTTACTGATGGAATACTCATCTAACGTTGCCCCTGGGCGATCATTTAAATCGCGATACCATTGATAAATTTCTTTAGCAGAAGATTCAAAACCCACTATTAGCATTACGGTCATCAAAAACAATTTATTCATAACTTAAATCCCCAGATTTATAAAATTATTTAGTAAATTTATAATATTCACTATCATTAACTTTAAGCAGTAAAACGTCGTTATTATCACATTTTATCACACTGCATTCTTTCCTGACATTAGCATCTTTTTTCTTAGTTAAGACAAGTGTAGATGGAGTTGCTGCATCAAGCTTCCCAGTATAGGTATCTGAAAGTGTAATAACAAATTTATTGATAATTTCATCGAATTTTACGTCTAGAGAATTCGAAATATTTAGAGTAAAATCGATACCTTTATCAGCTCCATCACGAACTAATCGGCCTTTCCACTTGGTATCAGCAAGCTCGGCAAAATCTTGTGCCTGTATTACTTTGGGCTTAATGCAACTTTCTTCCAAATTAACAGCTTGCCCTAACTCAGGTTCTTGCAGATTTTCTTCAGGCTCTGATTTTTCACCCTCTGGTTTTTCACTCTCTGGTTTTTTGTTGGGCTCTTGCTTACTTGGCTCCTGTAAAGATTGTGGTTTACCATCACCATTTTTTTGATCTTTATTTTCTCCGCAGCCAGCAAAATTTAGAATAAGACCTGCCAATAAAATAAAAGAAAACAATTTACTTACAAACTTAAAAACTTCACTCATCTTACTTCTCTTTGTTTATAACTAAGCCATTAAATACCTAGACCAATACTTATAACAACAGAGAACTATAACGACAAAGCTGATCTTTTATATGCATTAAAAAATGGCCAACTAGGCCATTTCATAGAGATTCTATCTAAAGCAAAACGTTCTGCTTTGGACGAAGAATGATGAATATAACGCTTTCCGAAGTTATCTATGTGACTCCAGATTGATTAAGAAACTACTGTTTTTTAACAATCACCCACTATAGATGAGTAAAATCAGCAATTTTATCAGCTGTATTTTTGATACTATTGAGTAAACTTAAACGAGCCAACTTGAGTTTGTCGTCATCCACCATGACCATTACATTTTCAAAGAAAGCATCAAGTTTAGGCTTAATAAGAACAATACGAGCAAAAAGATCTTTATAATCTAAAGCTCCTTTAGCAGCTTCTACCGAGGCTATCAGTTCTTTTTCACACGACAAAGTAAGCACAGCATTTGGATCACAGTCTTTGAAATCTTGTGCAATATTCTGGGCTTTTTTAACAATGTTACTCGCTCGTTTGATGGTTTGTGCCAAACTATCAAAGTTCTCTGGATTTTCTTTGCGCAAGCTCAACAAGATCCGAGCTTTTGAAAAAACATCGCATAAATTTGCAGATGACACAGCTAACACAGCATCAGCAAAACTAACTGCAAGCTCTCTGTCTTCACTGGAAAGTTCTTCGATGAGCACCCCTCGAGCACGCTGAATGAAGAACTCAGTAATCTCTTTGCTCAGTTCTTGTTTTCTAGAGGCAAATTTTTCTTGATAACGTGCTAACGCACTACCAATAAGAACAGGAACCTCAATATCAAAACCAAAAGAAGTTAAAATCCTCACTATAGCAATGGCACATCGTCGTAGAGCAAAGGGATCTTTATTGCCTTTGGGGCCCTTACCTATTGCCATGATCCCCACAAGCGTATCAATTTTATCAGCTATGGATAAAATCGCTGATACTTTCGATACAGGCAAATTATCTTCAGAAAACCGCGGCCAATAATGTGTCTTTATTGCCTCACAAACATCCTCGCTGTGGCCATTTTTTCGAGCATAGATGCTCCCCATTACACCTTGAAGTTCAGGGAACTGCCCTACTACGCCACAGACCAAATCTGCTTTTAGCAAAGGTGCTGCTTCTTTAATACAGTCAAGTTTCTGCTCGTCAAAAGATAATATCTTGGCAAGCTCCAAGGCTATTGTTTCGATTCGCTCTGACTTTTCCTTAACGGTGCCAAGTTCCCTTTCAAAAACCAACGAGGCAAGGCCTTGTGCATGCTTGGCCAAAGTTTTCTTTTGATCCTCGGCAAAATAAAATGCTCCGTCATCAAAACGGGCACGAAGGACGCGCGCATTACCCTGAGCAAAAATCTGTTCATCATGAGGGTAAACACCTGCTACACAAATAAAATAAGGTTTGAGCTGCTTATTTTGTCCATACACTGCAAAATATTTTTGGTGTACTTTCATCTCGCTGATCAGAATTTCTTCAGGAATCGATAGATATTCTTCATCAAAGCTACCCACGACGACAAAAGGATACTCAACTAAATTTTTCACAGTATCCATTAACTCAGGATCTTCTAAGAGTTGCCCATTAAGTGCCTTAACTTTATGCGAGGCTTGCTCATAAATAGACTGAGCTCTTTCTTTTGCATCAAGCATCACATAGCGTTTGCTCAATTCATCGAGATACTGTTGTTTTGAGCCTACCAAAAATGCTTCGGGACTTAAAAATCGATGACCGTAGGAATATTTTCCTGATTGCACATCAGCAAATTTAAACTCAATATTGTGGCCATCAAATAAAGTCACCATCCACCGAACAGGGCGAGCAAAAGATTCTCCACTTTCTTCCCAACGCATACGCTTTTTAAATGGAATCTTGCGCATCATATCATGAAGAATCTCGGGCAGCATCGATGCTGTATCTTTGCCTTTGATAAATATCTTTGCGGCAATCACATCACCTTTATCTGTTTTTTTGATAAAAAGCGCTGACTCATCGATTCCTTTGGCTCTGATAAATCCTAAGCCTGCTTTAGAAAGAACACCAGGTTGTTCATAGGCAACAGTGACGCTTGGGCCCAAAATTTCTTCTTCACAGTCTTCTTGCTTGATAGCAACATCATCGCACATAAGCACCAAGCGACGAGGGGTTGCTTGAACTGAAATTCCCAAAGCTGCTAGTCCTCTCTCTTTGAGGGCAGCCTCAAAATAATCAGCCATAAAAGCTGTGGCTGGCTCTAGAGAGTGGGCAGGCAATTCTTCAACACCTATTTCAAATAATAATTCTGGCATTTTCAAATCCTAGTCTTAAGCATTGTGTTCAAGATATTTAAGGGCACAATTTTTAGCCATTGCGCGAATACGACCAATATAATGTGCTCGTTCAGTAACACTTACAGCGCCTCGAGCATCAAGCACATTAAACGCATGACTACACTTAAGAACATAGTCATAAGCAGGAATAGACATTTCAGCCTCAAGAAGCATTTGAGCTTGCCGGTAATAGTCTTCAAAATGCCGTTGTTGCATTTCAATATCAGCAAGATGAAAATTATGATGGGACCACTCAAACTCGTCTCGTTTGTGGACATCGCCATAGCTTATTTTTTTTCCATCTGGCAAAACTGCCCACACAAGATCAAAAACGTTTTCAACGTTTTGCATGTACATAGCAAGCCGTTCTAACCCATAGGTAAGTTCGCAACAGGGCGTAGAAAGCTCAATGCCTCCATTTTGTTGAAAATAAGTAAATTGGGTTACTTCCATACCATGAGCCCAAACTTCCCATCCGAGCCCCCATGATCCTAAAGCTGGATGTTCCCAATCGTCTTCAACAAATCGAACATCAAAATCTTTGGGCTCGAAGCCGATGGCCCTAAGAGAATCAAGATAGAGTTCCTGAGTATTTTTAGGACAGGGTTTCAAAATAACCTGGTACTGATAAAAGTGCTGCATGCGGTTGGGATTTTCTCCGTAGCGCCCATCTGCAGGCCTGCGACTTGGCTCTACATAGGCCACATTCCACGGCTTATCTCCCAACACTCGCAAAAAAGTATGCTGATTGAGCGTCCCTGCTCCTACTTCCGTATCGCAAGGCTGAGCAATAACACAGCCATAATCAGCCCAGTAGCGTTCCAGCTTAAGAATCATATCTTGAAAGGTCTTCATGAGCCTTATTAACCTCGGTTTGGCTTTTCTTTTCTCTGTTCACTTAGTATGCAACGTGCTAGCAATATCAATTTAATCAGGCAACTAGGGGACTATTGCTAGTTTTGACAAAACCAAGAAATGGAGATAGCACATGAGAAATTTTATCGTTGCATCGATCGCGATAACTTTGATTACGGGAATGGGGTGCACCAAAGGCTGCAAACAAACAGATTCTCAAGCTGCCCCCAATGCTAACAAAACAGATAGCGTCCACGAAAAAAGCGACTCTATCAAACCGAACAATAAAACTTCTATGCAGAGGAAAAAAGATATGGATGAATTAAAAAGTGAATTCTCATTAAACGATGGTGACAAATTAATAGCTGAATTCGATACCAGCATGGGGACCATCGTAGCCGAACTCTTTTGGCAAGATGCACCAATGACAGTTCATAACTTCACTCAGCTTGCACAAGGAAGCAAAGAGTGGTTGGATCCCACAAATAATACAAAAGTTAAAAAACCGCTCTATGATGGCACAATTTTTCATCGTGTAATCAAGGATTTTATGATCCAAGGTGGTGATCCCTTGGGTTCAGGTATCGGTGGACCTGGATATAAATTTAAAGACGAATTCAGCCCTAAGTTGAGACATTCGGCCAAAGGAATTTTATCTATGGCCAATGCAGGACCCAATACCAATGGTTCTCAATTTTTTATTACAGAAAGAGCGACCCCTCATCTAGACAATCGTCATTCCGTTTTTGGGCAAGTTAAAGATTCTACTTCTTTAGACATCATTAGCAAAATCGCAAGCGTAGAAACAGATGCCCGTGACAAACCAACGACTCCCGTGGTAATCAAGCACATCAAAATTACTAAAGCTTAGTTCTTTTATTTGAGGCAGCAGCCTTCGGGGCTGCTTTTTTTTTGTTTTTGTCGTCCACAAAATTAATTTTAGCCGTTATCTCAATAGACTGCCCAGCCAAAACTTTGCGTATTATTTCATCGAGTTCAATTTTTCCTAAAAATTCTTTTACCTCTTGTGCAATCAATCCGCTGATCTCTTTTTTGGTTTTTTCTGCTTGCGACAATGCAGCATTGATAACATTTTTTGGTAGTTTCATATCGACAAGCGCGCTTTTGATTCCTTCTTCGGTTAAAAAGACTGCTCCCAAACCATTCAGCAGCACTTTTTTTGCCCACTCAGAAACCTTGGAAGAATGAGAAACATTGTCAATGTCGGCTTTCTTCTCTTGCGTCATGATTGCATCCTCTAGCAGAAAATTCCTAAAAAAAATCAAAGTTTAAAACTTAAAGCTGGTTAAACTTGATTACAAACCATCGATCAAGACAATATATGCGCTCAAAACAAAATAAATTCTTTTACCTTTCATTCAGCTATTTAGCTTAAAGTCCTTGCCCAAAGCTTCTATCTGCCTATATTGGGCTACGAATAACTACTCATTGGATATTGATGATGGCAAAAAAAATGACTCCTTCGATCCTCATTGCCCCACCATCCTTGGTTGAGCAACCCTTCAGTGAATCAGTGATCGTGCTTGCTGGGCATCAAAAAAATGGTTCTTTAGGATTTATACTTAATCGCCCTATAGGCATTACCATCAAAGATCTGATGGACGATGACGAGAATCATGATCCTATCCATACAAACAAAGAAGTACTTTTCGGTGGACCGGTAGACAAAAATTCGGGTTTTATTATTTATGAGCACAAATATAATCGCCCATTAGCTCCGGGCTTCATGGTTACCAAAACGGTTTCTATTTCTCCCGCTCGTAAACTACTTGAAGAAGCAGCCCTAGGACACTTGCCTGGACGCTTTGATCTGATGTTGGGATATGCTTCTTGGAGTAAAGGTCAGTTATGGCGGGAGCTTAGCAAGGGTTACTGGCTTCACAGCCCCTTTTCAAAAGAGCTTGTATTTGGTGTACCTCATCATGATCGCTGGCAGTCTTCGTATGAAATTTTAGGTATTTCCCCTCACGCCTTTGTCAGTGTACCAGGCGGAGCGCAAGCATAATTTTTAAAAAATTTTCTGATAATTTTCGAGGCCTTTCTTGACCTTTATAAATAAAATGACATAACTTTAATCCATGAGATGGTGCCGTGCCCGAGTGGTTAGGGGTCGGTCTGCAAAACCGCTTACACCGGTTCGATTCCGGTCGGCACCTCCAACTTGAGAACAGCTATCATGAAACAGGCCTCGGCCTACGCCAATGCTAACATAGCCCTCGTCAAATATTGGGGCAAAAGCAACCAAACTCTAAACATCCCAGCAGTCTCATCTTTATCAATGACGCTCGATTGTCTCGGCTGCAATGTGACAGTGGAACAGAGCACACTGTACCGACATTTTTTAAGCATCAACGGTCAGATAGCATCAACTCAAGATCATGAGCGGCTAACAAATTATTTAGAGACTGTGCGAAGAATTTTTTCTTTTAAGGGTTTTTTATCTATTTTTTCACAAAGCAGTGTACCTATTGCAGCCGGTCTTGCTTCATCTGCAGCCTTTTATGCCGCTTTGAGTCTTGCTCTCGATCATTTTTTTTCGTTAAAACTCAATCATTGTGAACTTTCTAAACTCGCGCGTATTGGCAGTGCCTCTGCGGCTCGAAGCATTTTTGGAGGGTTTTCCGGACTTTTTGGTGGTTCGATCACTCACGATCAATCCTTCGCGTTTCCTTTAGAAACTAATTTAAATCTTGCTATGTTGGTTGCGATCGTCTGCCAAGAAAAAAAATCTATTTCATCGAGAAAAGCAATGAACCTCACCAAAGATTCGTCGCCTTTTTATGACAATTTTGTCAGCAGCCATGAAAATGATTTTTCTAAAGCACAAACAGCTCTTGCTTCGGGCGGACTAGAGCAACTTGGCTCAATAATGGAACACTCTACTCTTAAAATGCATGCAAGCATGTGGACTGCTCAGCCAAGTATTAATTATCTCCAGCCCAAAACCCTTGAACTAATGAATCTTATTTATGACATTAGAAAAAATCATGGTGCCATAGCCTATTTCACCATGGACGCAGGGCCAAATGTCAAAATTCTTTGCGAACTAAATAAGCTGCCTTTGATAAAAAGTATTATTGAGCAGTCGGGTTTAACAAAAGCTCTCATAAGTTCTCAACCCGGCAAATATGCTCATGTGGTGCACTCATGCTAAGTCAAGCTCCCGGCAAAATCATGATTGCTGGCGAGTACAGTGTTTTACTGGGTTATCCTGCATTAGTGTCCGCTATCGATCGCTATGCTCTATGCCATTTTAAAAAAGATCACACGACGCGTCTGCTTTCAAAAACCACAAAAAATTTTATTGAAGTTAAGGAAAGCGACTTATTTAAAGCAGTCACTCATACTCTTAAAGAAAATAATTTCTTAATTCCACGAGGGACTTACTCTCTCGATACCAGTAGTTTTTTTGATGGCGAACAAAAAATTGGCTTTGGTTCTTCGGCGGCAGCTGTTGTCGCATTAAGTAAAAATATTTTGCTGCAAAATAATATCGATGATGAATCAAAACTTTTAAGGCTGAGCCATCAAGCACATAAAATTTTTTCTGGTGGTGTGGGATCTGGCGCTGACTGCGCTGCATCGGTTTATGAGCAAACTATTTTGTACCAACTTTCAAGCAATCAGCCTCATGTAAAAAAATTAAATTTTTCGTCAATCTGGCACGATCTAAAAATTATTCATACAGGCAAAGCACAAAGCACATCGCCTTTTGTAAAAAAATTCCTCGATATAAACCCCAGCGATGAAGCCATAATTAATTTCTGCAATCAATCCACAAAAATCATCCAAAGTCTTCTTAAAAATTGCTACGAACCTGATAAAGTTATCAACGCTTTCACGCAATTATTCACCCTGCTGGATCAATTAGGACAATTTGTCGGCATCGATATTATCAGTAAGGAACATCGAGAAATTCACCGTCTTGCTCAGCTATGTAACGGCAGTGCAAAACCGAGTGGTGCTGGAGGTGGCGACATTGCTATCGCTGTCATTCCTCAAGATCAGCATCACTATTTCAAAAAGCTTTTAGCTCAAAATAATTTTTCACTGCTCGATATAAATCAGACATCATTTTCAACTTAAAGATTATTGCCACAGTGAATAAATAACTGGAAAATTATATGAGCAAAACAAAATTAATTAATCTACTTATCTCTTATGAACTAGGCTTAAAGCGAGGCACGATTTTACTCAAGCCGCACACTCCCAAATGGATTAAAGCCTTTAAGCATATTTCCTTACACCTCCACAATCACATCACAAATATTGAGTGCCACCATATAGGAAGCACCTGCTTCAAACATGGCTTTGCTAAACCGATAGTCGACGTATTAATTATTTTTCATCCCTGCACAGATTTTTTGCAAGAGAGCAAAAAAATTGAGTCCTTAGGCTTTACTTACAAAGGAGACTACGGCATTGCCAAGCGGCACTTTTTTGCCCTTTACAACGATACCCTAACAATAGACTATGTTCATCTTCATGCTTTCCCTCGAGGCAATGAAAATATTCAAAAGCTGCTTTGCTTTAAAGAAAAACTTCAATTTTCTTTTGATTTAGTAAATTCATACAATCAATTAAAACAATCGCTTGTTGCCCAAGGAGTATCGCGCAAGGAATATCCTCACGCTAAAGGCGACTGGATCACAAAAGTCATCTCAACATATTAAAAGGCGTATTGTATTTGCTTTCTTGGTTGGGTTCTAAAAATAATAAAACGGGCAAGGCAACCCATGAAGAAATATTCTCTAAGAGTTTCTCATTTGTGTCTACTTCTGTTAAAGCAGGTTCCTTTGCTAGAGTAGCTTGCGGAATTTCTAACTCAGGCACGATAAGACTGTTATCGCTCAATACTTTAAAACTAGCAAAACTTAAAAAAACCAGTACAAGGTGTTTTTTTAATAACATAAATGCTTATCTCCTAATCATCTTCGTCTCATTTATTTCCAATGGCCCAAAGAAATAAAAGCACCATCTTCAACAATAAAAAATTTTTCAGATAAGCCTCTGTCCATTTCCAAGAAGTCTTTATGAAACTATCTTTTTGGTTTTTCTTATAGCGCTAGATTCATGAGCACAGCCTTAACACTCCTCTCTTTTGGGGAGAGCGCTACAGTCAATTTCGCCAAAAAACGAATATCGCATTTTAAATTTTTGTTAAGTTCATAAACATTGCGAGCGAAGGATAATCCTATGCAGAAAACAGCTTTAATAATGCTCTGCGCATTTTCTCTACAGGCCATGGAGTACTACACCGATCCCAATTATGATTTTTATTGTCCAGAAGATAAAAAGGAACATCTACCAGCAGAAAAATCATTTGACGATACGACAAAGTTGCCCGAAAACAACAACGAAAAGAGAGTCATCAAAAAAAATTAATAATACAAAAAGATGCAGCCTTGTCATAGCAAACTGCTATTTTCACCTTAAAGTGAACTTACTTGAATAATCTCACTTTTAAAGCATGGATAAATTTCCGTGCTTCGTCGAGCTTAAAGACATAAGCAAAACTAAGATAACTTAAGCCTGCTACACATGAGCTAAGCACAAGCACGACGGCATTTCGTGTACAAAATCCTTCGTGCCAATTTGCAAGCTTTGCTGGAAACAAGGCCACAGCGCATGCTCCCAAAGCAAGGGCAGCATGTGCCAAAAGCGGCTTTAATAATGCCGTATAAAAATCGTTGTTTGATTTTTTCTTAAACAAATAAAGCAATATAAAGTATTGGATAAAGCTCGATATACTCAGGGTTGCAGCCAACCCCATGATCTCATATTTGATCAACATTAAACCAAATCCAAGATTTAGAAAAACCGTAATGATTCCTACTAATACTGGTGTACGTGTATCGCTTTGCGCATAAAAAGCCTGGATTACTGGCCGAGACAAGCTAAAAGCAACCAAACTTGGCGCAAAGGCAATAAGCGTATGAGCAGTATGCATTGCATCTTGTGAAGTAAAAGCTCCATGCACATAAAGGACAGAAACGATCGGATAAGCGAATACCATCAGACCTATTGCGCTTGGTGTAATAACAAAACTAGTAATCAATAAAGTAAAACGTAAAGTATCAAAAAAAGTTTTTCTCGCTATCTGGGCAGCTCCTTTGCTCAATTCAGGCATAGCTGCAGTGGCAATACTCACGCCAAATACTCCAGTTGCAAATTGAGTGAGCCTATCGGCATTATAGTAGTAACTTATTTGCCCTTCCCCTAAGAAACTGGCTAACTGTCGCAGGACCATAATATTAAGTTGGTAAACAAAGACACCAAATAAGGCGGGACCCAAAAGTCTGATTAAGTGTTTCATTGCTTTAGTATTAAAACAAAAGCGAGGCCACGCCCAAAGTCCAGCTTGTTTCAGAGAAATAAACAGCAGAATGCATTGTAAAACCCCTCCCAATAAAACCCCTAAGCATAAAACCATAATTGGAGGGTTGAACCATTGTGCGCACAAACACATAGCCAAAATCATGCCTAGATTAAGAAAAATTGGTGCTGCAGCCATGGCACTAAAACGGTTATGGCACTGCAGATAAGCCCCAAATAACGCAACGATACTAACCATAAAAACATAAGGAAAAAACCATTTCGTCATTATGTTAGTCAAGGCAAATTGCTCAGGATTATAGGAAAATCCATATGCAAACAACTTGACGAGTAGCGGTGAAAACACAATACCAACGATACAAACCACTGCTACTAGGAGCACTAGAAAGCCAAAAGCATCTCGAAAAAAAAGATGCGCATGATCTTTTCCTTCTTTTTCTTTGCTCGTCATAAAGACTGGAACAAATGCCACAGCAAACGCGCCTTCTGCAAAAAATCTTCGCAAAACATTGGGGATAGTGAACGCTATATTAAAAGCGTCAGTGAAGGCCCCAACACCAAATATGTGGAAAGTAAGCACGTCGCGTATCATACCCGCTATTCTCGACATAAGAGTATAAATAGCTTGAATCAACGCTCCAATGGTAATGCGTCTTTTATTTACTCCTTCAACAAGAGATACATCTGCCATTTGTTCGCTCAGCGCTTCTTTCACACAATCACCCTAATTTCAGTCACACTTGTACATGTCATCAACTATACATTTCCTGTTCAAGGGACAATATTTTTTTCATTGCAAAGCTGCTTGCTCTCATTTTTTTAAACACGCCCTTTGAATGCCCAAGATTTTGATATTTCGTTATAAAAATAAAAAAGGCGCGTCATCAATACGCGCCCTTCATTAAAAAAGATCAACTCAATCTTTATTCATCAGACGACTGACCAAATTTTCCTTTAAATGCATCACCCAAAGTTCCCATACTTTGAGAACCTGATTTTTGTGAGCCACCTTTTTTGCCTGCACCGTGATTTTGTTCAGCGAGATAGGCACGATAATCCATACCTTTTTCTGCTTTTTTCACAGCCTTGATCGACAAACCAATTTTGCGTTCTTCTTTATCATTGTCAATGATCATTACATCAACTTGATCACCAACACTCAAGAAGCTCTTAGGATCATCGACATGCTCATCGCTAAACTCAGAAACATGGCAAAGACCATCGATTCCTGGCTCAATTTCAATGAAAGCACCAAAATCTGCAACCTTGGTAACAACACCGCTCACACGTGCTCCACGAGGATATACCTGAGGAATTCGTCCCCATGGATCTTCATGAAGTTGTTTAATGCCTAGAGAAAAACGCTCATTTGGCACATCAATATTCAGCACAACAGCTTCAACTTCATCACCTTTTTGGAACATATCCGAAGGATGCTTAACGCGCTGTGTCCACGAAAGATCGCTGATGTGCACCAAACCATCGATGCCTTCTTCAATACCGATAAAGATACCGAAGTCGGTAATATTACGCACTGCACCACGAATAACGGTACCAACCGGATATTTTTCTTCAAGCAAGGTCCATGGATTAGGCTCAACTTGCTTCATACCCAAGGAAATACGCTTATCTTTTTGATCAATATCAAGCACAACAGCTTCAACATCATCACCGATACTTACAATCTTAGATGGATGTTTCACGCGTTTGGTCCAAGACATTTCGGAAATATGAATAAGCCCCTCAACTCCTGGTTTTAACTCAATAAACGCGCCGTAATCAGTCAAGGAAACTACTTTGCCTTTGACCTTCATGCCGATTGGGAACTCATTCTGAGCCATTTGCCATGGATCTTCTTGAGTTTGTTTCATGCCTAACGATACGCGCTCATTTTCAGCATCGTACTTGAGAACAACCACTTTAACGGTTTGCCCAACTTCAAAAAGCCCATTAGGATTTTGCACACGCCCCCAACTCATATCGGTCACATGTAACAAACCATCGACTCCACCAAGATCAACGAATGCACCGTAATCGGTAAGGTTTTTTACCACACCTTCCATTACAGCACCTTCAGCCAGGTGCTCTAGAGTAACCTTACGTTTTTCTTCACGATCTTTTTCTAAGAGAACACGCCTGCTCAATACAATGTTGCCGCGCTTTTTATTAAATTTGATAACCTTAAACTCGAATCGTTCACCGATAAGTTTTTCAAGATTTCTAATAGGGCGCAAGTCCACTTGGCTTCCTGGCAAAAATGCACGCACACCAATATCTACCTGTAAACCACCTTTCACTCGCCCAATAATAACGCCCTCTACAACTTCATCACGTTCACAGGCGTCACTAATTTCATCCCAGACTTTAAGCCTATCTGCTTTCTCTTTGCTCAAAACTAGATGACCAAATTCATTTTCTCGAGACTCGACTAAAACATCTACCCTATCGCCAACTTTAATTTGTGGCTCACCGTTGATCAACGAGAACTCATTCGTCGGTATCAAACCTTCGGACTTATATCCGATATCAACTAAAACAAAATCTTTATTCACTGACAAAACATGAGCGGAAATAATTTCGCCTTCTTGAACTTCATCACGAGCAAATTCTTCATTAAGAAGCTCTTCAAAAGATAGTTCTTTATCGTTTTCCAACTCTGTACCCTGTCTTTCATTCATCATATGAGAAATTCCAACCTTACAATGCAAACTCAAGGCCTGCACTGGAATAACCAACAGCTTATCTAAATTTTTGAAGTTCTTTAGGTTTTTATAAACTATTGGGCAAAAAGTCCTAATCCAAGCCATGTATTTACTATTTAGCCAAACTTGTCAAATCACTCAGTTGATTTTTTTAGAGATCTTACTATGAGTTTTAGGAAAATATCTCTCATCATTAAACCAAAAGGTATGACATGCAAAATTCACCACTTGTAGCGGTCATTATGGGAAGCCAGAATGATAAAGAGGCACTACTCCCTATAAAAGAGATCTTTAACCGTTTAGAAATCCCTTTTATGTCCCGAGTTATTTCAGCGCACCGTACCCCTAAAGAGTGTGCGCTGTTTGCCCAAAATGCTCAAAGCAAGGGAATTAAGGTAATCATTGCAGCTGCGGGCGCATCCGCTGCTCTTCCCGGTACATTAGCTGCCCATAGTCAATTGCCCGTCATTGGTATTCCACTAAACGCAACAGCACTCTTGGGACTCGATGCACTATTTGCTATTGCGCAGATGCCTGCTAGCACCCCTGTAGCTACGATGGCCATAGGCAACTCTGGCGCAAAAAATGCGGCACTTTTGGCAATAAGGATTCTTGCACTCAGCGATATAACTATTGCCAAACGAGCCCAACACTACCAGCAGGAAATTTATCAAAAAGCGAAAGCACAGAGTGAATTGGAAGTATTTTAACTTCATTTTTGTCTGGTCATCGCTTTGTGCTTAGAATTGCTATAACATAAAAAAGCTCCCGTCTTTGGGAGCTTTTTTCATAGAAGGTGATAGCTTAAGCACTTTCTAATAATTCAACCGGAACACTTTCCATCAGACCGCCCTCATCCATAACCCCAGCATCATCAATCTCGACGTTGAGGAAACGATAATTAGGCAAACCAGTTCCAGCAGGAACCAATCGTCCCATGATTACGTTTTCCTTTAGTCCACGCAAGTAATCTACTTTGCTTGAGACAGCAGCTTCTGTCAAAACTTTGGTTGTTTCTTGGAAAGATGCACCAGAGATAAAGGACTCAGTCGACAACGATGCCTTTGTAATACCAAGCAACAAAGGCTCAGCAACAGCAGGCTTGCCTCCCGATTGCAGTATTTTTTCGTTTTCGATTTCGAATACTTGTTTTTCAACTTGTTCATCGTTGAGGAAACGAGTATCACCTGCATCTTTAATGCGAACACGGCGTAACATTTGGCGAACAATCGTTTCAATATGTTTGTCGTTAATACGCACACCTTGCAAACGATATACTTCTTGGATTTCTTCTACCAAATACTTGGCGAGAGCTTTTTCACCCAAAACACTCAAAATATCGTGTGGGTTAACCGAACCATCCATCAAAGGTTCACCTGCGCGAACAAAATCTCCCTCACGAACACGAATATGCTTTCCTTTTGGGATGAGATATTCACGTGCTTCACCCAGTTCAGGTGCAACAATAACTTTTCGTTTACCTTTGGTATCCTTGCCAAATGAAACCGAACCGCTCACTTCAGAAATCACTGCATGATCTTTAGGACGTCGAGCTTCAAACAGCTCAACGACACGAGGGAGACCACCGGTAATATCCTTAGTTTTGGATGCTTCACGGCTCACCTTGGCCAAGATATCACCTGCTTCAACCAAGGCACCATCGTTAACCAAAATCACAGCACCAACCGGCAATAAATAACGAGCAACACCGCTTCCTTTTAGCAAAGGCACAACATTTTCATCTTTGTCTTTAATAGTGACGCGAGGTCTGGCATTAGCATCACGTCCTTCAGTTACCACTTTGTGAGATAAGCCTGTACCCTCATCAACTTGTTCAGCCATGGTAACCCCTTCGACTAGATCACCAAAGTGAACACTACCACTTGCTTCAGTCAAAATTGGGGCAGAATATGGATCCCACTCAACCAAACGAGTTCCTGGCTTAACCTTTTGTCCGTCTTCTACATTGATAACTGCACCATAGGCAGCAGGATAGGTTTCTCGCTCTCTCCCACTTTCATCCATAATCTTGATGGCACCCTGACGATTGATAGCGACAAACTTACCGTCTCGACGCTTCACGACTTCAAGGTTTTCAAAAACAACCTTACCTTCACCTCGGCATTCATGACTTGATTCTTCAGCAGAACCAGAAGCGATACCTCCGATATGGAAAGTCTGCATGGTAAGCTGAGTTCCTGGCTCACCGATGGATTGAGCAGCAATCACGCCGATTGCCTCACCTACGTTGACCAAGTGTCCACGAGACAAATCTCTACCGTAGCAACGGACACAGATACCGCGTCTTGTTTGACAGGTCAGCACTGACCGAATGCGCACACGAGAAATTCCAGCGTTTTCGATTTTAACCACGAGGTTTTCATCGATCTCTTGACCGCATTCAACAAGAACCTCCGCACTCACAGGGTCCAATACATCTTCTAAGGCAACACGCCCCAAGATCCGGTCACCAATTCCTTCGATGATATCGTTACCCTCAATGAGTGGAGTAATTTCAATTCCATCGATAGTTTCACAATCATACTCGGTGATGATTGAATCCTGGGCAACATCAACCAGACGTCTGGTCAAGTAACCAGAGTTCGCAGTCTTAAGAGCAGTATCAGCTAATCCTTTACGGGCTCCGTGGGTTGAATTGAAGTATTGGTGTACAGTCAATCCTTCACGGAAGTTTGCTGTAATAGGTGTCTCGATAATTTCACCCGAAGGCTTCGCCATCAGACCACGCATACCAGCAAGCTGCTTCATCTGCTGAGCAGAGCCCCGCGCCCCAGAATCAGCCATAATGAACAAGGGATTAAAAGACGAAGAAATTTTCTTTTCTTTTCCATCTTCAGAGGTGAATTCGCTGGTTGAAACAACTTTCATCATCTCGCCAGAGATTTCTTCAGCTGCTTTTGACCAGATATCGACTACCTTATTGTAGCGTTCACCATCGGTAATCAAACCTTCAACGTATTGGTTAGTAATTTCTTCTACTTCAGCCTGACAACGCTCTAGAATATCTTTTTTCTTCTCTGGAATTACCAAGTTAACCATGGCGATAGATATCCCTGAGCGGGTCGCTTCCGTATAACCAACTGTCCTGAGACGGTCACACAAAATCACTGTCTCTTTCTGGCCGCGCAATCGATAACAACGATCGATCAAAAGACCAAGTTCCTTTTTACCCAATACCTTATTAATGCTGGTAAAAGGTACGATCTTAGGCACTACTTCATAAAGCAGAACTCGACCGACAGTCGTTTCGTAAATTTTTCCTTCAATACGGCACTTGATCGAAGCTTGCAAAGAAACCTGTCCGGCATCATAAGCAGCACGCACTTCACCTACACGTGAGAACACCATATCCTCACCCTTAGCAAAAGGACGGCTACGCGTCATATAATAGCATCCCAAGACAATATCCTGACTTGGCACAATAACTGGTCTCCCAGAAGCAGGAGACAAGATATTATTAGTACTCATCATCAAAACGCGAGCTTCAAGCTGAGCTTCAATCGAAAGCGGTATATGTACAGCCATCTGATCGCCGTCGAAGTCGGCATTAAAAGCACTACACACCAGAGGATGCAGCTGAATAGCTTTTCCTTCAATCAAAATCGGTTCAAAGGCCTGCATACCGAGACGGTGCAGGGTCGGGGCACGGTTCAAAATAACCGGATGTTCACGAATCACATCATCAAGCACGTCCCACACTTCTGGCTTTTCTTGCTCAACCATTCGCTTAGCCGATTTAATGGTTGTCACATAACCACGTTCCTCGAGCTTGTTGTATATGAATGGCTTGAATAGTTCTAAAGCCATGGTTTTAGGCAAACCACACTGATGCAATTTCAACTCAGGACCAACAACAATCACTGAACGGCCAGAATAGTCGACACGCTTACCCAAAAGATTTTGCCTAAAACGACCATGCTTACCTTTAAGCATGTCGCTCAAGCTCTTGAGCGGACGTTTGTTTGGACCCGTGATCAATTTTCCTCGTCGCCCGTTATCAAAAAGAGCATCTACCGATTCTTGCAACATGCGCTTTTCATTGCGAATAATAATTTCAGGCGCATTGAGCTCCTGCAGGCGTTTTAGACGATTATTTCGATTAATAACGCGACGATAGAGATCGTTTAGATCACTTGTTGCAAAGCGACCACCATCGAGAGGGACCAGCGGACGCAGATCAGGAGCGATAACAGGAATTACTTCGAGCAACATCCATTCTGGCTTGTTGGTTGAATTACGAAATGCTTCAACCACCTTGAGTCTTCGGATAATTTTTTTGCGTTTTGCTTCTGAAGTTGATTCAGCCAAATCTCTTCTAAGCTCTGTTGCAAGCCACGGAATACCGTTACCATCGCCATTTGGTCCGCGTTCAATTTGCCTCAAAAGCTCACGAACGGCCTCTGCTCCCATACCAGCCAAGAATGCATCTTCGCCATATTCATCAAGCGCTTCTTGATACTGCTCTTCACTCAGGAGATCACCAATCTGAAATGGCGAAACACCTGGATCTACAACCATGTATGACTCACAGTAAAGAACTTTTTCTAAGTCCTTTTGAGTCATATCGAGCAAAGCTCCGATTCTGCTTGGCAAACTCTTTAGAAACCAAATATGGGCTACTGGAGTGGCAAGCAAAATGTGCCCAAGACGCTCTCTACGCACCTTAGATTGAATAACCTCAACACCACACTTTTCACACACTACCCCACGATGCTTCATGCGTTTGTATTTTCCGCACAAGCATTCATAGTCTTTGATAGGACCGAAAATCTTTGCGCAAAACAAACCATCACGTTCTGGTTTGAAGGTACGATAGTTAATTGTCTCAGGCTTCTTTACTTCTCCATATGACCAGTCGCGAATCTTTTCAGGGCTCGCCAACTGAATCCTGATAGCATTAAAGCCTAGAGGGTCCTTTGGTTTCTCAAAAAAATTGAAAATATCTTTCATAATTATCTCGCCCTAAAATTAATTTCTTGTGGGATCAACTTCATCCAGTAGCTGAACATCCAATGCCAAGCTTTGTAATTCTTTGATCAAAACGTTGAAAGACTCTGGAACTCCAGACTCAAGCACGTGTTCACCTTTCACAATGGCTTCATACATACGAGTACGACCCACCACATCATCTGATTTTACCGTCAAAAATTCTTGCAAGGCATAAGCCGCACCGTAGGCTTTCATAGCCCACACTTCCATTTCCCCAAGACGTTGCCCACCAAATTGAGCTTTACCGCCAAGAGGTTGTTGAGTCACTAATGAATAGGGCCCGATTGAACGCGCATGGATCTTTTCATCAACCAAGTGGTGCAATTTAAGAATGTACATAACACCAACTGTCACATCTTGATCGAATGGATCACCCGTACGACCGTCAAAAAGAATGCTTTGTCCGCTCTCATCTCTAAGACCTTTTTTCAAAAGATCTCTGATTGCAGTCTCTGGCGCACCGTCAAAAACCGGTGTTGCCATCGGTACTCCATCTTTAAGTTTATCGACTAATTTCCCAAGCTCTATATTATCGAGACCATCTATCAGTTTTTCATCGAGTGAGTCTTCAAAAACATCTTTAAGCATGGCCTTCACAGCTGGCGCATTCTTTTGCCAATGCATCAAGCGCTCAAGCTCAGCCCCCACACCCTTGGCAGCCCATCCTAAGTGAGCTTCTAGGATCTGTCCTACGTTCATCCGGCTCGGCACACCCAATGGGTTAAGAACAATATCCACAGGAGTTCCATCAGCGAGATAAGGCATATCTTCTTCAGGAAGCACGCGGGAAATAACCCCCTTGTTACCGTGACGACCTGCCATTTTATCACCAGGCTGAAGCTTTCTTTTTACTGCAACGAAAACTTTTACCATCTTGATAACGCCCGGAGGCAGTTCATCACCTTCCTTAAGACGCTTAATTCGATCGCTAAAAGATTCTCGAACAATATCTATTTGCTCACTGGTCGCCTGAACAATTTTCTGCACCCGTTCTTTTAGATCTTTATCGGAAATAGGTATATCACCGAAATACTTCCACTCGATTTCTGATAGAACCTGTTGGGTAAGCTCATCACCTTTTTTAAGCAGTACTTTTCCTTTTTCATCGACCAACTTATTAATAGCAACATTACCAGCCAACAAAGCCGTTACACGTTCAACAGCAGAGTTTCTGATGATTCTGATTTCGTCATTTTGATCTTTCAAAAGCTGTGCTTCTTCTTCTTCTTCATTAGCTCGGGCACGGCTATCTTTATCAATTCCTTTACGAGTGAACACTTTAGCTTCAATTACTGTCCCACTGGAACCAGGGCTCATGCGTAAACTTGAATCTTTTACGTCACCAGCCTTTTCTCCGAAAATAGCTCGCAAAAGTTTTTCTTCTGGCGAAAGCTGTGTTTCTCCTTTAGGAGTTATTTTTCCAACCAGGATATCGCCGGCCTTTACTTCAGCACCAATACGCACAACACCTGCTTCGTCTAAATCCTTGAGCATTTCCTCCCCAGCATTGGGAATATCTCTTGTGATTTCTTCTGGACCAAGTTTGGTATCCCGCGCGACACACTCATGCTCTTCAATATGAATTGAAGTGTAATGATCTTCTTTCAAAAGACGTTCGCTGATTAAGATCGAATCTTCGAAGTTATAACCACCCCACGGCATCAGGGCAGCCACTACATTTCGCCCTAAAGCCAATTCGCCACAATCAGTTGAAGGACCATCGGCCAAAACGTCGCCTTTCTCAACAATATCACCTACCTGAACAATGGCCTTCTGATTGAAACAGGTGCTGTGATTTGAGCGTTGATATTTTGATAGTCGATAGATGTCGACTTGAGAGCCACTATCATCAATTTCATGAGCGTTTACGCGCACAACAATTCTTGAAGCATCAACGTGATCTACGCGGCCAGAACGGCGAGCAACCTGGCAAACCCCGGAGTCGCGAGCAACCACAGCTTCCATACCAGTACCAACAAGCGGAGCATCTGATCGCAACAAAGGCACAGCTTGACGCTGCATGTTCGATCCCATTAACGCACGGTTTGCATCATCATGTTCAAGAAAAGGTATAAGACCAGCAGCTACCGATACCAGCTGATTCGGTGAAACATCCATCAATGTGACTTCTTCTCTTGGAACAAGAGTTGTTTCACCGCCCTTTCGTACAGGAATAAAGGCATCCGCAATTTCGCCCGTAGCTTTATCAAGCGCTGTATTTGCTTGAGCGATCACTTCGTTTTCTTCTTGCAGAGCAGAGAAATAAGCGATCTCATCACAAGGTTTGCAATCTATAACGCGACGATAAGGTGTCTCAACGAAACCATATTCGTTGACACGAGCAAAAGTCGACAACGAAGCAATAAGACCAATATTTGGTCCTTCAGGGGTCTCAATTGGACAGATTCTTCCATAGTGAGTTGGGTGAACATCGCGCACTTCAAAACCAGCACGATCGCGAGTCAATCCACCTGGTCCCAATGCCGATAACCGTCGTTTGTGAGTAACTTCAGAAAGAGGATTGGTTTGATCCATGAATTGCGAAAGCTGTGATGATCCAAAAAATTCTTTAACAACCGCTGCAACGGGCTTATTATTGATTAAGTCGTGAGGCATCAATGTATCAACTTCTTGCACACTCATACGCTCTTTGATGGCACGTTCCATACGCACTAAGCCAACACGATACTGATTCTCTATCAATTCTCCAACAGCTCTTACTCGACGATTACCGAGGTGATCAATATCATCGACTACACCATCGCCATTACGTAAATCAATTAGATACTTAACGACTTCCAAAATATCACGCTTTGTCAGTACTCGGTTTTCCAAAGATTCATCAATATTAAACTTATGATTAAGCTTAAGCCGGCCTACTTCAGAAAGGTCGTAACGTTCTGGATTAAAAAAGAGATTATAAAAAAGATTTTCAGCAGTTTCTAAAGTTGGAGGCTCGCCCGGACGCATGCGACGATATATCTCAAAAATTGCTTCTTCACGTGTCGAAACCTTATCTTGATTAAGGGTATCTGAAAAATAAGATCCTACATTGAGACCATCTATGAAGAGTACTTTAACCTTATCAAAACCACTGGCACGCAAGCTTTCTAATTTAGCCTGCGTCAGCACTTCGTTACATTCGAGAAGGACTTCCCCAGTCTCTTCGTTGATCATGTCTTCAGCTGAAATCAGCCCATCGACTTGACTTTCTTCCACCGGAAGAACTTTCATACCAGCTTCTTGCATTTTCTTGATAGAAAGATTGGTGAACTTACGGTTCTTCCGAACGAAAACATCACCAGTCTCTGGATCAACAACATCTCTAGTTGAGCGTTGACCGAGCAGTTTATCGTAATCAATTACCTTCTCAAATATGCCTTGAGCAGGCATCAACAGAGTATCTGCATTATAAAAATATTTAAGCAATTCTTCTGTGCTATAACCAAGAGCTTTTAGAAGAATAGTGGCGTGAAACTTCCGCCTACGATCAATTCGGCAATATATTAAGTCTTTGTGATCAAATTCAAAATCCAACCAAGAACCGCGGTAAGGAATAACACGTGCATTGTAAAGAAGTTTCCCAGAAGCATGGGTACGTCCACGATCGCTATCAAAAAACACACCAGGACTACGATGAAGCTGACTTACGATGACGCGCTCTGTGCCGTTTATTACAAAGGTCCCAAAATCTGTCATCAAGGGAATTTCCCCGAAATACACCTCTTGCTCTTTTACGTCCCTAATCGATTGTTCTTGAGTATTTTCGTCTTTATCCCATATCACCAAACGAACAACAACGCGAATAGGCGCAGCAAAGGTCATTCCGCGCGAACGACATTCGTCAACATCGTATTTTGGCCTATCAAGATGATAGCTTACAAATTCTAAGGATGCTGTCTCGTTATAATCTTTTATAGGGAAAACTGATTCAAAGACACCTTGCAGACCAGTAGATTCCCGCTGATCAACAGGGACGTTTGCTTGTAAAAACTTGGCGTAACTACGCTTTTGAATATCTATCAAACTAGGGATTTCGAGCTTCGCTTTGATTTTGGCAAAATTCTTCCGAGCTGCGAAGTTTTGCTGTATTACGTGGGTCATGGAATTCCAATACTCCGCTTTCAATTCTAAACCGGGTTAAGATAGAGATGCTGTTCACATGCTTTTCGCACTTACAGAGCTTCAATTAAGGCTCTTACATAAAAAAGCAACCCGTACCCATAGAATTTACGGGCAGAGGCCTAGAGGGACAACACCTTACATCACATCACAGAAAAAAAAGAACCCCCGCCCGGTTAGGGGGGGCAAGGCCGGGCGGAGGTACCATGATGTATGACAGCTTTGTTATGAACTTTGATTTAAGCTGTCAATCCCTTAGGAAATAATTTTGAAACTTTTCTTAACTAGAGAGATTAATAGCGCTTTAGGGATTATACCTAAAGAATATTTGGTCGTGTCCAGAAAATATTTCTATAAGGCTTTTCAAAAAGCTTTTACTTCACAGTGAGCATATCTAGCGCCTCTGGCAACCTCCCAAATTGATTGAAAATTTTTTTGAAATTTAAAACAGAGTTCAATTAAGCTCATTAATTTTATATAAAAAATAAGTCAGTATTTATTGAGGTGACCAACATGATTAAAAATTCACCTTTGCTTAATCGTATTTACAATATGCTCTATTGCCCTATGGACATTGCGGGACTTGCTGTCTTCCGCATATATTTTGGAGCCATAATTTTGTACGAATGCTGGCGAGGCACTAGGCTTCTACCAGTGGTGGGCGAATACAATTATCAGCTTATTTACTTTAAATATCGTTTCTTTGAATGGGTAAACCCTATTACTCCACAAGCCATGGAGTGGGTATTTCGCATTTATGCATTGGCCGGATTAGCCATAGTTTTGGGGATTTTTTACCGCTTTGCCTCAATAACTGCAGCTTTATGTATTTCCTATATTTTTCTGGTTGATATAACCAATTATTTAAACCATATCTATCTCGTAATTATCGTTTCATACATGATGATATTTATCCCTGCCCATAAAGGCTGGTCGTTATATGCTCTTTTTAATAAGAGAAAATCTTGTTCAACAACGCCAGGGTGGGCAGTTTGGCTCTTACGCTTTCAAATTGGAATTGTGTATTTCTACGGGGCTATAGCCAAAATGAATGTAGATTGGATCAATGGTATGCCGCTCTACAATTGGCTCAAGGGCCACGAGCTGGACTACCCCATAGAGGCATTTGTTTCAAGTACTGCGGGTGTGTATTTTTTCACTTACATGGGTCTCTTATATGATCTCTTGGTAGTGCCTCTTTTACTATACAGACCCACACGAGCCATAGCCTTTTGCTTAACGCTATCATTTCACCTTACCAATTTTCACTTGTTTAATATTGGGATTTTCCCTTGGTTCATGATTGGCGCAACAACCATATTTTTTGATACTAATTGGCCGCGTAGTTTCTTGGCGTTCTTTTTCAAAGACCAATTTCATCCTATTTCATCTACTTTAAAGCCACCCGCTCATTTAAATACGTGGCAGAAAAGCGGGCTTGTGCTCTTGTGCAGCCATCTTGTGTTTCAAAGTATTTTTCCCTTAAGACACTTCTTTTTCCATACCAATGGAAGCTGGACCGAGGAAGGACACAATTTCTCTTGGCACATGAAGTTAAGAGGCAAAACCAGCATCGTTAACTTTATCGTCAAAGACCCAGAAACCGGCAAATCAATTTATATTGACCCCAAACGCTATCTTACGAGACGACAGGTGACAAAGATGTCGGGAAAACCCGCTCTTATTTTACAATTTGCCCATTTCTTACGAGATAAGTTCACTCAACCTGGTGAAAAGCCCGTTGAGGTTTATGCTGAAGGAAGAGTAAAACTAAACGGCCGTAATGCTCAGCGTTTGGTTGATCCAAATGTTAACCTTGCTCAGATTTCCTCAATAAAACTCTTTGGCAACGAATGGCTCTTTCCTTTAAGGCAACCTGTTTGGAATGCAGAAAACAAAAGAAACCGCTTTGGGCCGGCTCTCGTTAGAGATGAAATTGCCATGAAAGCAATTCCAGAACTAAACGGCAACGAGAATAAAGTAGTCGAGAATGTTCTACCCGAAAAATAAACTTTGTATTTAATCCCTTCTTTTTTAATCTGCTTGCACATTACTGCTTAGCAAGCAGATTTGATTCGATCTGGTTTAAGGACCGAATTTTTACTAAAACTTGTGGAAAGCATTCATCTTTACATCAATCATCAACACAAGCTCTGTCCCTTAGCCTGGTCGAGCATAGCTTTTATTTGCCCGACATAGTCGCTATCCAAAGACAAGATTTTGACTCCTTGGGAATGCTCTGCACGAGGCAGCACCTCAAGCTCTCTGTTTTTAATGCCGCGCTTCCCTAAAGTAATCCGCAGTGGGCATCCTATGAGATCTGCATCATTAAGTTTTACGCCTGCGCGTTCATCACGATCATCGTAAAGAACTTCCACTCCGGCATTTGAAAGATTTTCATATATTTTGTGCGCTTCATCGCTCACTTCTTTATCCACTCCGAGCGAAACCAAGTGCACATGGTAAGGCGCAATAGCCACCGGCCAAATTATTCCTTTATCATCGTGGTTTTGTTCAATAGCAGCAGCGGCGGTTCTTCCCACACCGATGCCGTAACACCCCATCTCCATCACGATGTTCTCACCATGTTCATTTTGCACAGTCGCCGACATAGCCTTGGAATATTTTGTACCCAAATAAAAAATATGTCCCACTTCGATTCCACGCAAAATATTAAATGGGGCCCGGCATTCTGGGCATGGATCTTGTGCTTGCGCTTGCCTAATATCAAAAAATTCAGGATCGATGTCTCTTAAAACATCTACTCCTGACCAATGACACCCTACTTTATTTGCTCCAGCAAACATATTGAGCTCATTTTTTAGGTCATTATCGGCCACAACTCGAATTCCGGTATTAACAGGACCTATAAAGCCAATGGGGCCTATTTCATCAGCAACTTTTTTATCTGGCGCGAGTTGCACTATGTCTGCCTTCAAAGCTTCTTTAAGCTTGACTTCACTAACTTCTTGATTTCCTCGAACCAACACCAAACAAAGGACATCATCTATTTCATAAACAAGCGTCTTGATAATGCGCTCTTTACCTACTCCAAGGATCTTGGCTTGCTCATCTACACTGTGATGTCCACGTGTATCGACCTCAAGCAAAGCTCCTTCCTGTCTTCTTTCTTTTTCCTTGGGAGTAGCAATATGAGCAAGCTCTACATTGGCTGCATAGCCGCATGCTTCACAGCTGGCGATGGCGTCTTCACCCGACTGGGCAAGCACCTGAAACTCATGACTCATATCTCCTCCGATAGAGCCTGTGGCTGCCCGCACCGCGCGAAACTTTAATCCGCAGCGTTTAAAAATACGATGATAGGCATCCCACATATCCTGATAGACCTGATCCTGGCTCTTTTTATCCACACAGAAGGAATAGGCATCCTTCATTATAAATTCCCGACCGCGCATCAAACCAAAACGAGGACGCACTTCATCGCGAAATTTGGTTTGAATTTGATAAAGCGTTAAAGGCAAATTTTTGTAACTTTTTACGTTATCTCTCACTAAAGCACATATTACTTCTTCGTGGGTAGGACCTAAGCAAAAATCAGTATCCTTTCTATCTTTAAACCGTAAAAGCTCTGGCCCATACTCGCTGTAACGCCCGCTCTCTTTCCATAGATCTGCTGGCTGAACCATAGGCATCAAAAGTTCTTGCGCACCAGCCTGATCCATTTCTTGCTCAATAATTGCCGAGATTTTTTGTATAACCCTGAATCCCAAAGGAAGATAATTATAAATTCCAGCAGCAACTTTACGAATCAAGCCGGCTCTCAGCATTAATTGATGGCTCACCACAACCGCATCACCAGGAACTTCACGCATGGTGGGCAAAAATAATTTAGACACAAACATAAGTGACCCTAAGTTTTCATGACAGACAAAGAACTCACTAGCCTGAGATTATCAATGCCGCAATAAGCTTATAGCAATCCAATAAATTAACGGAGATTTAATTTCTGAGCACTCACAGCAAATGAGGACTAGGAAGAAATTAAAAGTTCCGTTAATTTCATGGATTGCCGTTATGAACAACTTTAATTTTTTCCATGGTAAAAAAGATGACGCAAAACTTTCAATTGCTAATTTTTACTTTTATTTTAGCTGCGACTATTGGCTGCAGCCTAAAGATTAATAATTCAACACATCCTGCACCAACAATACTCGTTAAGCACCATGGCAAGATCATCAGCCTAGACTTAGAAAAATATGTTGCAGCTGTGCTTGCAGGTGAGGTACATGAGTCTTGGCCTATGGAAGCGCTCAAAGCTCAGGCAATAGCTGCACGCACCTTTGCTTTGCTAAGAATGCAAGAGCGTAAAAACCGCCCTTTTCACACTCAAAGTTCTGTTACGGATCAGGTTTTTAAGCACCACGAAAGCCAAAAACTTACCAAAGCCGCAAAAGAAACCCGTGGCATAGTCTTAACTTACCGCGGGCGCCTCATAGAAGCTTCCTTTCACTCTACTTGTGGTGGGCATACCTGCGATTCTAAGAGTGTTTGGGGCAAATCCTACGATTACCTGCAGGGAGTTCCTTGTTCGTACTGCTCCAACTCCCCAACTTTTCGTTGGAAGCAAAGTATTCCTTTGCCTGAAGTTGAACAAAAACTAAAACAAAAAATTTCATTTATAAACGTCTTACAACGAGGACCGTACGGTAGAGTCTTAGAGTTCTTAATTAAAGGCAACAGACAGCAAGAAATAAAAGGACAGACATTTCGAACACTTATGGGGACCATGCGCATTAAATCCACAATGATCACCAATCTTTCCATTAAAAACAATACAATTATCTTTTCGGGCCAGGGATTTGGGCATGGAGTGGGTATGTGCCAATACGGTGCTCTAGGAATGGCTAAAATGGGAAAGAACACCAGACAAATATTGCTGTACTATTATCCTCACACTAAGTTAGCGAAAATATATTAAAAATTTAAAATATGTTATTAACCCACTAGACAGAAAAAAAATAAAATATAGTAAAGAGATCAAATGTAAATCATAATGGCAATTATTATGTTCCCCGTGGACTCATTGCTACACTAGAGGGTAGAATTATGACTAAAAAACTTATGAAAATTTCAGGCCTGGTATTGGCTCTCGCTGTATTCAGCGCTTGTGATGATACGAAACCAACAGAAACAACTAAAGAAACCACTAAAGAAACCACTAAAGAAACTGGAGCCGACAAAAATCTTCCTACACCTGAAGAAAAAGCTCTCAAAGACTTTGGAGATAAGACTCTTGCTCAGTTAAAGGGTGATGAAAAAGCTAAGGCAGAAAATGCGCTTATCAAATTCTTGAGTGGATTGGACTTTCAAGCGCTGACCAAAGATAGATTTTTGAGCGGAGCGCTTACACGACCAGGAAGCTGGAATAGTTCCAATATCCATGCAACTGATGCAGCCAAATGCCAAGCACGTCGTGACGCTGTAGCAAAAAGTCTTGACACACTAGCAAAGGACGCATTCAGCACTGAGCTTAAAGATGATGTTCGTAAAGCTGCACTAAAAAGCTTTGCTAATATCAAACTCAGCTCCATTGCTGCTGAGCAAAGCATGCTCGCTCAATTGAGAGCTGAAGGTGCTGCTATCAAATGTGACGCTACAGAAAAAGCTAAACTTGATCACTATGCTAAATTCAAGCACATCTCTGAAAACTTCAGAAATGCGTTTGACGGCCTATTAAAGGAAAAAGTAGACGCATTTGCAAAAAACCTTCCCGCTAAAAACTAAGCTTGCCTAAAACCCTCGATGGGGTTGAGTGCAAAATCCGGCCAAATGGCCGGATTTTTTTATATACGGACTCGGTTTTCTAGCTTGCAGCACTGAGCATCTATTTTTGACCACTCCCAAAGCCCGTTTCATCTTTTCTTTTATATCCAGCCAACTTGCATTCTATGCCCAATCACATACATGGGTAAGATGAATAAATTATCTGATTATGACTTTCATTTACCCAAAGAACTGATTGCCACCACGCCTCTTTTAGAGCGTGGAAGCTCTCGTTTGTGTGTACTTAAAAAAAATCAAGAACAAGCATATGATGATGTTTTTTCTAACATCAGCTACTACCTTAACCCTGGCGATGTTGTAGTGATCAACAACACCAAGGTGATGAAGGCGCGTATTTTCGCTTTTAAAGAAAGCGGCAGCTCGGTAGAAATTTTATTGGTACGACCTACTCCCGCTGGTTCATGGACAGCCCTGTTAAGCGGCAAAGGTAATTTAATAGGAAAGACTTTATTTCTTGGCAATGACACACATATCGAAGTGCTGCAAAAATTTCCACATGAGCCTGGTCTTTACGAGATAAAAAGCGATTGTGATTTGAGTGATTACGCCAAACAGTTTGGCGAGATACCCCTGCCCCCCTATTTTGGCCGAAAAGCAAACGAGCATGATAATACCTCTTACCAGACCATCTTTGCCAAAGATGAAAACCTCGGAGCTGTGGCAGCACCTACGGCTGGACTTCACTTTACTCCTCAACTGATTGATGAACTTAAAAAAAAATCCATAAATATTGTAGAAACTACGCTTCATGTAGGGCCAGGTACATTTTTGCCCGTGCGATGTGAAAATATTGACGACCATAAAATGCATAGCGAATTTTTTATACTAAATCAAAATGCTGCTGATGCACTCAATAATGCCCGAAAACAAGGCAAGAGGATCATTGTGGTGGGCACTACCGCTATGCGCGTAATCGAGCAGTCTATGCAGTGGGCCCATGAAAGAGGTGTAAATTATTTTTCTGGATGTGAAGGACAAACAAAAATTTTTATTCGCCCAGGCTATCGCTTTTTGGGATGCGATGCCATTATCACCAACTTTCACACACCTAAATCAACCCTCCTCATGCTGGTATCAGCAGTCATCGGAAGAAAACTCGCTTTAAGAATTTATGCTGAAGCGGTCGAAAAGAAATACCGTTTCTTTTCTTATGGTGACGCTTGTTATTTTGAAATAAGGAATGATGTCAATGAATAAATTCTCATTTAAACTCGACGCCGTTGACGGCTACGCTCGAGCAACAAGCATTACAACTCCTCACGGCATTATCACTACGCCGATATTTATGCCTGTGGGAACTCAGGGCTCAGTTAAAGCTCTTTCAAATCAGGACCTAAAAGATGCCAATGCACAAATTATTTTGGGCAACACTTATCATCTGATGCTTCGACCTGGAAAAAATTTTCTGCAAACTTTTGGTGGATTGCATAAGTTTATGTCGTGGGACAGACCCATTTTAACCGACTCGGGTGGCTTTCAGGTATTTTCACTCAGCCAAGGCGCACCTCGAGGCAAAGCGCAAAAAAATAGTGGGAATGCAGGATTGGTAAAAATCGATGAAAATGGCGTCATTTTTAAAAGCTATCTCGATGGCTCAATCCACCCAATGCCACCTGAAGAAAGTATGGCCATACAAATGGCTATTGGATCTGATTTTATCATGGCACTAGATATCTGCCCCATGGCCAAATCTCCACGAGATGACATTCGACGAGCTATGGATATCACCAACAAATGGCTTAAACGCTGCGTTGCTTCTATGACTCGCGATGAGTCTAAACTTATCGGTATCATCCAAGGAGGTATTCACGAAGATCTGCGCAAGGAACATGCACAAATGGTGCTTGAACACGATCTCTTTGCTTATGCTATTGGTGGTCTAAGTGTTGGTGAAGATAAAGAAGAGATGTGGAAAACCGCCAACTACACTGCTCAGCTACTACCAAGCTCGAAGCCACGCTATCTAATGGGAGTGGGCACTCCTGATGATATTCTCGATGGAATAAAAGCAGGCATTGACATGTTCGATTGCGTTATGCCCACGAGAAATGCACGCAATGGCTCACTGTTTACTCACCACGGAAAAGTTTCCATTAAAAATAAAATATATGCGTTTGATGAAAACCCTCTTGATGAAAAATGCAAATGTTATACCTGCCTAAACTATTCTAAATCTTATTTAAGGCATTTATTTTTGACTAAAGAGATACTTTATTACCGCCTCGCTTCTTTACACAACATTAACTATTATCTTAGTTTGGTTGCAGACGCGCGACGTGCTATCTTAGAAGGTTGCTTTGACGACTTTTATTTAACACGCAAGAGTAATCACTCGTCTAAAATGGAGCCCATTGCGCTCTGTGCTTGAAAATGATTGAAATACGGCATTTAAGGAGGATAGCTATGAATATTTCGGAACAACTAGTTTTTTTGCAAGCAGCCCCAGCAGGGGGAAGCATTTGGAGCACCGTATTGATGTTCGGTGCCATGTTTGCAGTTCTCTATTTCATCTTGATAAGGCCACAACAAAAACAACAGAAAAAACATCAGGCGTTGCTTGCTGGTTTAAAAAGAGGAGATGAAGTAATTTTATCTTCGGGGATTATGGGGAAGATCTTTGCGGTTGAAGATCGGATTGTTGTGATAGAGATAAACGATAAAACGCGGCTCAAAGTTTTGAAGCAAGCGGTACAGGGGTTGGTCGGCCCAAGTGAAGCACAAGATACTTCCGATACAAAGAGCTCTACGTAATCTTTATTTTGAAAACATTGAAAAAACATTGGAGAAAACATGCAACAGACATGGAAGCCTCGGCTATTGGTAGCACTGGCTTTACTCGGCATAGCTATTTATTTTTTCTACCCTTCGCTGGTTTACTTTACTCTCGATGAACAGGCTATAAAAGAAGTAAGGCAACACAAAGATGCCTTCCAGACATATTTGCCTTCTTGGGCGCCAAAATCACACATCATTCCAGGTCTTGATCTCCAAGGTGGAATTCACATGGTGTTGGGCGTAGATCTCGACAAAGCTATTAGCGATAAAACAGCTCGGGCTGCAGATAGACTGATTGCCTTTGCGAAAGAAGAAGGTATTCAGGTTAACTCTTACAAACAGAGTGGGGAAAAACCAAGTCTTCAAGATCATGTTGAACTGATGTTTGCTGATAAAAATGAAGTACCAGCTTTTAAAGATAAAGTTCTTAAAAAGTTTGCAGACTTCGCCTACGTCACCTCGAGCGATCTAAAAGTGACTCTGCGTCTTGAACAACAGTTGATCCAGTCCATTCGAAATGATGCGGTCAATCAAACCATTAAAACTATTGTAAATCGTATTGATAAAATGGGCGTTACAGAACCTTTGATAGCTCGTCAAGGTGATGATAAAGTGTTGATTCAGCTACCAGGAAATGACAACCCTGAGCTTGCGCGAAGCATGATCGGTAGAACAGCACAACTCCAGTTCCAACTATGTGCTGATGACACTGACTTTATAAAGAATCTAAAAAACCTTCCTGAGGGCGTTGAGCTAGAAGACGGGCGTTACTCGAGAGATATGAGCTCGGGCAAAGATATTTATTTAAGCTTTCGTGCGGAAAAGCTCGAGACTCTCAGAAACTATTTAGCCGACAAAGTACCTCCACAGTACAGCGTAAAATTTGGCAAAATCGGCATAGGTGAAGGTCCCAATGCTTTGATGAGAACCTATACGCTCGAAAAGAAAATTGCCTTAAGCGGAGATGACCTGGTTGATGCTCGGGTATCGCCTGGTTCAAACCTCAACCCACGTCCTGGCGTAAGTCTCTCATTTGGCCCAACCGGCGCACGAATTTTTGCTGATTTAACAGCAGCTAATATTGGCAAGCGCATGGCGATTGTTCTAGAAGATATGGTTGACAGTGCACCAGTTATACAAAGCAAAATTCCTGATGGAAATGCTTTTATCAGTATGGGTGGCGCTCGCACCAATCAAGAAATGATGGCTGATGCCAATCAACTCGCTTTGGTATTAAAGGCAGGAGCACTACCTGCTCCGGTGACATTTAGAGAAGAACGCACCGTTGGACCATCTTTAGGAAAGGACTCTATTGATCAGGCAAAAGTCGCTTTTAGTTTAGGCAGTCTTGCCATTGCTCTCTTCATGATTTTTTACTATCGCCTGGTGGGTTTTACAGCTGTGTTGGGGGTCATCTTTGATATGGCATTTATATTTGCCATGCTCTCTGCTTTGGGAGCGACACTCACTCTACCGGGGGTAGCAGCATTATTGCTTACCATAGGTATGGCTGTGGATGCTAATGTTCTCATTAATGAACGTATTAGAGAAGAACTTCGCCAAGGGAAAATGCCACGCTCTGCTGTAAAAGCTGGATACGATGCTGCAATGAGTGCGGTTCTCGATACACACATTACAACCTTTATCGCAGGTCTCGTGCTGTGGCAGTTTGGTACAGGTCCGATTCAAAATTTCGCAACGATGCTTCTAATCGGAACGGTTTCGTCGATGGTTTGCGCAATCTTTATTTCGCGAATTTTTGTCGACATGATGACATCTCGCGGACAAAAGACTTTATCAATCTAAAAGGGCTTAACGAGGAAAATTATGAAATTTATTACGATATTTGATCCAAGAAAGGAAATTAACTTCGTTGGCCGCTTTAAAACCGCAACAGGCCTCTCATTGCTTTTGCCTCTGGTTTCATTTGTGGCACTTCTTGTTTTCGGAATTCCCTGGGGCATTGATTTTCTGGGGGGCCTAGAAATGCAAGTGAAGTTTCCTCAATCTGTTCCTGCTGGCGAAGTACGAGAAACTTTAGAAAATGCTGGCTTTAGCAAAAATCAGGTGCAACAGTTTGGTGCTTCACAAAATAATGAAATTCTCATTCGAGTGGAACGTGTAGCCGCACTGGAACAAAAGGACGTTAATAAGATCACTCAGATTGTTGAACAGAGTTTCGGGACTTCCAAAATTTTGTTTGATGAAAAATCAGGCAATCAGCTCTCAATCTGGCTCAATGACAACAGTGAAAACATTACCGACCCCATGGCAAGAAAAAACACTTTGAAAATGCAACAACGGCAGTTGGCTGAGCTTCTCGAGCAAAAAAGTGGCATTGAGTTAAGAAAAACAGCCGCCAACAAGGATACCACTCCTGATATTTATGGCGCTGTTATGGCTGATGAACCACAAAATGGGCAAGTGCGTTATACAATTCACTTTGCTGGAGTTGCAGGTAAAATTGAAAAGGTCTTGGCTGCTAAATTTGGTAATGTGGAAATCAGAAAGGTTGACTTTGTCGACAGTCAGGTTTCCCAACAATTGAGAACAGATGGTTTACTTGCTGTGATCTATTCACTCCTGGCAATCGTGGTTTATGTAGCTGTTCGCTTTGATCTCTTTTTCTCCCCTGGCGCCATTGTTGCCCTTATTTCCGACGTTATGGGAGCCTTGATGGTGTTTACCATCGGCAGAGTAGAATTTGATACACCTTCAATCGCAGCCTTACTAACCATCTTAGGATATTCCATCAACAATACAATTATCATCTATGATCGTATTCGCGAAGATGTTCCTAAAAAAGGCAATCTTTCTGTTGAAGAGTTGAAACCCTATGTAAACAAGGCTATTAACCAAACTTTTAGTCGAACTATCAACAGCACGCTCACCACGCTGATGGCAAGTTCCGCGTTGTGGATATTTGCCACTGGTACTATTGAGAACTTTGCTATGGTATTGACCATTGGTATTATTGTTGGTGCATTGACTTCACTTTTTGTTTCACCAGCTGCATACCTTATGGCCAAAAAATACTTTAAGCAAAGCGCTCATAGCGATACGCATCAAGCGAGTAGTGGTCACACTCGAGAAGAAAAAGCCAAGGGCGTTGTCTAGTTAAAATCTTATCACAGGAAACTAAAACGCCTCGTACGAGGCGTTTTTTTCTGCAGCCCCAGAATCATCTTATCCTCCAGAAAACCTGGTTTTTCCAGGGAATATAAAAAATATATTTAGTAGGTTTTATATGCACATTTAAACTTTTTTCGTTACCTTTTCTATAAGTAATATTTCTAATACTTTTGCTTCTGACATAAATATATCCAAAGTAGTAGCCAGGTTTTGCATGTATCAGCAATACTTTGAGAGTCATAAGAAGATATAACCAACTCTCCCGTAGGCTATTGATTGTATCAGTTTTTAAGCTTGCGCACTGAGCATGAGATCTGATCGGTGATATTTCTCCAACGATTCCTCTCAGTGTCCTGTGCTTTTTAGAGAAGTTAAATTCATTCGATATCAATAACACTCTGAGTCTAAGAGACTATTTTGAAAATCAAAATGTCGTTGTTAAGCCGTTAGCCAAATATTTGCAATTACTAAATGAATATAAAAAATTAGCAAAAGCAGGCGGCTGTTCGGTTGTGTCCAGAAAATGTTGAAAGGCTTCTTAATAAATTTTTTCACTAAGTCCTCGCGTGCGCTGTGGAATCGTTCAAAAATTTATTAAGAAGCCTTTCAACATTTTCTTTACATCGCCCGGCTGTTCTTAGTCTTTTATTGTTTCTTTTGTGATTTCTCTAACCAAACCAAGGTGCGATGGACCACCTATCATTTTGACCACTGTCCCTTGTCATCCCTGGGAAGACTGGAATCTAGCAAAAACGGTTAACCGTCTAGTTGATTTGGATCCCCGCCTGCGCGGGGATGACAAATAATTGTCAACAAAAATGTTTTCTCAGCTTAGAAAAAATATTTTCAAAACAGCCTCCAATACATCTTCAACTAAAATGAACTTATTCTTCAAACTCATGACAATGCCACCTCAAGAGGTGGCACTACATTTTCAAAATTATCTATTTTTATTTTAGTTGGGGTAGTGAGGAAGAAATGAATACCTCAACCCATAATCAAGCATCTGATTTACGAAGTCATTAGGATAACTTACCTCAACGTCGATAAGCTCCTGATTTTCATTATAGACTGGTACAAGCTGTGGATTGATAAAACCAGCATAGGGGGCGACACCCAATTTTTCCCAACGCTGTTTTACTTGCCTATGCAGTGTTTCATCAACACGCACTCCATAATTCTCGATCAAGTTTTTACCTGCCTCAAAATCTCCCTGAGATTTAATGCGTTGCACTTCTTTGAGCAGTTCTCCAAAAAGTTCTCGCAACGCCTGAAAATCATTTACCACAAAATATGTTTTTAGCCCTTCTGGAGTTTGAAGGTCATAACGTTCGATAACATTATTTGCTCTGCCATGCTCATAGGCCCAGGCTGCTATCATCTGACGATTTCTCATGTGCGATTCTTCTATATTTTTACCAAGATCAATTCGCGCCATTTGTTTGAGAAGACCATTATTGATGTATTGGGTATAGCTTGCTTTAATAATTTCGGTACTTGGACTTACGCCAATGTCCACCAGATGCTGATCGCCAATATAGTAGAGCCCAACTAAATCTGCACGGGCCTCCTCTAGAGCACTCGCGTAACTTCCAAGTGTCACATGAGGAGGCTGCACTCCTTCCTCCAGTTGACCCGATGCATGCCCAATGACTTCATGAAGACCGGTATGGAGTTTATCAGCAATATCGCCATACACTAAAATCCACTCTTTTTGCGCTGACAAATAAAATTCATCCAAAGTCGTACCGTGTGATGCCTGATTATATGCATGTTCAATGCTTCCTAATGAAACTGACTTTGAACCATGCAGTTTTCTGATCCAATCGGCATTTGGCAAGTTTATACCAATGGGGGTTGATGGAGAAGATGCTCCCGACTCTGCAACCACATTAATAATTTTGTAGGAAACTCCCGTAACTGATGTGCGTTTGTGAGTATCTAAAATGGGAGAGTTATCTTCAAACCACTGTGCTTCGTGGCTCAGCACCCCAAATCTTTTGGTTGCTTCGAGATCCTTGATTGAAGCTACAGCCTCCCATGATCCCGTGTGTCCCAAAGGATCGTCGTATACCTCAATAAAGCCATTTACTGTATCAACAACAGAATCAGTGTCTTGCACCCATAGGATGTTGTACTCGTCAAATTTTTTCAAATCGCCTGTTTTATAGTACTCGATCAATTTGGCGATGCTTGATGCCTGCAAATCAGACTCAGCAACCATTAGAGCTTTTTCAAGCCATTTAACAATCTCGCTTATAGCCTCACCATAAAGGCCACCCACTTTATAAACGTTTTCATGCAATCGGCCATCCAATTTTATCTTTTTTGAGTTAAGACCGTGGGAAAGTGGCGTTGGATCATTGGCATCGCTAAGAGAGCGGTAATATTCAGCAACCTCTTCTTCGCTCAGATCTTGATAGAAATTTACGGCTGAGCATTTAATTTTGTCTATATTCTCATCGAGGTTTACTTTTTTTGCGCCGATGATCGGATCAAAAATAATAGGTGTCATTTTTTGGATAAGCTCATCAACACTTTCACCAGCAAGCAAAGGGAATTGGGCATTTTCACATGTCTTAATCAGATCGCTAAAATAATCTTTGCTAAAGGTAGGTAGAATTTTGTCATTGCTGTAGTGATGATGAATGCCGTTGGAGAACCAAACTCGCTTGGCATACACCAAAAAATTTTGATACTCTTGAGTGGTTTTATCGCCCGTAAAGTTCATTACAATTTGTTCGATAATTCTGCGAACCCTAAGATTATGTTTGTAGTTTTGATCCCAGTAAATATCTCGTCCACTTCGAGCAGCTTCAGAAAGATAATAAGCAAGCTCCTTTTGTTTGAGCGTCAACTGATCAAAACCTGGAATTTCGTATCGTAAAATTCTTAAGTCAGAAAATTGCTCTGAAACATATGAAAATTCTTCACCGCTTTGTTGAATTGGTTCATGTGAGTGAGTCTGCATGGCAATAAAAATCCACAACATGAAAAATCCTAAACCTTGTTTGGATATAAACATGAAAAGCCCCTGATATTTTTTGCAACCAACCTTTGCGGTCACAAAAATATTCCGGGCCTTTCATAGATCTTCCTTTGCAACAGCTTTATTGCTTCTGCCAACTTGCTGTTTTAAGAAGCCTCTGGAGTACTTTTTTTGTTGAAACGACGAAATTGATTACGCATGGGCGGACGACGCTTTCTAAAACGATTCTGTACAGGCCTCATTCCAACTTTATCTTGGCGATAATTCTTATCTGAATTTTTTGCCAAAAGCTTCCAAATTTTTATTTGTTCTAATGGCTCATTGTGAGCTACCAAATAAATTATGAAGGTCAACAAGCCTTCACGAAACCAGGGTTTCCGCACTAAATAGTGCGCCGATTTTTGGTGAACCTTTTCCACATGAAAAAGCGGAATCGCCGATAAAAGAATGCGGATGATATCTTGATCTCTTCGAGTAAGACGAATGCGCTCTGCCCAATTAACACATAAGCGATCTATCCAGTTTCTCTCATTAAATTCTGATTTTTCTAATCGCAGGTATGCCGAAAAAAGCAAAGCAGTAAAAGCTACAGAAGATACAATATGGCAGTCTTTTTCCCTCACTCTATCGAGACCACCGAGCATATTATGCCAATCATTTAAGAGTTCTTCTCGCTTTTGTGTACATGCCAACTCGCCTTCTACTAGGCCTAGTCCTTCAAGGAGTTCCGGCATAAGATAATCTAAAATGCCAATTTCAAGACAACGCTTCATACTACCCAAGGCGTGACCGCTGATAAGAAGGCGAACTACTTCTTCTTGTAAGCGAGCAGGTGCACAACGAAGAATGTCCTGGGCATGTTCTTTCATAGCATTGAAAGTTGTCTCGTCGATACTAAACCCCAAGCGTTCAGCAAAACGAATGGCTCGCAATATGCGCACAGGATCTTCTTGTAAACGGACATCTGGATCACCGATAGTACGGATCACCCCCTTCGCCAAATCTTCGCATCCGCCAACATAGTCAATCACTTTTCCTTCAACCGGATCATAAAAGAGCCCATTGATAGTTAAATCCCTGCGAAATGCATCCTCTTTCATAGTGCCATACACATTGTCTTGCATCACCAGAAGGTCATCTGACTCTTCCCCTTCGCCATTCACTTCTTCGCTGGGGTTCGCTCTAAAGGTTGCAGTCTCAATGATTTTATTTCCAGGAAAAACAACATGCGCCAACAAAAATCGGCGTCCAATCAAACGACAATTGCGAAAAATGCTTTTGACTTCCTCGGGCCGCGCGGAGGTCGCCACATCAAAATCCTTGGGAGTTCGATTGAGTAAAAGATCTCGAACACATCCGCCTGTCAAATAGGCCTCATGGCCTTTTGCTCGTAGCCTTCGCACAACCCACATTGCATTTAAATCTATGCGATCAGGACTAATCTCGTGCGTATTCGAGTTCTCTTTTGCAAAAGATTCATCGCTCCGAGACTTTTCGCTGCAATCACTGTTCTGTTGGGCTTGGGCTGTTTTCACATCACCGCCATCTTCCAGCTGTTGAATACCGTGGTCTAAATCTTTATTCTCTTGGAAATCGTGCTCTTCCACTTTACTGTGTTCATTCTCAGTCATAAAAAAATCCCTTAGCTGACTAACTTGGCGATAAACTTCACGAAATTATATATGCCACCACCGACTAATAAAAGCATTATGAGTAATTCATCACTAATGAAAAGACGGGTTAAGAAAGATAACAGCTTGCTTTTTACTTAATTTTTTGCTTTGAATTTGATTAAAGCACATTTTTGATTACACATACTTTAGAAGTACTCTAAAAAAGAGTTTGCAAAGCTGAGACTTAGCTAGGAGCGCTCAACTATGAACAAAGTGGCAAGTAAAAACTTTAGATACAAGCTTCACAAACACTTTTTAGCGTTCTTGCTCCAAAATTTTAATCCCATCTTGGATGGCTTTTTTAATTTGATTTTCTTCGTCTTTACTTATTTTTCCTTCGTTAGCAAGTAAATATTCCGACAGTCCCTTAACCGTATCAGCTGCATTTTTCACCACTTCTCCGGCTGTTTCCACAGTCGTAAGCTGCTTTTCTTTGGTGGGATCGGTATAAAATATTGCCTCTGTGGCTCCCGTTAGGCTTTTAGCAATGGTAAGCGCAAGTTTCGCATTGTCAGGCGTAGCATAGGCAGAAATGCTTTCCAGTGCGCTAGCAGGTATCTCAATACCCAAGAGGGAGCCGAGTACGGGCGCTGATACCACCGCTACATCAGCTGCTGCCTTCGCAATACGAGCGAGCGCCTCAGGATCAACGCTGTCCAGAGTACTATGCGCATAATGCGCTACGTTACCAATGCCGTCCTTTATATGGGGAGCCACCCGTTTGGCTGTTTCAAAAAGTGTAGATGATACATCTACAACTCCCTTAGAGACGGTCGATACCAATTCCCCAAGAGCACTCGTTCGCGGTCGACAAAATAGATCGTAATTATTTTCATCAAGTTGGTAATAGGCATTATTACTGCCGACCTGCTCAAAGTTATGAGCAGGCGAACTATTTGCAACGAATAAGTAAAGCAGCAAAGCAATGACTGATTTATACATAACAAATAATCCCTTAATTTCGAACAATTAGAACAATAAAGCTGCTCTCACAAGCAGCTCCGTTTATTAGTTAATAATTGATAGTTTTTAATTCAGCTTGATCTTAGTTACGCAAGAATAATACCAATCCCAGAGATAAACTTAAGATTAATACAATGATTGTAATACAGAGCCTCCTCAACTAAATATTGAGTTTGCTTTAGGTTACTAAGATAGAGTTATTCTTGCGCTAGGGGCATCAACTATTAATGCCTCACTCTCGATTTTTTCTTCTCATTTATTCTAAAAATGAGCCTCAGCAATAAAAATACAGCGCCATAAAAAATCAAGATATTTTGTTCATGGCGGATATCGCCAGCACTACATCCCACTAATTTTTCTGATTTTTTTCCTATGCGTCCCAAATTTGTTACCTTTGGATTATTCTGATTAAAACCGGATGAACTACCACCTAAACTAAGTTCATCCTCTGCCGGTACACAAATATTTGAAGACTGTGAAAACCTCATGCATGTCTCATTGGCTGGACATTGGAATGAGCCATTATTATTCAGACTGCACTCTTTGCGACAGGCACCAAAACCATCGTTATCTATCACACAATAAAGTCCATGATCGCACAGTTCCTTACCGCTGCATCTTTCACCCAGCTGTTTTATTTGCAAACAGACTGATGAGTTTTCTTTAAATTCAATACAAGACTCACGAGCCTGACAATCAGAATTATTTTCACATGGCTTCTGACAATAATATTCTTCTTCACTTGCTCCTACACATATCAGTGGCTCCTTGCATGAAATGCGCGAACAATTCTGCCCCAGTTCTCTTCCACCGCCCTTTGTTTCTCCCACAAAAGAACAATAATGTTTAGCAAGTTTCTCTCCACACACAGCACCCAATTCGCAGTCATCATCGTTACTGCATTGAGCCGTACAATACTTACTTCCATTGCTTGCAATACACTCAAAACCATCTTTGCAATCGCTTGTATAGATACACTGGGATCCAAAGCCTCCAGTCTGAATGTCAGGATATAGAATTTGTAAACCACTAATGTCATCCAACACTGGATACATCAGGTCAAACACGGCACGAGCGCTCATAATAGATGTACTACATGCAAGACAAGGATGATCAAGACCAACAAAATGTCCTAGTTCATGGACCAAGGTTGTCTGAATTGAAATACAATCATCATCTTCACATTTTACTTTCCAATTGATGTAGGGCATGGCGTTAAGCGCAAGGTCGGCATCAAAAATTTGTCTTTTGCTCCCCAGCTTTCCACCACATCGATAACGGGGTAGTGTGGCACCGAGTGTTCCAAATTCACCAACCCCTACAAGTCTACGCCACTCTTCGCTATTATTTACCCAAAAAATTTCATGTAACATCTCATTTTGACCAAAGTCTCGACGGATTTCTTTATCGACCTGAAAAAATCGCAAACTAGATCCGCTAATGTCATTCCAGGCAGAAAAACTATCATCTACCACACCCATCCATTCTTTTTTATCAATTCCACCTGGCAAAGATTT
Source organism: Myxococcales bacterium (assembly GCA_023898405.1). Taxonomy (NCBI): domain Bacteria; kingdom Pseudomonadati; phylum Myxococcota; class Myxococcia; order Myxococcales; species Myxococcales bacterium. The sequence goes on from CP060221.1 coordinate 270,813, forward strand.
GTTATCAACCACAACAGGTATATTTGGATTAGGCCAACGAGCCGCATTCTTATCATCACAAGGCCCACAGGTATCCCATCGTTCATCACCATTTGCCAAAATACCGTTACATACATAGCGGTGGGCTTGAGAAATAGAAGCAAACAAGAGTACTACAAATAAAATAGTGTTTTTGCTCATTTGTCGCTCCTTTGCTGGAGCATACTTCTAATCTCGCTCTTTAATATATCAACATTATTAAAAGTCAGAGGAGAAGGGCGATACACTTTATTTTGTGAATCAAAAGCCACAGCATCCCCAATATCTTCACGAATCATATCTCTGCCTGCCTGTGATTCAATGTCAAGTTTTCCTTGCCCCGCCCCAAAACTTACAAAATTGAGCCCTGCTTTTAGACCAAAAAAAATAATCTCCTGCCCAACTTGGTAATGTTGTCCTCCAATGATAGGCGCTATGACCCCATCTTTACTTCCACCAACTTGGTAGAGACTTATCACCTCACCAGTCTTTACCCCATATAAAGCATCGATAACTTCAACCTTACTAATAGTAACCACGCGCCCCCATTGATCGATCTCTGACTGCTGTTCACCTACATAGCCATGCATAACAACATCGCTTTTCAACGCCATCGTATTCAAATCAGCCAGTTTCAAAACCAAAATAGCCTGTGATTTAAAAGCAAAAGAAGCTGTAAGCAAAATTATTAACGAAATTTTTTTTAGAGCAGATTTGGGACCGAGCATTGGTGCTCCTCCTTTTCCCTTTTCTTTTATTAATAACTGTATTTTATTTGACTACATTTTGGCCAGCTTAAAAATATTTATTTATTTACCAGCGGTAGCTCAATGACACAGAACGATAAAACACCTTTAATTTTTGACAAAATAAAAATAATTACTCCTGCTGTTGATATATTTTTGGCAAATTTTAGTAAGTAGTTAGACAACTCCTACTAACATCCCTTTATTTATCTAGAATAATAGGACAGAATGAAGAAAAATATTTTCTATATATTTTTTGGATACAGCACATGCTTTTCCAAAAACAAGATAAACAAAAATTTAATAGTAAAATTAATTGAGTTAAAAAAACGCAAGTAATTTTTCGAACGAGGATAAGACGACGATGAAAAAAATTTTTAATTATTTAGCAGGAACTATAGTTTTTGTACTAGCTATTTACCTTGCAGGCGGATTCTTACTACCAAAAACCTGGCATGTTATTCAAAAAACTACTATTAAAGCGCAACCCGAGATAATTTATGAACAAATTGCCAATTTAAAGAATTGGCAAAATTGGGCTCCATGGAACAAAGATAAAGACCCTTCCCAAGAATATAGCTATGAAGGCCCTGATATGGGAGCGGGCGCAAAATGGCTTTGGAAAAGTGAGAAAATGGGTAGCGGCTGGCTTGAAATAACAGAAGCCTCGCCTGATACGGGAATAGTTTATAAACTTTTTATTGATATGAATGGTCGCACGTCAAACATTCGCGGCAGCATAAGCTATACCAATGTTGGTGATGCTCTTGATGTTATTTGGACAGATCAAGGAGAAGCAGGAGCAGGCTTTAACCAACGCTGGCTATCAATTATTATAAAAATTATGCTGAGCAAGGAAATGGCATCTGGACTAGAGAAACTCAAATATATAAGCGAATAAAAGCTTTACTCTGTAATGGTCCAAATAAAACCAGCATTACCTGGGTATTTTTATTTGGATTTTTTATATCCTCAAACATGTAACAACTTAATTAATTTACTTTTTCAAATACAAACTCTTTAAAAATTACCAATTAATAATTGCCATATTTATAATGCCCTAAGCTTAAAAAATTAGGAGACAATTATGAAGCATATTTCATTAGTTGCATCAGCAGTTATCTTTTTAGCTGGCGCCAACACCCAAGCAAAAATTCTTCCATATGACGAAACTCAAAGTGCAGTACAAGAAGAGATCAACAAAGGCGAGTGCTCCGTTGAAATATCAATCGATGGCATCTGTCAGGATATTGATGCACTTTATGCAATTATCATTACCAGTATTAACGACAGCAACTACTCAAGCGCAAATTCAGCTCTCGTTCCATACAAGAGAATGCCATGCGAAATGAGACTGTTATTGAGCACACGAAAAACCATCAATGGAATTGCTTATTCATCTCTCCTTCATGAGGCCGCTAAAGGTAATAATTACGCCATTAGCGCAGCTATATTTCAAAAAGCCTCCAATGTAGGCAATGCTGAATATCTGCCTTTTGCCAAAGAACTTGCCAATGCAGTTGATAGTGATGGAAAAAAACCTGTTGACTACGCAACAAACCCGCAACTTATTAGCTTACTCACTACTTTTATGAATTGGCCTCTCTAATATAAGGCGCTATAAAAGCAAAAGATCCTCGACTCTTTGAGGATCTTTTTTTTACTCACTTGAGATGTTTTCTTAAACCAGACTCATCTGCTCTTTTAACACCTTACCAATTGGCCCAATATAATTGGCCTCTGGGCGCATTAAACGATTATCTTTAAGTTGCTCCATCACATGTGCAGTCCAACCCACCATACGGGCGACAGCAAAAATTGGAGTGTACATATCGGGCTCAATTCCCATAGTGTAGTAGGTAGATGCAGAGTAAAAATCAACGTTTGCGTTAATTCCCTTTTTTTCCAACATCAATGCTTCAAGTTTCTCACTCATCGCAAACCATTTTTTTTCCTGTGCTCTTTCTCCCCATTCCTTTGACATTCTCTTTAGGTGTTTCGCCCTTGGATCAGCGACTTTATATACCCTATGCCCAAATCCCATAATTTTTCTTTTTTCTGCTAGCGCTTTTTCAAGCCATGCCTCAATATTATCGATCGTTCCTATTTCCATAAGCATTTTCATTACTGCAGTATTAGCACCTCCATGAAGAGGGCCCTTTAAAGTTCCTATCGCAGCAGTGACGGCTGAAATCATGTCAGAAAGCGTAGAGGTTACTGCTCGAGCAGTAAAAGTACTTGCATTAAATCCATGATCCATATGGAGAATCATGGCTGTATCCATGGTTTTTACTACCACATCTTCTGGAATTTTACCGGTGCACATATACAGAAAATTTTTGGAATAACTCATCGAGGCATCTGGAGCTACAGGCGTTTTTCCCGAACGAGCACGGCAAATAGCAGCAGCTATGGTGCCAGTTTTAGCTATCAGATTAAGAGATGTTTCAATCAACTCATTTTCATTTTTTAGCGATGGCTCTTTAACATAGCTTGAAATCATAGATACGGATGTTCTTAAGGTTGCCATTGGGTGATCATGCTGGGCCTGCCGACAAATAAAATCTATGATATCCTGGGGTATTTTATAACGCTGCTGCAAATTTAAACGAAGTTTCTGCTCAGCTTCGTTGTTTGGCAATTCACCATACAAAAATAGATGACAAATTTGTTCAAAGTTACAATTGGCTAGCTCGTCGATATTATATCCACGATAAACGAGCTCACCCTCCTCGCCATCAACTTTAGATAGGACAGTGTCTCCAACAACTACTCCATCAAGACCTTTGGCTTCAATACTTCCTGTTCGCATAAAAAAAACCTACCTTTGTTAACAATTTTCACCCATATTTTGCTGCAGAATAACTCAGCCTAGTTTTATTCTGCACGCGTTCACTATCTTCCCTTCGATCTCTAAAGTTTACTTCCCAAAAGGTTTCAAAATTGAAATGAAAGTAATTCATCACAAAAAGTACGTTTGACAAAAAATCAATCGATGTTCTGTGATTCACTAATAATAAATTTCAACAAATAAATGACTAAGTTTGTTCACGATCAGTTTTTGATTAAGTGGAATAGCTTTTTATGCACCTAACAAAGAATTTATTTTTAACAACCACTTTAACCCTTTAATTTAATAGCGAAAAACATAAGACAATTTATGATTTTATTAATCCTGCAACAGGACGGTAAGAAAGAGCCTGTGCAATATGATGTTTATGAATATTGTTTTCCTCTTCTAGGTCAGCTATAGTCCGCGCCACTCGAATAATTCGATCGTAGCTTCGAGCACTGACTCCCAGGCGAGACGCTGCATCAACGAGAAAATGAGATGCCGAAGTAGTCATCAGGGCAAATTTTTTGATATCGTTGCGAGTCATTTTTCCATTTGTTTTTAGTCCATTAAAACGTGTTTTTTGTATTTTGCGTGCTTTGATAACTTTCGCACGCATTGAAGCTGAAGGTTCACCATGTGAGCTGTTTTCCATTAGTTTCAAGTCGAGAGGTGGAACAGAAACATGCAAATCGATTCTATCTATCAGTGGCCCACTTAATCGGCTTTGATAGCGGTTAACAGCAATAGAAGAGCAGTTACACTTATTACCTTGTCCATAATACCCGCATGGGCAAGGATTGAGGGCCGCAACGAGTGAAATCTCTGCAGGATAAGTAATGGTGTGTCGAGCCCTGCTCAATGTTACTTCACCATTTTCTAGAGGCTGTCGTAAGATTTCTAACACTGCTCTTGGGAATTCTAATAATTCATCTAGAAACAATACCCCAAAATTTGCGAGACTAATTTCTCCGGGTCGAATATAACTACTTCCCCCCCCAACAAGACCTGCCTTAGTTATAGAATGGTGAGGGGACCGAAATGGTCTTTTACTAATTAAATTTCCCGTCACAGTAAGACCTGCTATGGAATAAATTTTTGTTAGAACAAGTGCCTCTTCATAGCTTAAAGGCGGCAATATTGTTGGCAATCGCGATGCCATCATAGATTTACCGCTTCCTGCCCCACCGATATAAACCAAGTTGTGATTTCCTGCAGCTGCAATTAATAAAGCTTGACGAGCTTCTTCTTGCCCAACAACATCACTCATATCGATAGACCAATCTTGCTCTAAGTCGGCACACGATTGTGATTCAGCTGTCTTTAACTGCTCTACCCTTTCATTTAAGATTGCCTCTACGAGTTCTCCAAAGTTATCGACCGCTCTCACTTCGATCCCTGATATCAATGAAGCTTCTTGAGCATTTTCCTTGGCCACTAGTAAATATTTTAAGCCTTGCTCACAAACAGATTCAGCAAGAGCCAACATGCCCCTTACAGGCTTAATTTCTCCAGTCAGCGATAACTCACCAATGGCAGCGATTCCTTCCATTTTGCTTGCAGCTATAACTCCTGACGCTTGTAAAATGGAGAGCGCAATACTTAAGTCAAAAGCTGTACCATTTTTTTCCACATCAGCTGGTGCTAGATTGACCGATATCTTTGCTCTGGGAAAATCAAATCCCGCATTGCTAATAGCCGCCTGCACACGAACACGCGATTCTTTTACAGAACTTAATGCCAGCCCAACCAGTGTGAAATTGGGTAAGCCTCGAGCAATATCCACTTCAACGCGCACTTTTTTTGCACCAAAACCATCCAAAACAGCACAATTCATAACCCCAAGCATTATATTTAACCTCACTTTTTCTTGAAGCTTAAATGAAAGGCTTAGGACAGAGTCAATCGGATAAACGGCGGATATAAAATCATAACGATGCTAATCTAAGCTTCCGCTCAGTATCAGCTGTTTCACATCAAAACCCTTATTTTTTAAGCGTGCGAGAATATCTTCATATATTTTTTTATGCATACTTGGCTTTCGAGAAAGCAACCACAAATACGTGCGAGTTGGTTCACTTACTACAGCATATTCGTAAGCTTCATTATCAAGTTCAATTATCCAATATTTTCCCCAGCCAAGGCCAAACCATCGGAGCCAACTAGGTGCAAAATTAACTTCAAGCTTAGCCTTGCTGTTGTGATCTTTAACCCTGGCTACACCAAGAACTTTTTTTGGTGAACCATTTCCTGTTGTGCAACTATTTTCTACCGTCAACAGAGATTTTTCACTCAAGCTATAAAGTGCCTTTGATTTTAAACACTTTTTTTGAAACTTATTGGGAAAACGAGCTATTTCGTACCAGGTGCCAGAATAACGGACTAGATCAACAGAATTAACCGTCTGCAGATCGCCTTCCGTGCAAGCACCAAAAAAACAAATGAAATTCAACATGATACACAAACGAATCCCTCTCATAGCTTAATTCTCCCTTTTTTGGCTAGGATTTAGTATTTCTTTCGCAGACAACTTCATAGCAGTTTCCCGCCATCAGCAGCGGCTTTGCCTAAAAATCATATCAAAAAACCTACTCGGAAAGTTAAAGCCAAATTCACTGCATTCTTTGCCCCTCCTTGCTTTTTTGGAGCCAAAAGTTAGCTTTACTAGGCCTCAAATTACTGGGATTTTTCAAGGATTCAATTTATGTTCAGCGGCATTATTGCGGGCCAGGGGACTATTGTAGAAAACAATCTCGCAACTCATCGCTTTGCTGTAAAGAGCAAAATATTTTCAGACCGCACTGTGAGTCTTGGTGCAAGCATCGCTATAGACGGTGTCTGCCTTACTGTTGTCGCTTGCGATCATGACTGTATTACTTTTGATCTTGGAGAAGAGACAAAAGAAGTAACCCAACTAGCAAAACTTTCTTTAGATAGTCTCGTCAATATCGAATTTTCCTTGCGCTATGGTGATGAAATCAGCGGACATTTAGTTCAGGGTCATGTGGACGGTGTCGTTAGCCTCATAAAACGCTCTTCTCTTGCCTCCAATCTTGTTTTGCAATTTTCCTATCCTACACATCTCAAATCGCTCTTGGTTAAAAAGGGCTCTCTTGCTCTTAACGGAGTAAGCCTCACCATCAATGAGCTTGATTATGAAAGTTTTAGTGTTTGCTTGCTGCCCTATACTTTAGAACTCACTAATCTTGGTCGTTTAAAAATAGGACAAAAGGCCCATATCGAAGTGGATATTTTAGGCCGCTATATTGCTCGCATGCTCAGCAACTAAGGAAGTATATATGACTGCTCATCAGCTTAATTTTCTTCATAATTTTAATTCGTTAAGCGCACCTATGCGCGCAGCTATTTCAGCACTCTATGAGGGCAAGCCTATTTTATTGCTCGATGCTCATGATCGAGAAAATGAAGGTGACCTCATTATTGCTGCCGAAAAAATTACTGCCCAATCGATGAATTTTCTAATTAGAGAAGGCAGCGGAGTTGTGTGTTTGGCTATGCCGAAGGCGGACTTAGAAGCCTTGGGCTTGCCCATGATGATTCACAACAACACCAATACATTTCAGACAGCATTTACTGTTTCCATTGAAGCGGCCACAGGTGTCAGCACCGGCGTATCAGCAAAAGATCGCGCCCATACAATTCAAACCGCTATCGCTGATGATGCACGTCCCGAGCACCTTGCGCGTCCTGGTCATGTATTTCCCTTGGCTGCTCGGATGGGGGGCGTTTTTGAACGAATGGGACATACTGAAGGATCAGTCGACCTCATGAAAATAGCGGGCCTCAAAGCTGGTGCTGTCTTGTGTGAACTCATGAATCCAGATGGCTCGATGACTGTGGGACAAGAGCGGATCAACTTTGCCCATAACAACAATATTCCGGTTCTTTGTGTTGAAGATATATTTTTCTATCGCATCAAGACCGAAGATATTTTTTCTCGCTCAACAACTAAAAATATTGAAACTCGCTTTGGCCCCCTAACCTGGCGTTCCTTCCAGGCATTTGACAGTACAATTGATCTGTTCATGCCGCGTGATTTTGCTCCATCTTCTGCTTGCAATTTAAATATTATCGATGGCAATAATCTGCACAATCGTTTTTTGTCGCAACTCCTTACACAATCAAATGATGATGCTCTGGCTCTTGCGCTTGCTAATTTATCTCGAGGCGTAGTTGCCATGATCGATGGTGAGTGCGACAAAAGAAGCTACGCTATTTTATGCAGATCTTTGATGGAAACTGGTGTCAGCACATTGGCTCGTAGCAATAGTTATCAAGATTTTTATACTATTGCTGAAGAACATTTTTCCTTTCAAATAGTTCGCTCATAAGATTTTTTAGGTACTATTTTCCCCTCTCTGGTTACTATTTATTATTTGAGAATGTAAATTATGAAAGATCGCAGAACAGCTCGAGAGATAGCCATGCAGGTGCTTTTTCAATGGGAAGCACAAGGACAGCTGTCTCAAAGTAAGATTTCAGATATTAAGCCTACCGATATTGAATATTTTTTGGGACAATTTCTCCATAACTTTTATTACAAAGATAAAAGCAAAGTAGATATAAAATTTTCTGCTCAGCTCATATTTGGAACTCTTCACTCCTTAAAAGAAATAGATAACATACTGAACAAAACGAGCTCGAAGTGGAAGTTGAGCCGCATGGATAGTATTGATCGGGCAATTTTGCGCCTCGCTTGCTATGAGCTGTTATTCCAAAAACAGCTTTCTATGCGCATTATCATTAATGAAGCTATTGAAATAGCCAAACGCTATGGAAGCGAACAATCTTCTTCATTTATCAACGGTATTTTGAACACACTTTACGAGCTTAATAACTAAAGCGACAAAAAAATAACTAAACAAATTTCATTCTTTTATCCCCAAACCATAAGAAACGCCCATTTTTTTTGGGCGCCACTTATGCGAGGAAAGAATGAAACCAATTATCAAATTTACGTTGACAGCTTTTGCACTTTTGTCTTTGGGGCTATCAGCAGCGTCATTGAGTACAAGCGCATCGACACGACAAAAATCACCACTCTATCAAGAAGGTGGGGTTCATTTGAAGGCTGGCCCTTGCGTGCACCTAAGAAACCCTACTTCATGCATAAACTATCCTACAGGCGAATGTTTTTGGGATGATGCAGATCAACGATGCGAAAGCTATAGAAATGAAGATAGATGCTCAACAATCTACAGCGTCTCACGCTGCGAAAATAGCGTATGGAATTGTTTCTGGGATTACGATGATCAACGCTGCGAGCGTCGCTGGTAATATTTATTTTTTTAGTGATTGTTAAAAATTGCCGCTAATGGGCGGCATTGTGAGACTGTTTAAAAAATAATTTTTCGCTAAGCTGAGAAAACATTTTTGTCTCCTATCCCATGTCACCCCCACCATGACACGTGATAGCTGTCAAAATTACAGCCGGTCTATCGCACCTTGGCCTGATTAAAGAAATCAAAAGACAAATAAAGAATTAAGAATAACTGTTGTACTATTTTTTACATTTATTGAGCGATTATAAATATTTCGCTAAAATGGCTTGGAAGCGCTGTTATTTTGACTTTCAAAACAGCTTCTTAAGATTTGGAAGAATAATTGAGCGGCTTATTTGTTTCCTGCACATAGGAAAAAATTAACAAATCAGCATAAATAGGTACTTTAGTGAAAATTTTCTCCTGTTTTACAGTTTTCCTAACAAGAGGCTCAAATTGTAACTTTGGCACAGTCAACTTTTTTAGTTGTTTAAGATGGAGAAATAAAAAACCTTTGGTGCGCACCTGTACGAGAAAAATACAAATTATAGAGGCTGTTTTGAAAGTATTTAACAAATGATTTTAAAACAGTCTCTTAGTGTCCAATGTGCAATATTGCCGATGCAAGGTTGTACCTCAAGCGGCTGAAGAATTTGGAATCATTGGAATTTAAAATAAGGTCATTTTAGTCTGCATGTTATGAGCCCATGCCCATATTTACAGCCTAAAATAAACACTACAATATAACCCAATAATGACTGCATATTAAATCAAATAAGGTTTTTAAATTATCATGAAAAATTACATCTTTTTGTTTTTATTTTCTCTCAACGGATTAAGTTTGGGTGTTAGTGGCTCAAAACGTCCTTTTTCTGGTGAGCTACCCGAACCAAAAATTGCAAAGACACAATTAAGAAAACATCTTGATAAAAATCAAGATGTTGCTGCTCTTTTATTGAAAGACGCCAAGGAAGTCTTTAGACAATCACCAGGCTTGAAAAAGAATGATCACGAAAATTATTTTAAGCAGAGCTATATGTTGCTTACAAAAAATCCTAAGTTATCAAAAAAAGCGCTTTTAAAGATTGCTGTTACAAAAACCACAGATGAAATAAAGCTTGTAGCTCAATACCTTCGCGAACTGATCGAAGCCATTAACCAAAAAGGCAATTCTCCAACTCACCTACGTGCTTCCTTAAAATTATTGAAGCTAGAAAAAAGCTTTATAGAGTCAATTCCTGTTTCATTTTTATGTGAAGAAATTAGTTCAATTTTATTCTTTACTAATTTCCATATTATGCTCGCCAATTGCCTGCTTGATATCGAGATATACAATGACTTTGATAGAAATTCAGCCACACAAAAAGAAAAGATCCCCTTAGCAGAAAAAATAGTAAAGCAGCTAGATTTTCTCTCCACACAATATCTTGATAAAAGATTGCAACAGCAGATTGGGATTGATGATTTATTTCTCAAGCAATTGCCACCAAAGAAAAATTTCATCACAAAAAAATCAACAATGAAAAGAAACACAGCGAAAGTATTAAATAGTGCTACAGGTTCCATTTCTACAGGTATTCCTTCTGTAAATGATCAGACAGATACATTAATTGAACCTCACAGAGATTTTATTGAAATAGGCAGCCAACAACTGTTGGAATTGCCAATAGAATCTCCCGATAATAATGTGAATTATATAGAATCGCTGCAGGCACCAGATGAAAATTCTACTGATGTTCCCATAATCACAGGTAGCCAAAGCAATCTATTGAGCACCGGGTATTTAGAACAAAAAGATCCGGTTGATGTCTCAATTGAAGCTTTTATGAGCGATATCGAAGCGATCATTTCCCTAGTAAAATCTGATGGAAAAACTGATTACAGATTGAGCTGTTATCTGGGAATACTAGGAAATTTTTTCGACAGTAAAACCTTCTACGATCATTGTGGAGAGAAGCACCCATTATTAAGTCAAAGAGCTAATTTGATTATTTCTTCGCAACTATACCTTGCTGCTTTAAGCACCCATGAAAATAAAATTGTACAAAGCAGCAAAGCTAAAATCGATGTTCATCTTAAAAAATGCCGAAAAATGAATGAACATATTGATCATAATTATCATGCGAATTATTTCCCCAATCAAAAAATTATTGAAAATTCCTATAATTTTTTTAAAGATAACCTGCTCGATCGACTCTATGAAGTATCAGCTCACCTTAATGCCCGAGGCCATGAAGCCTTTACATCCCTTCTAGATACTTGGAAAAATTATTTTCACTCTAAGCTTAAGGAAAATAAATTTATTTTTGAGGAATAGCATAATCCCATATATTAGACACAAATGTCACTCATCTTATGCTAAACGAATCTACTAGAGCGATTTTAAATTTGAAATCGTTCTAGATAATTTTAGCTAACCTATCTAATCACCTCAGCCATTAGACTATGGAATACTCTTTAAAAAGATATGTTCTAAAACAAAGAAAGCAAATTTAATGTTCGGCTTCTAACTCATTTATTTTTGCTCTTGCCCACTTATTAGAAGATTACCCATATGATTCCTTTGCTTATAATCCTAGGAAAATATTTCGCAGTTTATAAGTGCTAAAATATGTGTGTTAAACACAGCCCAATGACAAATATTTTTTGAAACTTGGTAATTATTTTCTGAAAACTCTCAAATAAATTTTCACAGTACTCTATGTTTTTAAAATTAGTTTTTCTATTTATACGACGCATTTCTCAACGCAATTAATTTCTTCTATAAACCTGTATTGAAAACATAATCAATGTTTCCTATGCAAAGCAGAAATTTTTCAACGGGGTAATTCATGTTGAAGCTTCTTCTTCCTTCGCTTTTACTTTTAGGCTTTTCCCTCTTGGCCGGCCATAACAATCTCATGGTTTGCATCACGCTTCAAGAAAGAGAAATGTCAATAAAACATAGCGTTGATGAATTTTTGCAGAATTATAATGAATACAAAAGCGATGCTGATTCAACAGCAATCATTACTCGTATAAATGATGAACGGGTTTTATTTAAAGGCAGCATTCAAGAAGCACATGATTTTTTCGCCAACTCTCCTATTAAGTCACTCAAGAATTTTCTGTATAGCCTATGGGAAGCTGCGTGCGATATAAACGACGAATATATCCAAAGCAATGCTGCCTGCCAAAAGTAAATGTTCCTTAATTCTCAGCTGGCAATTTATTTAAGAGGCTGTTTTAAAAATATTTAGCAAAGCATTTTAGGTTAATTTTTCTCCTAACCAACAAGGAATTTTTGCTAATATGCTGGATATTATCAGCAAATTCCTCGTTGATTTTGCGAAAAAATTTTCATGAAAAAATCATTTGTTAAATATTTTTAAACCAGCCTCTTAATATTTTTCACGTACATATTGAAATTTAAAGATTCCATGCCGGCTTGTTGCCACGTACCAAAAATCCCCAATCTGTACGGCACCAACATCAACTTCGCTTGGTCTAAATCCCTTATGTGATGCTTCTCTGGCGTTTTCAATAAGAAGAGGCTGTGCGATCGATAGATTTTCACGAGTAAAATCTTGGAAGTTATGATTGGAAATCTTTATCATTTCATCATCAGCATAAAATATAAAACCTTTGGAGTTAGTAGAGATTAAAGCACTCATGCCATCTTTGGCTGGTGCAATATGCTTGATACTCATACCAGATTGTTCTAGCGGTGGAGCTATCACGTTAAAAGGAGAAAGGCTAAGATCAACAACAGCAACACCTCCGCTGTACTGGCTATAGCTCGTCATACCAACCAAAAGTTTTCTCCCTAAAAGACCAAGAGAGTTAATGATGATCACATCACTCCCTCCTTGGGTTATTTGCAAATCCTTAGGTTTGGCCACATCTATCAGGTCTTGAGCCTCTCTACCTAAATCTATGACACAAATTTTTTCAAGTTCATCTGTGTGACGAAGCTTAACAAAACCATCATAGGCGATATAAAGGTCTGTTCCTACTCCAAGCGAAGCCGTTACGATCGTTCCAATCGGATCACCATTGATACCAGTTGGTCCTTCTTCTGCTTGATCTAATTTATCACCAAATTTCCGATATGCTCCGATACTATTTTTATCGCTTGAAAAAGCGATCCAGCTGTCTTTCACTACAGCGATAGTAGAAATTTCCTTGGCATCGCCACTGTTCAAACTGCCAATAATATTTCCCCATACACCCGTCACACTATTTTTATCGATTTCTAAAACACCACCATGAGCAGCGGTCCCATAGACACCGCCCTGGCGATGCAGCAAACCTGTCAGAGAAAATACAGCCGTATCTTTTGGCCCAGACACAATAGAAGTAATCACTGTCTCATCGGGAGGATTGTTAGTAAAACTGTTTAGGGAACTTGCAGCGTCATAGTAACCCTTTTTGCTATGTTTATGGTCTTTGACCTTAGTTTCAATCCCGGTGAAATTATTAGTCCTAAGATCAAATACGTACAACAAATTTGGTTCCGTTTTGCTGCCAAAATATAAGTACGAACCGGTTCCATTAGTACCTATTGCAGAAATATTATCTGGAACACTGTTGAGCTTTTCCACAAAGATTAACTTATGCAGATCTCCATCCAATTTTGAGCGCCAATTGCTTTCACGTGGGCCTGCCTCAACAGGAGCAAGCTCTTTTAAGTTGAGCCCACACCCACTAAGCCATATTAACAGAGCTACCAAAACAATGAAGAGCCCATATTGTCTTTGTTTTCCCTTCATTACTGGCCCTTCTTTCCCTAAACCTAAAATTCCACCTTTGCCTTGGATTTTTATTCAAACCAGGTGAATATTGACCTCAAAAAACACCTTCCACCGGATGTACTAATTTGTAGACATAAGCGCATGAGCGCGATCTGTGTCTCAAACTTAGTTGCTAATCAAATCAAAAAATGTTAGGCGCTAGTTTTATTATTTATTGTTCCAGGGTTTAGCTATTTTTTTTAGTTCTTGAACAACATCAATGATTTTTAAATGCAATGATTTGTAGTAGTTATTAAACCCTTATGTCTAACAAGTTCTGGCAAAACGGAGTACACTATCTTGCCTCTTAAATTGCTAAAAAAGTTTATTAAACTAGAAGCTTCAGCAGGTATTATTCTGTTTGCAGCTGCCCTTGTTGCTATCATACTTGATAACTCATTCTTATCGCCCTATTACGAGAAGATTCTCGAGCTTCCTATTAGTATTCAATTTGGATCTATGGGGCTTTCCAAGCATTTGCTCCACTGGGTAAATGATGGTTTGATGGTCATTTTTTTCATGGTGGTCGGCCTTGAAATCAAACTAGAAATGCATGAGGGAGAGCTTAATTCGCCTTCTAAAGTCTATCTACCAGCTATTGCAGCTGTGGGCGGTATGGTATTCCCTGCATTAATTTTTGCTTTATTCAATCATACCAATACGCAAGCTATCCATGGTTGGGCCATCCCTACCGCGACAGATATCGCTTTTTCTTTAGGGATTCTTTCGCTTCTTGGTTCACGTGTACCGCTGTCGTTAAAGATTTTTTTGACAACTTTAGCTATCTTTGATGATCTTGGCGCAATCATTGTCATCGCGATTTTCTACACTTCGCACCTATCTTTCCTTTCACTGGGATTGGCAATGTTCTTCGTCATTTTCCTCTTTCTCATGAATCGTTTCGGCGTCAAGGCTCATGCTCCCTATTTTATTATTGGAGCTATCTTGTGGCTTTGTGTTTTGGAGTCAGGAGTACACGCCACACTTGCTGGTGTAGTTATAGCGTTCGCTATGCCACTACGAGATAAAAATCAGTCAAGCGATCTTCCACCTTACAGAGGACTCCTGGAGCGGCTTCACCCATGGATCGCATACTGTGTACTGCCTTTATTTGCCTTAGGTAATGCTGGCGTCTCATTTGCAGACGTTCCTCCAGGCTTGGGCAATATTTTTAGCCCTGTGATGCTTGGTGTTGCAGCAGGTCTATTATTTGGTAAGCTTATTGGAGTTTTTGGAACAACATTTCTAGCCATTAAGCTTGGCATTGCAAAAAAGCCAGCCCATTCAACATGGCCACAAATTTTTGGTATAGCACTTATCTGCGGTGTTGGTTTTACTATGAGTTTTTTCATTGGTACCCTTGCCTACCCACCAGAAGCAACAGAACCTTACGCTGCTTGGGTAAGATTAGGAGTTATCCTTGGCTCCTTAACTTCAGGAACATTAGGCTACCTTGTTTTGCGCTTTACTACCAAAAACGTTGATGCTCAATAAATGTTTTTCTGACTGCTGTTTTGAATCAAACTAAATGGCATCTTGTTTTTTTGTTTTTACATTTCTTTTTAGGGCGATGTAAAGAAAATGTTGAAAGGCTTCTTAATAAATTTTTGAACGATTCCGCAGCGCACGCGAGGACTTAGTGAAAAAATTTATTAAGAAGCCTTTCAACATTTTCTTTACACAACCGGGTCTTTGCAAGCAATAAAAACGTGTTCATGTTGCAAAATAAAAACCATAAAAACCTCATTAAAACACTAACCAATTGAACCTATTATTTACTGGGAAATAATTAACAATAATATAAACTTATTTTCAAAGCTCTATTTCAGGAAAAACCATGAAAAAACTATTTATATTAGCAAGCTTAGTGGCTTTATTGTCAGGCTGTTTCACTCCAAAATTTATTCCCTTTCGTTATTTTAATGAGGAACACCGAATGGCGGTAAAAGTGCGTAACTTTCCCTCCCCTACCCATAATATGAGCAGGGCTCATCATGACGAGAGCGACCCTATCAAAAAGTTAGAAATTGGTCTTGAAGCAGCCCGTCAAACCTTGCAATTGCAAACGATATTCAGCCAAATTAATTATTGAAAAAATTAGGGCCGAATTCAGCTCAGAAATTCAAGAACGCGTGGCTAAAGTTTTTAAAATTAGTGATGATTTTAATGACTTAGCCTTAGAGGTGGTCATCAATAACTGGGGGTGGATTATCCCTCAAGCAGGAGTTTTTGGTATCAAATTGGGAACGTTTCAGCTTGAAGTCCATGGCAGTATTTATATTTACGACTTAAAGCTCAATAAAAAGCTCATTGCTGAGCAAGTTTTTACAGCCCGAGAAAATATTTCTGACCACTTAAGCAAATCCGAAAACGAACGAGCCATAAAAAAAATTATGAGAGATGCTTCAGAATTAATTGGTGAATTTGTCTGGCGTAGCGATGCTAAAAGCGAAGCTTTGAGGTAACTTTTTGCCCACCTTAGACTATTTGAGCTCTGCCATAAGATTATCAATAAGTATTTTTCTAACCGATACTTTAAAACTCTAAAAAATATATGGCAGCAATAAAAGGAACAATAAAAACACATAGCACACTATGATTTAGCTTTTTTATTTCCAGCAATTTAATCTTGATCTGAAAAACAGGCTTTTAACACGGTGATTTTTTGTGTGTTGTTTCAAATGCTTAGTCAAGAGCATGAGAAGCTCGTAAAAAAAATCATACAACAAATTTTCTAGTTGAAGGCCTCGAAATAAAAAGGAAGACATATGCAAAAATATTTGTACTGGCCTTATGACGAACTCACGATTGACTTTAATCCACAGGATGAAAACCTAAGTCTAAAAACACCTTGGCTTAGCCTAATGATAAAAAAAAATTCTGAACAGAATCCATTGTGGGAAATCTTAACCGATAAGATCAATAATCATAAATTGACAGCTCATGATATTTCAGCAATTTCAAATTTCTTTTCAAATTTCAAAGACTATCCTATTTCATATATTTTACCTTCACCTAAAAAATCTCCGCTCGACAAACATCTTGTGAGCGATGGGAGACATCTCGAAGGGAGTTTTACTGAACAGCTCGAATTGATTTTAAAAAGTTGCCAAAAGGAAGATAGTACTCTATTTACCTCTGAAGAAATTAGGCAATTAAAAAATCTTTTAGCACGCCAGAATTGGCAGTGGGATAATGAAGCTGCACTTCAATTTGCGAGCATTAATGATCGCATTCATCCTGAGAGTTTATTTAGCGTTGCTCGACGCTATCATTATTTGGAAATCCTAGAAAATGAGCATGGAGGAGAATATTTATCCCGACTAAATACACTTGAACGAGCAAAAATACAAAATGCGCTTGCTATTATTATTAGACAAAATCACTTCGTGACAGAGCAGTGTCAATCTTCTCTTAAACCCGCCTTAAAAACTGCTCTTAGCTCAATAGATTTAGTGAAAGATTTCATGAAAGAGGAAAAAGGCCACGATAAAATTCTCAACAAAGCACTGTTTCACTTAGATGTTAGCCCTGAAACTATAGATGTATCTCTTCAAACACGTGCAAGCATGGCTCTCCTAAAGTACGTGGCAGGAAGAAATTTTTTAGCCTTCTCAATGGCCATCAACTCCTTTGAAAGAGAACCTCCCATCAAAGATAACAGCCTCATAAAGTCGTTGAAAACTCATGGTTTTATGGAGTCGGCCAAATTTATGGAGCGTCACAGTACTATTAATGAGCAAGGTGGACACAGCACTATCGCTCTGGATTTTATTGCGCCTATGGATTTATGCAGCAAAGATTATGCTCTGGAGGCCCTTCGATTAATGGAAATAATTTCTCTTTTGCACTGTAGCGTTTCTAAAGTGCTCATAAACCCATTAGCAAGCTAGAGTTCACAGGGCGCCAAAATTTTCATTCATCGGATAGTTTAGATGGGAGGAAGTATGAATGAAATTATTATCTCAAACAACCTTATTTTTTGCTCCCATAAGCCCTGCTAATATTAATGTTGACTTCATTGATATTTGATGGTTTTTATGGCATACTTAAGCATTAATCAAAATCAAGACTCTCCACTTTCGTTTAAAGGCTGAATAACTGGCCCAATCAACAACCATACTGTGTAATTGTTGACGCGATATCCTCGGGATATAGCATGTTATCAAGCTTTAACTGACTATGCTCCGATGAAATTTAATAAATATGACCACATTTTTGGCGTCCTCGTCATTTTGAATAGGGAGAGCTTATAAATATTCCGAAAACCAAAGTTTGAGTGTCTCCTCACCCAATTGATCGTAAACGTAAGATAGATAAAGATGAAGCTCTCTTTCAAACTCTTCTTCGCTTTGAACTATTTCTTCACGAATATTAGGTACATGGTGGAGAAACTCTCCAAAATAGTTATGGCAAAAATCAGCATAATCTTTGGTAATTAGAATAAAAGCGTGCCACATCTCATCCATATCACGCATTTCTTGATGCATAACACAACTAAATTGTAAATGAGACAAATGCGGGTTGAGCTCGACATCCTGTTCATGTTTTTTACACAACCATAAATATTTAAGCATGTTAATCCATAACTCTTCAGCTCTATGAGCTTTATCGGGAAATGCTTGTTTGAATCGTTGAATAACCAAAGGATTTTTGTATTGCAAAATTTTATTTATACTCACTAAGACCATAAAGCACTTCCCTTTAAAATAATTATTTCTTAGCAAAACCTTGAGCATTACCTAAACAGCACTTACAGCCGATCACGCCTTTTGCCATTTTATTTGCAACTATTTTTTTTATGAGTTCTGACTTTTTCATTAAAGCCTCCTGTTTCGATTTATCATAAGGAGACTATAGCCTTAGTAAGAGTGCCCATCCATGTTACTTTGCATATAGCGAGCATAGATAGATTCTATAAGTTCCTGAGATTTTTTTTAATAAGTTCTCACCAAGAGACTGTTTTAAAAATCAAAATTGCGTTGTTTCTAAGCCGTTTTAGCGAAATAGTTACAATCGCTAAATAAATATAGGGGCTGTAGTAGCTAAGCCCAATTAAGGGTAAGCTACTTCAATGTATAAGAGACGCAGCCGTTTAACAGTGCGCCAGCAGAGCGAACTGATAAAATTATTTGTTGCTGGTGTAACCGCCAGAGCAGCATCAGAACTGGTTATTATTCAATCTAATACAGCCAGTAATTTCTTCTTAAGGTTAAGAAAATTAATAGCCAGCAAACTTCCAAGCTATGACTTAAGCGGAGAAATTGAAGTAGATGAAAGTTATTTTGGCGGAGTTCGAAAAGGCAAGAGAGGACGTGGAGCTGGAGGTAAAGTAGCTGTTTTTGGCCTTCTTAAGCGAGGTGGCAAGGTTTACACAGCCATCATTCCTAATGCAAAAACAGAAACTCTTCTGCCTATTGTAGAAGAGAAAGTTCTTCCGGACAGCATAGTTTATACAGATACCTTTAAATCATATAATGCCTTAGATGTATCTGCATTTCACCATATGCGCATTAATCATTCCAAGCTGTTTGCTGATAAGCAAAACCATATCAATGGGATTGAGAACTTCTGGAACCAAGCCAAACGCAATCTGCGTAAGTTTAATGGGATAAAACAGGATAATTTTTATTGGTTTCTTAAGGAATGTGAATGGCGCTTCAACGGAGGCAATCACCAACAGCTTCTAAAACAGCTAAAATACTGGTATAAACACACTAAACATTAACGCTTAGCTACTACAGCCCCTAAATATAAATAGTATAAGCAAACAGTTATTCTTAATCCTTTATTGGGCTTTTGATTTCTCTAACCAAGCCAAGCTTAGATCGACGACCCATGCTTTTGATCGCTATCACTTGTGACCCCTGTCGACTACTATCACGCGTCATTTTGACCATTATCTCTTGTCATATTGACCGCTCCACCTTGTCATCCCCGCGCAGGCGGGGATCCAGACAAAATGCCTAACTATCTAGTTGAAATGTAATATAAATAGCTCGTTTGCTTGCCGTAAATCCTACGAGACGAGTCATTGCCACCCCCAACAGAGTGGGCCGTTTTTTTAAACATAGAGACCTAATAGCGCTCTATTTGGCTCCACACCTTCGCGGGAATGACACGAGATCGTGGACAAAAATGTTTTCTCAGCTTAGAGAAAAATTATTTTCGAAACAGTCTCTAAACTTTGGCATGAGCAATTTTAGTGATATTTTTTTCTGGTAAACATCAATTTATTCACATATGAAAAAACATATCGGCAATTAAGCTCAAGGTGACACCATGTCTAAAGAAAATTCCATTCACATAAAGCTTGATCCAAGTAAACGGGTATTATTTCTTACAAAGGATCTGTCACTGATTGCCAAGCAGCTCAATGACGGCCTCGATTTATCCATGAGTGAGCTTAGGCCAAGCGATCTATTGGATGATATTAATACCGACATCATGACACCTGCATGGGTTTGCTTTCATCATGATCCCAAAGAGATTGCTAAAAGGGCTTATGCTGGTCTCATGTATAATAACGAGCGTGTTTTTCAAGACAACGCTTTACTAAAGGGCAATTTCCAGGCCATTGTCAGCGGTGAACGTAAGGGGACTGGATCTTCCAGAGAAACTGCGGCCCAGTGTGAAAAATTTAGCGGAGTTGGCTTGATTTTTGCCGCATCCTTCGCTCCCATCCACCAACGAAACAATATTAATCTCGGCCAAATAATGGGCAACTACGAATTATTGCGGCGACTTGAAGCAGGAGAATCTATTGCATTAGAAGAATTTCTCGAGCCATTCGATGAATTTTCACGCCATGTTCTACGAGCAGGAGGTTTATTTAATTTTCTTAATCAATTTCAGGAACAACAAAAAACTTCGCCAGCGATTCTCTCTGAAGTTCCCATGACTATGGCCCAAAAAATTATGGCGAAAAAATTGCTAAATAGTGATATCCAGCCGCTACAAAACGGCCAAAGTACTGTTGCTCACGTTGATGGCGGCTATTCACATGAGTTTACTTCGGCTCAAGTGCATCAATTTCTTATTCAAGAGTACGGCGAGCACTATAAAATTAAAAATGCTCAGCGTTTCGCCGCGTTTGAAGACCATCTTATCTATGCTGATGAAGTACCAAAATATGCTCCTTACAAAGATCTGATTGATGAACTACGATCACAGCAAAAACAATTTATAGCTCACACGGGTATAAGAGATTATTCAGCCACACAAAAAATCTCGCCAGGTATTTGCCACGAAGTTGCCCGGCAGGAATTTATTTTGCCTGGCGATTTTATCCAGGCGACCGACAGTCATACGTGCATGGGGGGAGCACTAAATGCATTTGCCTTTGGCATTGGTGCCACGGAATATGCGGCACTCTTGGCAACTGGTCTTTCAGTTGTAAGCGTACCGCCTTCCGTTCGTTTTGATCTTAACGGTTCGCTAGCAAAAAACTGCAGTGCCAAAGATGTCATGCTCTACATCTTGCTAAATTTCAGTAAAGATGGCCTCACCTTGAACAAAGTTATGGAGTTTGGTGGTGAAGGTCTTCATCAACTCAGCATTGATGAAAGAGCTACTCTTTGTAACATGGCTACCGAATGTGGAGCCAAAACTGGTATTTGTGAACCAGATCAAAAACTTGTCGACTGGCTGTTAGAAAAACGAAAGGAGCATAACTCGCAATCGCTAACAAAACTTTTATCCATGCCCGATAAAAACTGTCACTACGAAGCACGCTATTCTATTGACTTATCAAAAATAGAACCAATGGTAGCTCACCCTGGCAATCCTGACTTAGGTATCCCCTCGGACCCAACCAATGGTGAATTAATTAAAAATTTAGGGGAAATCCCTATTGATATTGCCTATGGCGGTTCGTGCACTGCAGGAAAATATGATGATATAGAAATGTATGCTCGTGTAGTGAGCGATGCTTTAACTCAAGGCAAAAAAGTTCACGACAAAGTTAAATTTTATATTCAATATGGCTCCAAAGATGTTGATTCCTACGCAAAACTCAAAGGCTTTCATGATCTTTTTCTTAAGGCAGGCATTAAAGTTATTTCTCCTGGGTGCGGTGCCTGTATTGGCTGCGGCCCTGGCGTGAGCAGCGATAAAAATCAAGTCAGCATCTCTGCCATCAATCGAAATTTCCAGGGGCGTTCGGGTCCAGGAAAACTTTACCTCGCCTCACCCTTAAGCGTAGCTGCCTCTGCTTTCGCAGGTAAAATTGTTGCCTGGCGGCAATAGATGCCAAGCGCTACCTAATGCCTTGAGATGCTGTTTTGCACGTATTTTTTGGCCGCCTTCGAAATCTATAAATGTTTAAGTCAAAGTTTTACGAATAAAACCTAGACCCAAGAGATTCTCATGGCATTAACATTACTCAACGTTGCTTATGCATTTGCAACAATATTTAGGCAAAGTTCCTACGTGCGTTCTTAGATCTATGCCACCAAAAGAGTGATTAAGAAGCTTCCATGATCCAGGGTTCTCTCCCTTTAGAGGCTGGTCGCGTAAGGTATAGGAGATGCTTTTTTTCTCAACTGTATCGATATCACCATTCGGCATGGTTCGCTCTCCCTTTATAGTTATCGAAGTTTTTTGACATAATCTTAAAGTGTAAATGCCTTTTTCTTTGCCATAACCTTTGTTAATAGCAAGAAGTCCATCTTCATGTGACACTTCATAGACTTCACAGTTATAGCACACGCGAAGGCATTCTTGTGGGACTTCCCTTTCTTCTCCCTTGCCGCCCCACTCACCGCCGATCTGATACACAGGCGTATAGATTTCTTCATAGGTTGTCCTTTCTTTTTGTCCTTCGTGATTTTTTTCAAGTTTGCCTATAGTTTTCTTATGGGTTCGGAATTTATAATTTTGTGTTGATTCCGAGTAGAAAACATAATGTTGCCCTTCTATTACCATTCCCCAGAGTTTAATGAATTCCTTTTTCTTTGTTCTGTCATTATATCTTTCTAAGGCCAGCGATTGGTCAACGAATACGTGGCTTCTCCAAATTCCTTGAAAATTGACCATCAACATGACGAAGGATTTTCCACTATTTTCCACATATATTTCAGTTAATTTCCCAAAAATGGGATCTTTTGGTTTTTGTTCCTTCATTTGTTGAAGAGCACTAATTTGTTCGACAACTAAGGGATCTTTGAGGCCGCTATTCAAGGCGTTCAATGCTAAGAGATTAAGCTTTTGATCTATTGTTTCGTGCTTCAGCATGGGCACCATTTTTATTCCCTGGCGTGCACAATAATCCTCCAGTTTTCTTTCATCAAAGGCTTGCTGGTACCCCTCCTTATCTAAGGGCATTTGTGACATCTGCTTGATGGGTTCTTCATAAACAGTATTATCAATGCGTTGATAGCTTAGCTTATTATCCGGCCCGTTAACTTGTGGTTTATAGTGTGATATGGCTTGACGTGTCACTACATACTCAATCCCGTCATAAGTAAATCGAGAAGAATATGTTGTCGTTGTAAATTTTAGGGCGTTGTTATGAACTCGTTTATGAGGCGCGAAGTAGAGAGCTTTGAAATTATCACTGTCTGAGACAGCAAACATTGCCTGTCCCGATTCCCGATTTTTCGTTACAAACTCAACCGTCAGATTTTCATTGGGTGGTTGTAAATCCAAATTTTCTGAGTTCATAGAATCGATAGCTAAGGCGCTGAAACAAAATAGAATGCTACTTAATACAATCCATCTACCTTTTTGAATCATTTCTTTCTCCTACAAACTGGATGGTAACGCGAAAATAAAAGGCTCTAGAAAACCTCTGTCGACACTTTAGCTTTTGATTCATGAAATTCAATTACTGCTACTTCAGCAAACAGATTATTTTGACGAGTATCCGTTGAGCTACCACCATATTGAAAAGCTGATGAAAAAGCGTGGAATATCCATGGACCATACGACTATCACTGGTATTTGGACCATTTCAATGTCAGTTAGAAGGTTCTGAGCAAATTAATAAAGCGCAAAATCCTTAGCGTGAGTTTTCGCAGATTTTAACTTTCCCTTAAACAAGGCATTTATCAGGCTCGGTAGGATAACCTCAGATTTGGATGAGAAAGACCTAAGAATCACAGTCTCCCTCAACCAACTCACCCAAAATCTCGCAACATGCTACACAGCACATGCCAGTAATTTTTAAACAACCGCAAAGACATCTGCCGCAGCCACTGCAACAAGTTTCCATTTTGTCGGAAACGTCACAGGTTCGACAGGGCTCACACTGATTGCAAGTGAAAATAGAAAATAATTTGGGGCAAAGGTAACCCAAATAATCTGTAATGCCCGATTGCTCGTTAACCTCAACTTCAGACATTTCTTCATCATTTGCATCTATTTCTTTCATTTCACCAGCAAATATATTGCTGCAAAAAAATAAGATGACCAAGGTGGAAAATATACTCTTTGCTGAGCGTATAACAAACTTCATGAAAGTACTCCTAAAAGTTTAAGTTACCTTTAATAAGATTATTAATGCTGAACGCCTAAAAAGTATCAATGATAATATTCGTAGAGCGTGGTGCGAGAAAAGCCTAAACACTTCTCCAGCTGAGCTCCACAGTTGCGCCATCCACATCTGTCACAATCAGGATTATCATGCCAACAAAGCCACTTACTACAGTTATCTTTGCCGCATGCAGTGAATGCTCCGAAACAAGAACCACACTTAGGAGTTAAATTAGGGAAAAGATGACGAATACAGTTAACGGTATTTTTGCTATCTCCCCATGTTTTTCTAGAACACATTCTCCACTGTAAAGAAAAAGCTTTATTCTGAGAAAAACTTTTAAAATCCATCTCGTCACATCTCTCGCTTGGCCATGGTTTTTCTTCATTTTTTTTTGTGTTTTGTTTTAGCATTCTTGCTGGCGCGGGTGGAATATCAAAAATCTCAGCACACCCACCCTGTAAAAATAAAAAGATAGAAAGGACCCTTAGCATTGATTTCCCTTGCTGCAAAAAAGGTTTTATTAGTTCTCGCAGTGAGCAACATTACGAATTCTAACTTTGCTGTGAGCTTATTTTAGCCATAACCTGTTGCAAATCTTGCCACACTTCTTTTTTGGCCGGAGGATTTCTTAACAAATAGGCTGGATGGAAAGTCGGCATAAAGTCTATCCCCTCATATTCATGCCACTCACCTCGAATTTTAGACATTGCTACCTTGGTCTGCAACAAAGTTTGGCAGGCGTAACGTCCAAGCCCAACAATAATTTGAGGTTTGATCAAAGAAAGCTGTTGTTTTAAGAAAGGCTCGCAAGCAGCGATTTCATCTATTTCTGGGTCGCGATTTTTTGGTGGCCTGCATTTGACAACGTTGCAAATATAAACATCTTCTCTTTTTAAACCCATTGCCTCAATCATTTTGGTTAACAATTGCCCAGCTCTACCAACAAATGGCTCTCCTGAAAGGTCCTCATCACGCCCTGGAGCTTCGCCTACAAATATAAGTTTTGCATGTCTATTTCCCGTCCCAAATACCACATTTGTTCGTGTTTGATAAAGCTTACATTTTTCGCAATTACTAAGTTTTATCTTTAAAGCTTCTAAGCAATCATTATTATCACTTGTCGAATAAGGCATTTTTTCTATGTTTTCCTCTGATTTTGGCAAATATGTCATACCACTTTCTCCTAACAATTCAAGGCGACATTTAAGACTACTTACTAAACGGAATAACTCTTCATTAAATTCGCTCATATTCAACACTCTCTCAACATAATACTTCCCTTATTTAAACAATAATCACCTGGCGGCTTATTATAATTTTTATACAACACATGTTTGACCATTTATTTTCATATAAGTTACCATCCTATTTAGAGTTATTTTTTTAACTCTAAAAATTCACAACAACAAAGACTGTTAGGAGATTTTCTCTTGCATACAAAAACTGAAGAGCCATCTCAAAAGAATCCTCCATTAAAAAAGCTTACTAATCGAAAAAAAGATTTAGGAGCTTCTTATAAAAAACGTTCACAAACCCTATCAACGCGGCGCATGGCTCGGGAACATCGCAAAATGCGTTCCTTAGGTGAGCTTGAAAATGTCAATAATCTTGTTCATCCTACTTCACGGTCACAATGCGTCAATATGCCCCGCCCATGCCTCTATGTTTCATGCAGACACCATCTTTATTTGGACGTCAATGAAGAAACTGGCTCTGTAAAATTTAATTTTCCAGACAAAGAAGTTTGGGAACTTGAGGAAACATGCGCGCTTGATGTTGCCGATCGCGGAGGCATCACACTCGAGGAGGTAGGCTGCATCATGAACCTTACTCGCGAACGAATAAGACAGCTTGAACTTTCTGGTTTAGAAAAACTCAAACATCACGCTCGAGGTGAGGATAACTTAGAAACTTATGCACGATGGGATCCTTCTTTTGATGAAAATAGCTCGTGTAACTAATAAGTCTTGAACATTTTTTTTAGGGCGGCAGGCTGAAAAAAAATTTTGTTAGGAGCTCTTATGACAAAATCTACGCCGATCGCCCGGGCACTTATTTCCGTATTTGATAAAAGCAATCTTTTGCAGCTGGCAACTTTTTTAAAAGAACAAAATATTCTTATGATCAGCACGGGTGGCACCGCTCGATTTCTTGAGCAGAATAATTTCTGTGTCACCGATATTGGTAGCGTTGGGCAGTTTCCTGAAATTCTTGATGGCCGTGTAAAAACCCTAAACCCACGAATTCACGCAGGAATTTTATGTGATCGCTCCAAAACTGATCACGTGGATACTCTAACCCAACTCGATATTCCCCCCATCGATCTTGTTGTATGCAATCTCTATCCCTTTTCTCAGGTTGCCACCTCCCACCCTGACGACTTAGCTAAAATGATTGAGCACATTGATATTGGTGGACCAACGATGTTGCGAGCTGCTGCCAAAAACCATCAACATGTTGTCGTTTTAAATAATCCTTACTCCTATAACAATTTCATTGAGCACTACAAAATTCATCAAGGCACGACACTGGATTTTCGCCAAGACTGCGCAGTCCAGGTATTTAGAGAAACCAATCAATACGATGCATATATCGAAAAGACGCTGATACAAAAATTTTCTGCACCTCAAACTAAAAGCCCAAGCTTTTCATATACTCATTGCCATTCTCTTCGCTATGGAGAAAATCCTCATCAACAGGCGTCATTGTACAAAGATGAGTCCATACTCGATACCGAGCTCAACTTATCTAAAGTCTCTCCTCTGCAAGGCAAAGAACTTTCCTATAATAATTTTCTTGATATGCAAAATGCAGTATGGGCACTTAGATGTCTAATGGAAAACAACACTTCAGCAACAACTGGCGCTGTGGTGATCAAACATGGAATTCCTTGCGGTGCTGCTTTGAGCAACAATCAAAGTGAGTCTCTAAAAATGGCTATCGCCTGTGATGAAAAAAGTGCCTTCGGAGGAATCATTGCTCTTTCGAATAGCTGCGATGAGCATAGTGCTCACCTTATAACTGCTGGATTTTTTGAAGTAGTCATAGCTAAAGAATTTAGTGATACAGCACTTAATATTTTGACAAAGAAACCACAGCTTCGTTTAGTAGCTCTTAAAAATATTCTCTCAGCTAAACTTCCTCATTTTGCCACTCGAAGTATTTTTGGCGGTGCTTTGGTTCAAGATTACGATTCAGCTCAAATCAACAAAGAAACTTGGAGCATCGTTACTCGCAAACAACCTTCAGATGTTGACATGGCGGCTATGGAATTTGCTTTTCGCATGGTTATTCCCACACCAAGCAATGCTATAACCATAGCTTCATCTTGCAAGCTCCTAGGTGTTGGTGCGGGCCAACCCAACCGCGTACAATCGACTAAACTTGCGATTGAAGGTGCTAAGGAGAGGGATTTTTGTTTGGAACATGCAGCACTTGCCTCAGATGCATTTTTTCCTTTTGATGACAGCATCCGTTATGCTGCTCAGCACGGCATCAAGCTTATCATTCAGCCTGGCGGTTCTATCAAAGATAAAGACGTTATCAAAACTGCTGATGAGCTCGGATTATGTATGCTCTTTACTCACCAACGTCATTTTAAACATTAATTAAAAAATTTCTTGCACGCTCCAAGTGTAGGTTACTAAAAAATCCTCGATGTGGAGCGAGCAAAAAATAATTTGTATAAGAGAATTTACCTTTTATCTGAGTTTTGTACTCAGCTTGACCTTTTATAGCTGTGAAAAGAATCAAGATCTTGAGGAAAATTCTCTCCAAGCACTAAGCCTTTCAGTTGACGGTGCCAGCAGTAATATTGTGCAGATCTCTTTAGGTGGTGGGCACCGCTGTTCGATCGATTACACTCAACAGCTTAGATGCGAGGGCAGCAACCTATTTGGTCAACTTAACATCCCAAATGGAAACTATCGTTCGGTGAGCGCCGGTGGCTTACATACGTGTGCCATAACTACCGATGATAGAACTGTGTGCGTTGGTGATAACGCAGCAGGGCAAGCACCCTCGTCAATAGAGCATCAATTCATATCTCTCAGCGCAGGTGCCTTTCACACATGTGGTATTGATCAAAACCATCAACTTTTTTGTTTTGGCTCGAATATGTTTTTTCAATCGAGTCCTCCTCATGGTAAATATTTTGTAGCAGTAAGCTCTGGTGGCTTTCACACCTGTGCCCTTGATGATTCAGGAAAAGCTTACTGTTTTGGCGATGATAGTAGAGGACAGTCCTCTCCACCGCCAGATGTGCGATTTAAATCCATATCTGCAGGCTATGATCATACCTGCGGTATCGATATAGACAATAAACTTCATTGTTTTGGCGATTCCTCATTAGATCGCTTTCCCAAAAACAAAGACCAAGAATATTACAGTGTAAGCTCAGGTGGTTTTCATACTTGTCTAACGACTACTCAGAAACAAATTGTTTGTTTTGGCAAAAATATTAATGACGCTATCGATATTAACACCCACATAAAAAGTATGGCGAGCGGCATGTTTGGTCTGTGCTACATTGATCAGGAAAATCATCTTTCATGCGCTGAGTAAAAATAATGAGCCCCTCTTAACAAATGAAAGTACTTTTCCTATTCAGATAATTCATTTGTGTTCGGAGGCTTATTAGATATGAAAAAAATAATTTCTTCTGTCGTAGGTTTATTTCTACTTGCCACTCTATTTAACTTTCAAGTGCAAGCATCACCAAACATGGCTTTGCGCTATCCATTAAGAGCGATCGAACGTCCTTCGGTTACTCCTGTTGGCATCATCTCCATTGAACCCAGAGCAAACGGGCTTAAGAAATATGATGTAGATTTGAATACTAGGTTTGGTATTGCCGAAAAAATTGAGGGTCAATTCGGATATGACGGCGTCACTTTTAATGATCCTAATTCTGAAAAAAGTGCCAACTTCAAAAAGACTGTCACTGCAGGAATTCGCTACAACTATTTGTCTATCAATCAGATCAGCGCTTCTTTAGATTTTAAACTGCCAATTCATATTTTTGATGGCGAAATTATCAAAGATGTCACTATTGGTCTCCCAACAGTTTTTTATAATGACTTGATGGCTGGTGGAATATTGGGCGACGTGTTTTGGCTACAAATGCGCGACAACATTGAAATGAGCTTTGATCTTGCCTGGTGGTATGGCATTCAAGTGTACGGAAATCTTTGGGCAGATATCAGCAGCTCACTTGGTAAATTTCAAATGAAAAACCCTAACAAACAGGCTACATGGGAAAATCTTCCTTTTTGGAAAGAACTTCCACTTACTCTCACCTTGCTTTACTGCTTTAATCCCTTTGTCGATATGACCCTAAGCGCAGGTTTTGATAACGCTCTTAAAGCTAAAGACACATTCAACGTAGGTTTGGGCTTTAACTTTAGAGCTGGAAAACTATTTGGCTAAAGATTATTGGTGATGTAAACAAAATGTTGAAAGGCTTCTTAATAAATTTTTGAACAATTCCACGGCGCACGCGAGGACTTAGTGAAAAAATTTATTAAGAAGCCTTTCAACATTTTCTGGGCACAACCAGATTATTTTTATTTTACAAGTGAGACTTCGTGATGGAGTATACAAGCCCCCAACGAAGTCTCATTTTTTCCTGAGCCAATTAATGCCACAGTAAAACGGCTCTGCTTTGAACCTAAGGTTAGAAATTTTATTTTAATTTCCCTCAGGCTGCTCAGGATTTTCTTCAGGTTGTTCGCCAAAAAACTGATATCATCTAGAATTAAATTATCTAATGGCTCAGGCATATCTTGTTGAGCTAAATGAAGATTATTATTTTCATGTAATTTCTGCGGTTGCTTAGCGTGAAGCAAGTGGTTAGAAAAACTGCAAGCTAATAAAAATAAAACAAAATTTATAAATTTTACATTCATTTTAATTTCCTTTACCGAATCCAGTAAAAACACTGAGAAGCTAACCATTCACATCAGCTAAAGCTTGTCAAGTGTGTATTTTTATTATCTAAGCATTATTTGTTTAAGCGCTATAGAGTTAACTACAATCAGCAGCAGACTAAATAAATACCCACTAAAAAATGAGCACTTTGGTTTAGCAGAGAAAGCTGTTTTGAAAATAATTTTTTAGGGGCTGTAGTAGCTAAGCCCAATTAAGGGTAAGCTACTTCAATGTATAAGAGACGCAGCCGTTTAACAGTGCGCCAGCAGAGCGAACTGATAAAATTATTTGTTGCTGGTGTAACCGCCAGAGCAGCATCAGAACTGGTTATTATTCAATCTAATACAGCCAGTAATTTCTTCTTAAGGTTAAGAAAATTAATAGCCAGCAAACTTCCAAGCTATGACTTAAGCGGAGAAATTACTGGCTGTATTAGATTGAATAATAACCAGTAATTTCTTCTTAAGGTTAAGAAAATTAATAGCCAGCAAACTTCCAAGCTATGACTTAAGCGGAGAAATTGAAGTAGATGAAAGTTATTTTGGCGGAGTTCGAAAAGGCAAGAGAGGACGTGGAGCTGGAGGTAAAGTAGCTGTTTTTGGCCTTCTTAAGCGAGGTGGCAAGGTTTACACAGCCATCATTCCTAATGCAAAAACAGAAACTCTTCTGCCTATTGTAGAAGAGAAAGTTCTTCCGGACAGCATAGTTTATACAGATACCTTTAAATCATATAATGCCTTAGATGTATCTGCATTTCACCATATGCGCATTAATCATTCCAAGCTGTTTGCTGATAAGCAAAACCATATCAATGGGATTGAGAACTTCTGGAACCAAGCCAAACGCAATCTGCGTAAGTTTAATGGGATAAAACAGGATAATTTTTATTGGTTTCTTAAGGAATGTGAATGGCGCTTCAACGGAGGCAATCACCAACAGCTTCTAAAACAGCTAAAATACTGGTATAAACACACTAAACATTAACGCTTAGCTACTACAGCCCCATTTTTTATATTCATTTAGCGATTGCAAATATTTTGCTAAAACAGTTTATTAGTGAGAAAAAAATCATGCAGCAAATCTATTCCTTGAAACTCCCCATATTTTTTATGGCTTTCATAAAAAAAACCTCCCTACGAGGGGAGGCTCTTTTTTTATCGATAATTCCTATTAGTTTTTTCTTTTGCTCACTGTGATGCAATCTTTCTCGAAAGAAACAGAAAGCGCATCACCTTTGAGAGCTTTTAGAGCACCCAAAGGCAATCTTAGAAAGGGTCCGCTCTCATTGATCTGTTGAGCACGATAAACTCTTTCTTGGCCTATCTTTGGTGCAGCGCGACCACGACTTCCGACACGCAAATTTTCATTAACCCAGTTTTCAAGAGTCGATTCGACTTTACCAACACTCCTTAAAGCACCCACAGCTCGTCGTATAGTTGCTGGTGAAACTTTTTTGTCTTTATGCAGTTTAATAATCGGAGAAAGTCCTTCGACCAAATAAAGTATTTCTACATCTTTAAATGAAAAGGTCGATCGTCTTTTTCTTGTTTTAGTGGCCATGAGTTCTCCTCAGTCATTAGTGAATAGAAGTTAGGAATTAAAACAAAAAACAAATGTTTTTCGTCGAGGATGTAAAATTGTCATCTTATTTTTAGTTGTCTAGATATTTAATGAAATTTTATTCATTTTTTGCTATTTTTTTGCCTTCCTAAAACATAGCTAAGCATAATTAAATCAACTCAAATTTTTCTTAAAGCAGCAACGAAAAATGCATCGCAATCATGAATATTAGGAAGAAGAGATAAGGTATTTTTATCAAAATCCAAAGCTTCTACTTTTATTTCACCATCAGCTATTAAGTCGTTTAGTGAAACTGGAATGAGATTTTTAGTTTTGGCCATGATCTCGTCTATTTGTTGCTGATTTTCTCTGGCGAGCAGCGAGCATGTTACATATAAGACTACGCCATTTACTTTAAGCATTTCTACAGCACTGTTTAAAAGCTTTTTCTGCAATTTCAAATAGTTATCCAATTCCTGCCGAGCAAAACGATGCACCAAATCTGGATTTCTTCTCATTACTCCTGAACCTGAACAAGGCGCATCCAGCAGCACCCAATCAAAGCTGTTTTTTTCAAGACTCAACTTACTTGCATCCTCGCTGAAAAATTTTACTGTTCTCGGCAATATTTTTTTAGCTTTTGCTAAACGACGATCATTGATATCCACTGCATAATACTCACAGGGATACTGAGATATTATTCGAGCCTTGCCCCCCTCGCCTACACACATATCAAGCACGCGTTCATGGGCCATGGGACGTATCAGATGTGCTATAAGCTGACTTCCTGCATCCATAAACCACACGTGTTCTCTTAATTCTTTTGATAGTTCGTTAATCTTTAGATCGCCGCTGATTTCCAATGCACTATCAAAAAATAGCCATGGTCGAACTTCCACATCTTTTTCTTTCAGCTCCTTAACAAGTTTTTCTTTATCGACGGAGTTATCAAAGGCGATGTATTTTTTTGGTTTTTCCCACAAAGACTGCACAATATTTTGCCAGCTAAGAGAAAAGCTTTTTTGTACTTCTTCGGCAAGCAATGGCCCCATGGCGATAAGAAAGCGCTCGGTCCCTAAATCATCCAGCCACTTGTTGTAAGCCTCTATTAGCGAAGATTCTAGTTTTGTGGTCCAATTTAATTGAGCGCCAACAATCAAAGTTAAAATTAATTTTTCCTTTTCTTGTTCGGATAATGAACTAAAAAAATTAAAATTTTTGCTTAAAAATTTCTTTGCCAAAAATCTATTTCTGCTCCACAAAAAAATCACATCGAGAAACAACTTCCGTTCTTTGCTATTTAATTTTTTGGATTTTATTATTTCTTGAGCAATATTTTTTAACGGAAACGAAGACGCGTTGAAACGGGTGATACAATCACAAGCACTGTAAAAAATTCGATCATTATGCATAGCTTTATTCCTAAACTCTAAAAACTTTTTTGTTTTTTTAAAAAAATTCACGATAAAAAATAAATGCCCGCATCAAGCGGACATCGCAATCAAACGTCAAGATCCTTAATTACCAAAATGAGGCTTACGATCAAAATGATGTTTGGTATCGATCATGCGAATAGTGCCCGAGCGTGATCTCATAACCAAAGAATGAGTCTCTGCACCGCCTTTGAAATAACGAACACCTTTTAGAATATCGCCACTGGTAACTCCAGTTGCCGCAAACATCACATCACCACCAGCTAACTCTTCGAGGTGCCATTTTTTCTCCACATCGGAGATCCCCATACGCAAACAACGCTCTTTTTCTTTGGAATTATTCACCACCAAACGCGCTTGCAAATCTCCCCCAACACATCTGAGTGCAGCGGCTGCCAATACACCTTCAGGAGCACCACCAATTCCAAAAAGTACGTCAATGCCCGATCCTTCAATGCAGGTAGAAATTGCTGCACTCACATCTCCATCTGAAATTAATTGCACGCGAGCACCTGCTCTGCGCACTTCTTCGATCAGATCATGATGGCGGGGACGTTCTAAGATCACGGCCGTAAGATCTTCGATATACACACCTTTGGCATGGGCAATAGCCATTAAATTTTTGGTAGGAGATTTATCGAGATCGACAACTCCTTTGGCATGAGGCCCAACAGCAATTTTATCCATGTAAATATCAGGAGCATGAAGCATCTTGCCTCGCTCAGCCATAGCGATCACCGCCAAAGCATTGGGACGACCCAGAGCGCAAAGACTGGTGCCCTCCAAAGGATCAACAGCAATATCAACTTCAGGATCTGATTCATCTCCAGAGCCTACTTTTTCACCAATAAAAAGCATGGGGGCTTCATCTCGCTCACCTTCACCGATAACCACTGTTCCTCTGACAGAAACACTTTCAAAAGCATGACGCATAGCATTAACAGCTGCTTGATCGGCTGCTGATGATTCGCCTCTGCCCATGAGGCGAGCTGCCGATAGCGCAGCGGCTTCTGTTACACGCACTACTTCCAAAGCTAAGTTGCGATCCATATGAACTCCTTAATGGTGATTAAATCATGGCTATACTTGCTGATTTAAATGCCAAAAAAAATAGGGCGCCCTAACTTTGGCACCCATAATTTTTCAAACAATGAGCAATTTTTAGTTTTTACTATACATTTTATATGATTGCTGATGAGACGAAGATCCTCGAATTTTTTCAATATAACTCCAAGGAAGAAGTTTTTGATACCAAGGTCTGTTCATTGTTTCATCAAACTCTCTATTGAACTCAACTTTTTCTTCTGATGAGAAAGTAACTTCATCTCCATGAACTTTGTTGTAGGCTTGATAAGCAAGCTCGGCAATCTTTGCAACCAATTGATTATCTACTCTATAAAGCATATCATCTAAATTTGGCAGTTTGTGAATAGTCTGGTTTTTTAGAGCTTGCAGTTTTGCTTGGTTATCTCGATCAAGAGCCTTGTTTATACAAAAATAAGCAGGCACACCAAAAAGCATTAACTCTGTAATATCCATGCTAAGAATTTGCCAGGCCACAAGCGGACCATAGACCATCAAAGCCATTTGATATTTACTATCTTTACTCTTATCCATCATACTTTTCTGTACGCTAACAAAATCTAAATACCATCCCAGAAGCTGTTCCAATTTTTCTTCATGTAATTCATTAGCACATTGTATACTTTTGCTATACGGATTATGTAATCTTAAAGCCATAATTTCAGCGATTTCTTCTGCCTTCATCACCAACTTAAAATTCTCAATTTCTTGCGTCTCGCTACCATATTCTTCCTTACTGTTTTCAATTGAATTTTCCATACTAAAACAGCCAAAAGATAAAGAAAATGCCATAAAAAACAAATAAATCTTTACATCTTTCATAAGTGTTATCCTTTGAAGTTATTTTTTCATTTGTTAAAACTAACTTAAGGAATTATTCCTGTTTGATTGGAAATTAAATGTCAATAGGCGCTAAGATTTGTCGACGAACAAAGCGCCAAGAAAATAAACAATAAATCGCTTAGTAGCGATAAATTTCTGCAGATATTTTTTTAAAAAAATTATTCCGACAAAGTCTTTAAAAAAGTTAAATCCTAAAACTGACATCAAACAAGCCAATAACTCCAAGCTCCATTTGTTTTTGACCGTCAATAAATGCAAAGGTGGGATTAAAATTTAGATGCATGCCCACCAAAAAATGTGCCATCACAAAATAATTAATTCCTATTCCAGGACTAATACCAATATTTATATGATTTTTTGCCGAACTCGTCGGCACCACCAACTCAGGAGTAATAGCTAAAGAGACATAGGGCACATAGGGTGTTTCAAGAAAAGAAAACCAATATTTAATCCCTGCTCTGCTTAAAAATGATATAACTCCACCGCTAAACTGAGGAGCAAAGCTGGCAAACACGCCAAAATTTCTATCGATGGCGTAATCGAGTGTCCCATAAAAAGGCATATATGCTTTAGGAGTAGGACTTTTTCCTTCGTGGCGCACCACATTGATATGCGCTCCCAAACCTCCACTAACATAAAGCTGTCCACTATCATAGCGATAAGCACTCAAGCTTATCGAGCCCAATAGCATACTCAACAAAATAATAGTTTTTAACATGTGACCCCCAATTAATTTCCAAAAACTGCATTATCGCCGAGCATTTCTTCGATGCGAAGTAAACGATTGTACTTGGCAATTCGTTCAGAACGAGACATGGATCCGGTTTTAATTTGTCCAGCGTGTGTGAGCACTGCAAGATCGGCAATGGTAGTGTCCTCGGTTTCTCCTGAGCGATGTGAAATAATAGTTTTCATTCCACCACTTTGAGCAAGCTCTATCGAGCGTAGTGTCTCACTCATTGTTCCAATTTGATTCATTTTAATCAGCACTGCGTTGGCATAAGAATTCTCGATTCCTTCTTTTATGTAGCGCTCATTGGTTACAAAAAGATCGTCCCCAACAATCTGCACCTTTGTCCCCAATGTTTTAGTAATCTCAATAAAGCCTTGATAATCATTTTCCCCAAAAGGATCTTCAATAGAGATTATAGGAAATTGATCCGACAACTTTTTGTACCACTGCAATA
The DNA here is from genome assembly GCA_023898405.1 of Myxococcales bacterium. Classification (NCBI taxonomy): domain Bacteria; kingdom Pseudomonadati; phylum Myxococcota; class Myxococcia; order Myxococcales; species Myxococcales bacterium. The sequence goes on from CP060221.1 coordinate 306,975, forward strand.
AATCAGCTCTGCTAAGCCATTCGTTATTCATGTGATAACAATTTTTTTCTTGGCTTAATAATTCGCTCGCAGCTACATCAAGCGCAAAATAGATATCTTTGCCTGGCTGATAACCAGCTTTTTCACACGAAATCATCAAAAGCTGCAAAGCTTCTTCATTATTTGCAAGAGCAGGAGCAAAACCACCTTCATCACCAACAGCCGTGCTCAAAGCTCGATCATTGAGTGTTGATTTAAGCACTTGAAATACTTCACTGGCCATACGCATAGCCTCACTAAAACTCGTGGCGCCTTTAGGAACAATCATAAATTCTTGCACATTCAAGCCGTTGTTGGCATGGCTTCCACCATTGATGACATTTATCATTGGCATAGGTAATCTGACGCCTTTGCCATACAGCGGCTGATTGTTGAGCTGAGCCATGGCATGAAAAAATGCACCTGAGACAGGTAAAATTGCATTAGCGCCTAAACGCGATTTATTGGGCGTGCCATCAAGTTTGATCAAACATTCATCAAGAGCCTGCTGATTAAAATCCTCACTCCCAAGCAATGCTTCACTGATCTCTCCATGAATGTGGGCTATTGCTTTACTCACCCCTTTACCACGATAGCGTGTCTCATCTTGATCTCTTAGCTCCAAAGCCTCTTTGCTTCCGCACGATGCCCCCGATGGAGTACTGAAACGGCCCCACTCCCCGGTCTTAAGATAAAGATCTACCTCAACACTTGGGATACCGCGACTATCAAAAATGCTTCGGGCTTGGATTTTCTGTATTTTTGCCATAGAATTTTCCGTGAGTACTTGGTTTGGTTAAAATAAGTTCCTACTTTTTAGTTTTAATTGAACTATTTTTTTCCCTCTTTTCATCTAAACCATAAAACTTGATTAGAGAACCAAATAGAACAATCAAACTCCCTACCAATAGGAAATTTTTAAATGAGTAATAAACAGTCCGCCCTGAAATATCATGAAATGAAGCGTCCAGGAAAAATCGAAGTTATTTCAACCAAACCCTGCAGCACAGCTCATGAACTATCATTAGCCTACACTCCTGGCGTTGCAGCTCCCACTCTCGCCATAAAAGATAACCCTGACGATGCATATCGCTATAGCGCCAAGGGCAATTTGGTGGGTGTGATCACCAATGGCACGGCAGTTCTTGGTTTGGGAAACATTGGACCACTTGCTGCAAAACCGGTGATGGAAGGAAAAGGTATACTTTTTAAAAAGTTTGCCGATATTGATGTTTTTGATATTGAGCTCGACGAAAAAGATCCGCAAAAATTAATTGCTATCATAAAGGCAATGGCACCAACCTTTGGCGGTATTAATCTTGAAGACATTAAAGCTCCTGAATGTTTTGTCATTGAGCAAGAGCTGAGCAAAAGCCTCCCCATTCCAGTTTTTCACGATGATCAGCACGGCACCGCAATCATCGCTGGCGCAGCCTTAGTAAACGCCCTAGAAATTGTTAAAAAGCCAATAGATTCTGTGAGAATAGCTTTTTCAGGAGCGGGAGCTGCAGCGCTTGCCTGTGCGCGATTCTTTGTGAGTTTAGGAGCTAATATCCAAAATATTTTTATGGCCGATATTGATGGCGTTCTTTATGAAGGTCGAGAAACAAATATTTCAGATTGCCATAAAGATTTTTTAAGAAACACCTCAAAACGGACTCTTGCAGAAATACTTGATGGCGCTGATGTTTTTGTTGGTCTTTCGGCGGGGAACATCCTAAGCAAAGACATGCTTAAAAAAATGAACCCTCAACCGATCATTTTTGCCCTTGCCAACCCTGTTCCTGAAATTTCTTATGCTGACGCTAAAGAAGCTCGACCTGATGCCGTTGTTGCCACTGGTCGGAGTGATTTTCCTAATCAGGTGAATAATGTCTTGGGATTTCCTTTTATTTTCAGAGGCGCACTTGATACACGAGCAACAACTATCAACGAAGAAATGAAAATTGCTGCAAGCCTTGCCATTGCCCATCTTGCTAAAGAACGCATCCCTGAAAGTGTGCGCTATGCCTATGGTCGTGAGGATTTTTCATTTGGCCCCGAATATATTTTGCCCAAACCATTTGATCCTCGTGTTTTACTGGCCGTTGCTCCAGCAGTAGCACAAGCTGCTAGTGAATCAGGCGTGGCTAAATGTCCCATAGATGATATGCAAAGCTACAAAGATTCATTAGCTCGACGACTTAACCCTGCTCGCGGTGCTCTCAATCTTATTTATGAAGAAGCCCGTAAAAGTGGGGCTCGAGTAGTATTTCCTGAGGGAGATGACCCAAGAGTCCTGCAAGCTGTTGACACCCTGCTTAAAGAAAAAATTTGCATCCCCATTTTACTGGGTAACGCCCAATATATTCGTCAAGAAATTAGCAGGCTCCGTCTGAGCTTAGAAAATGTTCACATTATCGATCCCATGACAGCGAACGATGGTATTGAAATGGCTCACCAGTATTTTGCTTTGCGCAATCGCAAAGGAATTACTGTAGAAGAAGCTAAGCACCGCTTTCGCTCTCGTTCCTACTATGCTGCCATGATGGTTAAAAATGGCCATGCTGAAGGTATGGTTTCAGGTATCACTCGAGCTTATCCCACAGCAGTTCGTCCGATCTTTGAATGCATTGGCATCACTCCTGGCATGCGCGCTATGGCTATGTACATGATTGCATTTAAAGACGACATAAAATTTTTGGCTGATACTGCTTTAAATATTGAACCTACTCCAGAAGAGATAGCGATGATCGCTATTCAAACTGCAGACAGAGTGAAGCGTGATTTTGCTATCAAGCCACATATCGCGATTCTCTCGTTTTCCAATTTTGGCTCAGTGGACTATGCATCCCCCCTAAGAGCAAAACGCGCAGTTGAGATCGTGAAAAGTCTTCGCCCCGATTTAAATATAGACGGTGAGATGCAAGCTGACGTTGCTCTCGACGACAACAAAAGAAACGAACACTTTCCTTTTTGTAGCTTAGAAAACAACGCTAATATTCTAATTTTTTCAAGCTTGGAGGCTGCTAATATTTCGTATAAACTTCTTGAGCAACTTGCTCCATGTGAGGCTATCGGGCCTATTTTGCTTGGAGTTAATGGGGCGGCCAATGTATGCCAACTCTATGCGTCACCGAGCAATATTGTTCACATGGCTGCCATTACTGCATCCTCAGCGAAACACTTAAATCATTTATGTTAAAAAAACACCCTTCACTCTTTTTAATGGCACTAAGCTCATCGGGGTTGCTCCTGATGGGTTTATTTTTGTCGTTTTATTTAAATCTTATTTCAAATATTTTTGGCACCGTCTTATCGTTAGCTGTGGTCATGGCAGAACTATCCCTGCCCTTTTGGGCGCTTGAACGTGCTCATATTGATCCTAAATCGCTCAATATCTACGCTTACCGAATAGAAAGTATCTTTGACTCACTATTCAGCAACAAAGATGCAAAGCTAAAACCCGATTGGCCAAAAATCGTTAAAGAACTTGTCTTCACTTTTTTTTTGTGTCTAATTATTTTTATTCCCTACACTGCAGGCTATACAGGCTTTCAATTATTTTTAGCCCATAGCCAAGATAAAGAACTTTTTTTCTCACTCAATTGGCCACCAATGTTGGGCAAAGAAATTCTGACACAAATTTTTGTGGTGGCGTTTCCCGAGGAGCTTTTCTATCGAGGTTTTTTGCAAGGCGCACTTTTAAAAAAGTGGCCCAATCAAAAATTTCTCTTTGCTCTGCCCTATGGCAAAGCCATTATTATTACTAATTTAATTTTCGCCTGCGGTCATTTAATGGGCGGATTTCATACTATGCGGGTACTTACTTTTTTTCCTGGGCTTATTTTTTCTTGGATTGTCTACAAAAGAGGCAATCTATTATCAGCCATTATCTTTCATGCCGCCTGCAATATTTTGGGGCAAATTCTTTATGCGAGCTGCTATATACGTTGATGATTTATCTATTGTGAACATAGCAACGCGTTACATTATCACGCTTCATAGTTTTTTATCAAAACGGATGTTTGGCAGACGGATTAGACTTTTGGATACGTTTGTTAGGCGGCAAAGGAGTCGCCATGAAAATTTATTCTTTCTTACAGTTTTTTTCCCTCACATTTGCAATGACATCTTGGGCATCAGGTATCAAATATACAGTTTTAAAAAATGAACCAGGCAGACAATTGCTTATTATCAGCAATGACACCCATACATTATCCGAAAAAATTGAATCGCTTCTCTCTGGTTTTAATTATAGATGCCATATTCTTCCCCTAGCCCCTGTTTTAGACTCAGCTTCACAACCACCCTACAACTTCGATGAAGCTGGCATAAATGAGATATTACAAGCAGATAGCAAGCATAGATTTATCATGGTACTGCTCTATATTGATGATGAGGATGAAAATGCGCTTGATGCAATATTTTGTAGGCTGCATGTTTACCTTCCAATAATTCACTAAAAAAATGGCCTTATAGATAAAAGCCCTGCAGTGATAGCTGTAAAATCAACACGACTATTTATACTTTTTCATAATTCATATTTTCTCTAAACCGGCACCTGCTTGTTTAGATCGATTTTTAATACTAAAAAAATAAAGCTATGAAGAAAAAACCTCATGACGATAATCTGATCGCCGAAAATAGGCGCGCGCGGCACAACTACACTATAGATGAAACCTATGAGTGTGGCATTGCCTTGCTTGGATCTGAAGTAAAATCTATCCGTGACCGCCATTTGAGCTTTGCCGATGCCTATGCTCTCATAAAAAATGGTGAGGTTTTCATTATTGGCTTGCGCATCGAAAAGTACAAACAGGCAACCCATGATCATATCGATACGGAGCGTACCCGCAAATTGCTCCTCAATAAAAAAGAGATCAAACGTATTGAGAGAGCCTTGAGCAATAAATCAACAACGCTGGTGCCGCTTAAAATATATTTTAAAAACGGCAAAGTAAAAGTTTTGATTGGCCTTGGGACTGGAAAAAGTAAAATTGATAAGCGGCAAAGCATTAAAGAACGCGATATCAAAAAAGAACTTTCTCGAGTACTTAAACGCGGTTAACTCATAGCTTTGAAATTTTACTTTTTAAACAGCGATGTTAACTTTTCCAATGCTTGTGATTTTTGTAAAAAAGGCAGCTTAGAACAAGTCTCTATGAAGGCTTCAAAGTCATTGATCTTAAGTTCCATTTTTGCACTCTTCTCCCGTTTTCTCTCTAGTAAACTTTTACCTAATAAAGCATAGTCACTTATTTTTCGGTCGGGGAATTCTGGCCTTGGGTCTGGATGACGACCAGTGAAATTTAAAAAAAGCCAGTGCAAAGTAGCTATGGCTCTTTGGGGTATCCCTGGGGGAGGATCATTATCAATAACCACACTCCAAACAGCAAGGGGCTCATCAAGCTTTGAAATATCACCATGAAATACTACTTTATGTGAACCAAAACGAGGAGAAAAAGTTTTATCGTGCACGAAAACATGCACTTTGTTCAATGTGTTCATGGGAAATTTTTTACTTGAAAGATCCATTGTTGAATCAAAAAGTCCCTGCAAAAAATTTCGATTTACTCTTGCACCACTGTACTCTGCCGGCGCTTTTGGGTCAGCCCATGCATGAGCCATTAAGCGTGTAGTAAAGCGCGTCTCATCTTCTACTGGATAGCCAGCGTAGTATGTAACGATCTCATTGAGATTTTGAGAGGATTGCACCACAAAAGCTATTTTTAGCTTATCTTTATAAGCCTCTACCTGCTCTTTAACTGCTTTTGGTAAGTGAGAAAACAAATCCTTACCCAGCATGGCCGAAACCAAAGGGGCGGCTTTTGCTAAGTTTCCATTTTTTCGATAACCAATAAAAAGCGGGATTGGAGGAAAATATTTACTACTTTTCGAAAAATGATTGGTGCTCTCTGTATTAAATAATATCATATTATAGGTGCTTAAAGTTGCCGGCAGTTTGGGGATAGAATAATGTGGAACAGGCTCTTTAGGCTCTTTAGGCTCTTTAGGCTCTTTAGGCTCTTGTTTTTTGATGGGTAAATGTTCATCAGCTGATACTGTACTTTTAATGGTATTATTTGAACACGACATAAAAAATATATTCAGCACAATTAGGCAATTTACTAAAAAAATTCTATTTACATATTTCACAAAAAAAACCCTAAATATTACATAACTTACTATCTATTATAATTACTTCATCATTAATATCAATATCTAATCGCTCTATGCTTTTTGGATGCAGAGCAATTTTTTTACTTTTACTACTGTAAAGATAATCGGCCATGACAGAGAGAAAACGCTTACCCGCTTTGTTTTGAGGTTTAAAGCATCCGATAAGTCCGCGATAGGATTGTGAGTCTGAATCAATTTTTTCGGCTGAAACAAGGCGAGCATTAAGTGCTTCTTTGATGAGCTTAATATTATCTCTCGCAGCCTCAAAATGAGGACCTCCATCAAATGGATCAACGTGTTGATTATATTGAAAACCGATTGAGCTGAGCAGATGAGCTGCACCCTGAGAATTTTTACCGATTTTTCCAATTACTTCTTGGGCACACGAGGGCAGCAATGAAACATAGATATCTTGGCTTGGAAAAAGCGTGCTGATAAATTCCTTATTTCTGCGCGAAATCATATCGGCTTCGTAGTATTCGAGACCTGTAAATTTACGACCAACAGCATCCCACAATGCTGATTTAAAATTAGGACCAAGAGGCGGAAGCAATTCTGCGATAACCCGGTGCGAAAAAAGATCCTTGTTCATAGCCATAAATAAAAAACGAACAAAGCTTAACCTTCTTCCCAATTTTTGTTCAGAAGAACGATAATCTTTATCAAGCACCAAGCTGCCGATTTCGCTAGGTCCGTCAAAACTCTGACGCAAGTGAAGTATTTGATGCTTAAAATATTTATTAAGCGTTTCTGAATAACGCTCATCAGTGTTTACTTCAAAATAGCTATGAGGAGATTCCAGTGTTCCGTGCTTAGCAAAAATTTGGCTCGTGCCTATTACTTTTCCCTGTTCATTTTCCAAAACAAATAAAAAAGCACGCTTAGTAGGATTAACTTCCGTTAGGGAAAACGATGTATCTGACTGGGCTATAACATGCTCTAACTCACTTTTATCAGCGGGGAGATTGACAGTATTCAAAAGCGAGCTTAGTTGAAAAATATCATCGATATCACGTGGTTGTGCATCTCGAATAATAAACGAGCAAGAAATAAAATCATTTAAGCGATTAGTCACAACACCCTCCAAATCCTAGCTAAAATATATCCTTTACAGTGCTTCCTATGGAACTTTGAATAGATTTTTTTTATTATTGAAAATATTCTGACAAAAACGCTATTGACCCCTCCTCCACCTTTATTAGAGTCCAAGCAAGCGCAGAAGCTTAAAAGAATTAAAGGTTTTCTATGACTCATTATCCAGATAATAATTCCCCCGCATCCACAGTTGATGTGCGCGATAGCAATGGAAGTACAGACTCTTTACAAGTAGTACACGTAATTCATCACACCAATGAAACTGAACCCAAGCCTAGAGCACTATTGGCAGCATTAGAGTTTCACCGTTCCAAAAGTGCACTTGTTATCTGCTTTAACTCAGAAGAATGCGAATTTTTGGCCCGTTACTTAATTCATTACGGATTCAAAACTCACTACTGCACTCAGGAAAATAATTCCCAAGATGTTGAGCAGAACTTACAGCTATGCGCTAACAACTCAAATATAATTTTTATTTGCCAAAGTGATATGCTCGCCACTCATCCACTCAGTAATATTCCATTCGTCATCAACTACGATATGGTTGGACAACCACAGGTCTATGAAAAATTAGCCCATGCCAGCGAAAAAACACCACGCAAAATTGTAAGCCTTGTGAGCAATAAAGAGCTTGCTTTTCTTGATCCTATAAAGGCTCATTGCCTTATAGATTTTGAGGAGCTTGCCCTTCCAAGCTCTGATGAAGTACTCGACTTAAGCGCTCGACGATTGCTTTCCCAGCTTAACTCAGAAGCCCAAGATGTTGAGCTTGGTCAATTTGGCAATCTCGCTCAAAGAATGTTGGCTCAAGAAAATATTCAATCAGCATTTGCTTTACTTTTAAGACAGTATCTTTTAAAGCCAAATAACACCAATAAAAGCGAATCTTCTTCTAGCGAAAGAAGAGATTCGAAGCGCCGTCATGAAAAAGATCGACGTCATGAGCAAGGCAAGGATCGTCAGCACCGGCACAATCAAAAAGATGATGCTCCACAAGAATCATCGGATCAAAGTGGCATTACCCGCCTCTATATCACTCTGGGACGGCAAGATGATTTTCATGATTTAGCTGACCTCGCTCAGTATTTAAGCACTGCATCTGGTGTTGATCTAGGGCATTTTTCTGGATCAGGTATGATACGAGACACAAGCGCTCATATTGAGGTCGATGCTGATGTGGCTAATAAAATTATTGAGGTTATCAATAACAGCCCTAGACCTCATGCATCGTCAGAACAAGAAGAGGGCGGTGAACTTATAGTGTGTGAACGTGCACGCCAAAACACCCAACGTTCTTATTCTCGTAGACCTCACCATAAACGACACGGGCATTTTCATCGCCGATAGTGTTGCACTAATTCAGGGCAGGCGTCCGAAATCAATGCAAAGTGGCCATCATGAAATATGAAGGCTTCTTTGCCTATTTTTTTATGCCCCCACGGGATTAATTTAAGGTCCATATTTTTAATTTTTCTTGATAATTGCGGATTCAGTAATTCTAGATGAGGATGAAGAAAATCAATTTTGTCGAGTATAAATCTCGATCTTAGAAAAGAAATCAAGGTCAATTTTTTATCTAATAAGTATCCTAATGCCAGAGATTTTTCTTGTTTGGCCACGCAATTTAAGATGCGCGCATCAAAACTTGAGACAATAATTTTCAATCTATTTTTGTGAGGAAGAATGCAATCAAGAACTTTTTTTACACTTTTTTCTCCTTTTAATAATACGGTTTCTTTAAGCTCAATATTAATTACTTTGTTATCGGGCAAAACACGCAGCACATCTTCCAATTTTGTTATTCGATAGTGCTTGGAGTACTTCTCGCTTAGCAAATGCAATTGAGAAAGCTCATCGAAAGATAGTTGGTCGATATTATTTTCAACTCCACTAAGTCTTTTGAGACTGCGGTCATGGAACACCACTGGAATCAAATCTCGACTCATCTGTACATCAAACTCTACGCCATCAACTCCTATTGAAAATGCTGCATGAAAAGCTTCCACGGTATTTTCTAAATGCTTGCTTTGCAGCCCTCGATGCGCCAAAATCAATGTATTTTTCTCTTGAAAATTTTTCAATAAACGCTTTTTTTGTGAACGTGAAAGATAAAATGCGTAAAGAAAAAGTATCATCATGCCCCCTGTTCAAAGGCTATCTCTTACCAAAAAGCCTTTCGCCAATGCGGATAAAATCAGCTCCCGCAATAATTGCCTGTGAAAAATCCGTACTCATTCCCATAGAGAGTTTTATATTATTTCCGATCTGCCGCTTTAAATGCTGCATTTTCGAGAACCAATAATGATGAGGTTTAGTAGGAATAAGAGGTAAAATTGTCATAATCCCCAAGAAATTAAGATTGTCCATCTGCTTCACCAAGGGCCACTCTTGAATAATTTCTTCTTCACTAAATCCGTGACGGCCTTGATCACCACTTAGATTTATTTGCAAGAAAACACCGATGTTATGAGGAGCAACTTTTGACAAGCTCTGGGCGTGAGAAATGCTGTCGATACTATGAACAAAGTGAGCTTTAGATATCAGCTTTATTTTATTTGTTTGAATCGCCCCAATAAAGTGCCATTTAATATCATTCATGCCTGCTTTTTGCGCCTGCTCCCTTTTAAGAACAAATTCCTGAGCGTAACTCTCACCGAAATCTCTGAGCCCCAAATTATAGGCAGCAACTATTTTTTGAAAATCCTGTCCTTTTGATACAGCAATCAATTTAACGCTATCACTACTGCGCTGAGCTTTAAGACAGCTCTCTTTAATTTCATTTTCAAGAGCATTTAAATTACTTTTTAGCGTCGTTGTATAAATCTCTTGCATGCTGCAACACTTCCTCAATTGGCAGACCAACAATATTACTAATACTGCCGCTTATAGTTTTTATCAAAGCCGCACCAGCTCCCTGCACAGCATAGGAACCGGATTTATCAAAACACTCTGCAGTTGCCAAATAACTTAAAATTTCATTCGAAGAGAGACTCCGAAAGCTAACCAAAGACTTAACAACATCAATTTTTATTTTCCCTACGCGGTTAACTAAAGCGTATCCGGTGCTCACCTGGTGTGTTTGTCCTGACAATTGCTTAAGCATTGAGCGGGCATCTTCTTTATCAGCAGGTTTACCAAAAATGCGATTACCCAAAGATACCACGGTATCAGCAGCAATCAGTATGTCCCATTTTTGCTCCCCCACTTGTGCATATACTTTTTTTGCCTTTCTTTCTGCATTGATCTTGGCAATGTCTTCTGGCGACTCTTGCGAACTTTCATCAAGCTCTTGAACATCTGGAGATACGCACCAAACATCATAACCAATTCCACACAAAAGTTCCTTTCGGCGAGGAGATGCCGAAGCAAGCAGTAGTTTCATTTTATTCTCCGCAGATTTTGTTTCATTTTTGCCTGACGCCACATCTGCCTAATTCTTTGAGGTTTATAAAGACCAAAGCTAAAAATAAATGCCGTTAAAATTCCCCCAAAATGTGCTGCACTTGAAGTAGAGGTATTAGAAAAAGCGTAGAGTATTTCTAAACCTACCGTGATATAAACCATCGCTTTTCCACTCAGAGGGAGAATGCCCAACAAATAAATTTGCTGATCGGGGTAGGCTAATCCCCAGGCCACCAACAAGCCTACCGTGACGGCTGAAAAACCTACAACAATTCCACCACCAATCCCCAGTAAAAAAGCAGCAATCACCATCAAAGCGCCAAGAATAATTGCTGTAAAACTAAAAATTAAAAAACGCTTTTCTCCCCATCTATCCTCAAGCTGCGGACCAATCATGTATAAAAGCAAAGCATTGAAGATCACATGCATGGGAGATGAGGCATCATGCAAAAATGCGTAGGTGACCGCACGCCAAATTTCATAGGAAAACACTGTACGGTATGGATCAAGAACCATTTTTGAATACAAATATGCGCCAAAAAAAGTATTACCAAAAATAGCAAAAAGAAGATAAATGCCGATTATAAGTATCAAAAAGCGAGTAACATTTGGGGTTGGGGACATAAAACCAAGCTGGTAGGACATAAAAAACTCCTAGATTTCTAAACCGAGCACTCATATCCTATGCACAGTTATTCATAAAATTAAAGCTCACTCTTTTTTAGATAAAATAATGCATCTACTCATGTCTAAACCTATCACCGGCTTGAAAAATTGAGTCATCTGCTTATGCTTTCGCTAAAAGAGGGACTTTTAAAAGTATTTGACTGATAATTTTTGAGAATCTTTTGCTACTTAAAAGTTTTGCCTTGGGAATCGCCAAGTGTTTTTACAAAACCTTTGTAAGTGGTATAAAAACAGACCAAAAATGCCTTGTAAAATGTTTGAGAAAAAGTCATTTGAGATAGCTACTTAATCACAATCATAGGAATGAATAATGAGCAAACTGCCGATAACCCCCCAGGGATTTAAAAAATTATCGATGGAGCTGGAAAACCTCACCACGGTAGTCCGACCTCAGGTAATCGCTGATATAGCTGAGGCACGCTCTCATGGTGACCTTTCTGAAAACGCTGAGTATGATGCAGCCAAAGAACGTCAGGGTATGGTTGAATCGCGTATTCGTTTTTTAAAATCACGTCTCCAACAGTACCAAGTTGTCGATCCAAAAACTTTAGAGGGTGATCGGGTGACTTTTGGAGCAACAGTCTCTATCGTTGACTGTGAAACCTGCAAAGAAGAAACCTACCAAATTGTTGGTGAAGATGAGGCTGATCTAAAAAGTAAACGTATCAGCATCAGCTCTCCCATAGGACGGGCCCTCATTGGAAAGCAAGTTGGCGATGCGGTGGAAATCCATACCCCAAAAGGTCGAAGAGAATGTGAAGTAACAGCCCTGTGCTTTCAATAAACTTTAGTCTTTCGGCCAAGGAGCGACATCATGAATTCACCACAAAATGCTCCTGCCAATCTTGCTCTTCCCATATCGTCCCTCAAGGGCGTTGGCGAAAAAACTTGCTCTCAACTTAGTAAGTCTGGGATACAAACACTTTTTGATGCTCTTTTACGCGTCCCTAAATCAGTCATCGAGGAAAATGAATGCCCAGGCTTTCTTCACATGGAAACTGGACGCACCTATGTAGCCTTGGGACGAGTAGTTGGAGTTAAAATAAGCGGTTCTGTGAGCGCAAAAAAAAGGCTCGAAGCGGTTGTCGAGGATGAAACTGGGCGGATGTCTGTAATATTTTTTGGTCCGGCCATCAATTACGTCAAGAACATTATAAAAATTGGTGCTGAGTTAATTTTTACAGGAGAAGTTAAAAATTTTTTAGGCCGAACACAGATGGTGCACCCTAAAGTAAGATCACAAAATGAGGATCGCCAAGGCCCCACTCACCAAGCTAATTACTCACAAATAGCTGGAATTACAGGAGCTGCATACAAAAAAATTGTTGATAGAAGTTTAAATTTATTAAGACAAAACAATTTCAGCGATCATTTAGAGCCAAGCATTCTTAAAAGCCATACGCTTCTGCCTCTGCTCGAAGCTATAGAAACAATCCATCAACCTGATACAGTCAACCAGTGGGATGAAAAAGCATATTCTCCCAGTTTTAGGCGTCTTGCGTTTGAAGAAATTTTATCTTTTTTTGTGCGCCTCTATAAAGAACGCAGCACAGAGCACATAAAAAAAGGCATAGCTCTTCCCAAAGCAAGCCTTGAAAAGCTTACAAATAATTTTCTGCCTTTTTCTCTGACAAGCGCTCAAACACGTGTTTTAAAAGAAATCATTAATGATATTGAAAACCCACAGGCGATGAGCAGACTCATACAAGGCGATGTAGGCTCAGGCAAAACTGCGGTCAGCGCTCTTGTGGCTCGCTATATTATAAATCACGGCTACCAAGTTGCCCTCATGGCCCCTACTGAAATTTTGGCAGAACAATTATTCACTGTGTATCAAAAATTTTTTGCTAAACTCGATTGTAGAATCGCTCTTCTTACGGCCAGCACAAAAACCAAAGAGCGAAGAGAGCTGCTTGAAAAAACATCACAGCATTCCATAGATATTTTGATTGGCACACACGCACTTTTAGGTGAAGAAGTAAATTTTAAAAAACTTGGCTTAGTTATTATTGATGAACAGCACCGCTTTGGAGTGAAACAACGAGCACTATTAGCAGAAAAATTTTGTGATAGCCAAGGCCGCTCTCCCCACTTGATGGTGATGTCAGCTACGCCTATTCCTCGTTCTTTAGCGCTCACCATGTATGGTGATTTGGAACTTTCAGTTATCGATGAGCGACCTCCTGGACGTACTCCAGTGCTGACTAAAATTCTTTCAGGAGATCCCATCAAAAATCTGCTCAAACTCTGCGAACGCATTATCGCAACCGATCAAAAAACTTTTATTGTTTTTCCTTTGGTTGAAGAGTCTGAGCACCTCGATCTAGAAAACGCCACTAAAGCTGCTCAAATTTTGAAAGATAAATTTGGTGATCATTCAATCGGTCTTTTACACGGAAAAATGAAAGCAGACGAAAAGCATCAGGTGATGACAGAATTTCGTGACAATAAAATTCGTTTTTTGGTATCAACCACCGTTGTGGAAGTTGGCGTTGATATTCCTGATGCCACCTGTATGGCTATTATTCACCCAGAGCGCTTTGGTTTAGCTCAGCTGCATCAACTTCGAGGGCGAGTTGGCAGAGGCAATTTAGAAAGCTTTTGTTTTTTATTAAGCAATGTCCAAAATAAATTTTCTACTGCCTATCAACGGCTTCATGCTATGTGTCAAAGCGACGATGGATTTAAGCTTGCACAGGTCGATTTAAAAATTCGCGGTCCGGGAGAATTGCTTGGTACCAAACAAGCCGGAGTTCCTAATTTTTTGGTATTCAATCACAGCGATTTTGCCAATCTGGTTGATCCTGCCAAAAAATTAGCTCAACGTATAGCACAACAAAATATTACTCACTCCACAGCTCATCTTCATGCATTTGAAAACCCTCATTTTTCATGAGCCTGCAAAAACAAAACTTATAAAATGCACTGACTATACTTCGAAAGCTACAGACATGAGCTCTGTCTTGTTTTCTCATTGGTAGAAAAAAATCGATTATATTATTTCTCATGCAAAATCTGACAAACAGTTTTCATGCAGGCACAACATAATATTTCGTTTCTAAAAAGTCTTAATATAAGATTCATCACAGTAATATTTATTGAACCATTTTTTTTACAGCCTCTTAGGAACAAAAAACTTTTATATTTCGATCAGTTCTTAGTAAATTTGAATTTCATGATGTTTATAAGCTTTGATTAAGCTAAAACTTATAAAAAATATTTGTTTTACTATTTGCTTGTTCTAAAATTTTTTTCGATGAGTAAATATATTCCTTCCCTAAAAGGCTTTTTGTGCACCTAAAAGTATAATTAATTCTGCTATTCTTAAGTGGCAGGTAGCCTGGAGATGTATTGGGTATTATTTTATGTATCCCATGCCATATTTTTCTGGCTGGACCGCCAAAAACTAAGACATCACCAGATTCTATTAAAATCTTATACGCCAGATTTGAAGGACATGATAAGCTTTTATGTTTAGCGGAAATCACAGGCTTTTCATTGCAAACCAAAAACTCACATGAATCTCCTAGGCTAATGCAAGCTCAATTTTTTCATGGGGTATGTTATAAAAAATTTCAGGAAGATTTTTTAAAGAGCTATATATTCTTCCCCTCCAATCTTTTATATTGAGTTTATTTTTTTCATTTATAGCTCTCCAAGTAGAGGAAGAAACAGTCTAAGCTCCCTTAAGGAAAAATTACTTAGATTTTTAATAAAAGAACACAGGAAAAATTCTGGGGTTTTTAAAACAAAAATTATTTTAATTGTTTTTGCGCACTCGCTTATTAGTAAACTTAGGTCTGCTGTAAATAAATCCTTTAAATTTTAACTATTGGCAACTGTCAACTTTGCGGCCACCTGAAAATTAGCTTTTGGTACAGACTCGTAGTTCTGAGCAGCTGGGCACTTTCAAAATGCTCTTATGCTTCTTATACCTGGTGATTTTTAAACTGACCGCACTGTGAGTTCTTAGATAAGCGCAGTAAAACCAAACAAATAAATGAGCTTATGTATGATTTTTACAAAAATTATTCACCATGTCCTCCATTCGATATTCTTCAATATACAAATCATAATCAAGGTCTTTTAAAAATTGTTTTTCAATAAGATTAAGCTCTTTTAAGCATGATGGCTTTATAGGCAAAAGCTTTATTCTAATGCTGCCAATTAAATAAAGGTGCATACAATCGTCATAAACCAGCAATTATAAGAAAATATTTTTTTAGTTTTAAATTTACTTTTTAAAAAAGTCTTTTTTTTTAGATTCTCTGTTGTTTATTTTTGCCAAGGATACACTTCGCGTGATTCATGATTTTTTACTCGAGCATTCTTATGAAAAATTTGGTGAGCTTATTTTTAATTTTCATCTGCCTATTATCTGCATGCAGACACGTAGACCTTCACCTTGTGCCACAAGAAAAAGAAATAATTGTCTCAGATGAAATATCTGACTTTATTGGGAGAGTAGAACGTGCACTTGCTCAAAAGAAAAAAACTGTGGTGGTTTTTGACATAGATGACACATTATTCAATGCACAAGGACATGTAGGCACTTCTCCTTGGTTTTACGGAATGACAAAAAAACTGCAACAAAGTGGTATAGCAAAGGAGTCAGCCCAAAAAATTATGGGTACTATAGATAAAAAACTCCAAGCATTCGTACCAGTAAAAATGGTTGAGCACAGCACGCTCAAAGCTATCGAAGAATGGCAGAAACAAAAAGTGATGGTTCTGGCTCTCACCTCAAGACCATCTCACTTAAAGGAGGTTACTCTGTCACAATTTAAATCGCTGGGAATCAAACTTTGGCATGAAGACTTTCACTGTATCGAGCAGCACTGGAAAAATAAGCAAGGACATTTTTCAGACGGTATAATCTACGCAGCCAGCAGCACGAGCAAAGAGCTTATCTTTGATCATTTTTTACAAAACCTTAGAGTGTGCAACAGCAATCCTGAAGTTATCGCTTACATCGACGATCAAGATAAATATGTCGAGCAAATAAAAAATTCTGCGGCTAAGTCCAACAGCACATTTATCGGTAATATCTATAAAAGAGCGATTAACTTCAGACAATTTGACATGGAAAAAGCCAACCAAGAACTTGCTCAGATCATATGCAAGCACGACGCATACTTGATTCCTAGTGATTTACATCGATATTTTTTCTCAAATCTAACGCTCCTATGTAAACATATTTAACTAGGCTTTATAATCAATTTTCTAGTACTAGACTCTGGCGTGGCAGCTGGAGCACCACTATTTTTTTAACGGCATATTTAAAGTCCCTAGCGTTTTCGTACTCTTCTTGGCATGCTAACAATCCAATAAACCTATCCCTCTGATGTAATTTTAAGTTCATCGGTACAAATAAAATAACCCTCTCCTCAAGCAATGCTTGAATAAGAGAAGCAATCCCAGAGTTTTGAAAATCAAAATAGCAGCGTTTCTAAACTGTTTTAGCGAACTAGTTACAATCGCTAAATAAATACAAAAAAATAATACAAAAAAACGGTTATTCTTAATCCTTTAATGGCCTTTTGATTTTTTGGGGCTGTAGTAGCTAAGCCCAATTAAGGGTAAGCTACTTCAATGTATAAGAGACGCAGCCGTTTAACAGTGCGCCAGCAGAGCGAACTGATAAAATTATTTGTTGCTGGTGTAACCGCCAGAGCAGCATCAGAACTGGTTATTATTCAATCTAATACAGCCAGTAATTTCTTCTTAAGGTTAAGAAAATTAATAGCCAGCAAACTTCCAAGCTATGACTTAAGCGGAGAAATTGAAGTAGATGAAAGTTATTTTGGCGGAGTTCGAAAAGGCAAGAGAGGACGTGGAGCTGGAGGTAAAGTAGCTGTTTTTGGCCTTCTTAAGCGAGGTGGCAAGGTTTACACAGCCATCATTCCTAATGCAAAAACAGAAACTCTTCTGCCTATTGTAGAAGAGAAAGTTCTTCCGGACAGCATAGTTTATACAGATACCTTTAAATCATATAATGCCTTAGATGTATCTGCATTTCACCATATGCGCATTAATCATTCCAAGCTGTTTGCTGATAAGCAAAACCATATCAATGGGATTGAGAACTTCTGGAACCAAGCCAAACGCAATCTGCGTAAGTTTAATGGGATAAAACAGGATAATTTTTATTGGTTTCTTAAGGAATGTGAATGGCGCTTCAACGGAGGCAATCACCAACAGCTTCTAAAACAGCTAAAATACTGGTATAAACACACTAAACATTAACGCTTAGCTACTACAGCCCCGATTTTTTTAACCAGGCCAAGGCGCGATGGACCATCAATGGTTTTGATCGCTGTCACTTGTCATCCCCGCGCAGGCGGGGATCTAGGCAAAATGCCTATCGTTATTTTCGCAATAATTTTTAAACAATGATAAAAGTGCCTCTTATAAATGCAGTTGTTCCTACAAGTATTTTTGCCTTAAATTTTTTTCGCGGAATACTTGTTTTATTTCTTAACGCAAATTGGGCATTAAACCCCTAGCTATCCGTTAGCCGAGTTACTCAAGTTTTTAAGGCAAGAGCATAAAGGTTATTTACTGCTTGCCTTAACCTACCCTTAGGCAGAAATAGCCGCCTCTTTTTGTGCGACATATTGACCATACACGTGAACTTCAGCATTAAGTTCAGCCAAATCGCGCTGAATAGTAGGCTTCACCTCATCCCAGGAAAGTCCACCAACACCACAAGCAAGCCTTGGAATAGCAATGCTCTTATATTTTTCCTTTTCCACTTCTTTTTTAAGCGCTCGCAAGCATTGATGAACGTTTTCAATACGAGCCTTGCCAGGTTTTTGATGTTCGCTTAAGGGCGGATCTTGAGTGAACAAGCTAATAATTCGCACCTGTTCTGGTCCTCCCCAAGACCAAAGCTCGCCACATTTTGGGTGAAAATTAGTGCAATAATGGCGGAAATCTTTATACAGCGATGGCCATCTTTCTCTTAAAGCTAATGCTAGCCCTTGGTTAAAATGATCAAACGGCGCGATGCCATGAACTATGGCATTGGCTGAGCTTAACAGAATATCTCCTGAAACTTCGGTAATCATCTTTATCCTCGTACACGATAGAGTTTGATAAAAGTTGCTGTATTAAAAAATAAACAATTTCACGAGAGGGCTTTTGAGTTTTATTAGGCCCGATTCTAGGAACGAAAAAACCGTTTTTTGATTTGGCCAACCTAATCTCGACTTTGGCCGAAATTAGAATAAATCGGCAGCCTCAAGAGTAGAAAAGTAAATCAATAACATTTTCTACAAGGCGCCGACAAATGCACATACCACAAATTATTCATGCATTCACTAAAAACTTTGAGGGATGTTCAACCGTCCCAGCACTACTGCGGATTAGAGAATTTTTTGTTGCAAGAGTCGTCACTGTTGGTAAAAGTACCATTACAAATTTGCCTAGGGTCTATGGGCTTGAGCCGTACAATTGCCCATGGCATCATTTGTTTTCACGATATCGATTTTCGCTTTGGGCTTTGTCATTTGCTCTTCTGACTTTAATCAGAAAAACCCTTCTACAATGCACCAAAACGCTCGTGCTTGCGATCGATGCACAAGGGAAAGAAGGTGTTTGCCAAAGCAAATAATCAGAGGCATAAAACTCCAGCACATATTGCAAGGCTTTTGGTAGCAAAGATCGCTAGAAGGTTCTCCGACTTAAGCTTCATTATTGTGGGTGACCAAGGAGTTAGGGCAAATGGGTCGTCCACGGATCAAGGGAAAAAGGATAAAAAGACCAATAACAGTAGTATCTGAAAGCGAACCAAAAGAGGCCATTGTCTCGTGGTATGGGGGCAAGTCACGGAATGTTGGACTCATAAGTGGTACTGGGCTTTGGTATCGCGCAGCAAAAGGTGTTGTCAAAGTTCGTTGGGTATATGTCCAGGACAGAAGTGGTACCCACCGTGAAGAATATCTCTATTCTACCGATGTCAATCTTACTCCAGAACAAATAGTATCTCTCTATACAAGCCGGTGGGCGATAGAGGTGACCTTCCAGGAGTGCAAAGAGCACCTTATGCTTGAAAAAAACCGAGTTTGGTGCAAAAATTCTGTGCTCACTTTAGTGCCTATAATATTTGGTTTCTATAGTGTGATAGTCGTTTTTTATCACCAACATCGAGGCAGTTTATCAAAGTTTAATACTACTACTTGGTGGCCTCAAAAAACGCTGTATCACATTCTCAGATATGCTCTTGAACATTCGTATTTATCTGTGGAGGCAGCACCTATTTTTAAACAGGCCAGTATTCATGCGCCTGTGGATATTCAAATCAAAACATGAAGAGGCCATCTTGTACGCTCTATCTCAAGTGACCTAAACAAATAGTTGCCTCCATATGAAATATTAAATTTCGGCCAAAGTCGAGGTAAAGCCCTCATTACTGCACTAGTAAAACTATTTAGAACCAAATAATAAAATGTGTGGTTACTATTAAAGCCCAAGTTTCAACTTAGCCCCGGTAATCTCCCCAAATAAAAAACTAACCATACACTATTTGGGGAGTGAGAGAAGCATAACTGCGAAGCAACGACGAACTGTCTCCGCTACCTTATTATTGAATCATACAATTATCAATTCTTATGGTTTTAGTCTTGTTAGCGATATCAATGATCATGCTTTTAGCTTTGGCTCGTTGCTCTTTGGGGACGTGAAAAAATAAATTCTCTTTCATAAAATACCAAATATTATTGTCCTTGTTTTTTCTAGATTTAGGTTCTAGCGTGTGGTTTATTGAAATTATTTCACTAAGTTTATCAAAATACTCACCTGTCTCATTAATATCCGTTTCATGAATAAAATTCGAAACAGCGTCACATAGGCGATTAAATTCTTGCTCGCAACTTGGAAAGCCATGACCGTGGTAAATGATACCTGAAAATCCTAGCCTGAGATACTCATTGCTGCTTTTCGCATACAAAAATAATTGGGCAGATTTCTCTTTTTCACACAACTTCCTGAAAGTCAGACAGCTCGATGAGAGAGGTGATGCGATATCTTGAATACAATGGGCTAAAAATATCCGGTCTTTGAAAACTTCAAAATTATCTACGACCGATAAATGGTCACATGGATACTTAAAATTTCCAGCAATACTCATTGCCCCCGTAAAAGTTCCAGGGTAAAGTTGCAGCTGCTTTACCGCAGTTCTCCCTCCAAAACTTTGACCCATGATGAACATTTTCCTTCCTTTGAGATTTTTCACGTTTTCTTCCAATTGAACATCAACATGGCCAGAATTATCAATAAGAGTTTCTGGCCGATTTGAAACTATTTCATAGAAATTATTAATTGCTTGATGAATGGATGCGTGAAGTTCTTCACTCATAAAGTTTTGACTAAGTTTCAACGATAATCGATCGGGCAAATTCAATGAAACAACGACGTGATTTGAACGCAGAAGATATTCGTCAAAAGCAGTTAATCCGGCAATCGTGTAATCGCGCTGCTTTTCTTTTTTCTCATTCCCTCCGTATACTTTTACAATTATGGCCGAATTTACATCGAATGTATTAGGGAAGAAAATGTTGTAACCCGTCTTTATACCAGTGACATCAATTGATTTCCCCTTTTTATGATTTTCAGTGTGCTTTTGATTTTCTGATTCAAAGCCATCATTGTTGAAAATAATTTTGATTTCGTCTATGGGAAGGAGTTGTTTAACTTGGCTCTGGCTATTATTTTGATTGAGCTTCTTAATAAAAATTAAGTCATCGATTATTTTTCTACCATCTACTTGTCTGAGCCCTGGCGACAG